>DOMY01000158.1 GCA_003509785.1 Gemmobacter sp.
ATTACCAATCCCTTATCGACGGCCCGACCTGGGATTTCATCCGCGAAACAGAAAGCTGGTATCCGCCAGAAACCGCCAGTTACAGCGCCCCCCAGCAACGCGAGGTCTATGACCGGATGTGCGCGGCCTTTCGCAAACCGCGCCCCCTTGGGGTGCAGGTGACAGATCGCGATCTGGGCGGGGTGCCCTGCCGGATCTATGAAAGCGCGGGCAACACGCTGACCTGTCTGTATTTTCATGGTGGCGGCTTTGTCGTGGGCGGGCTCGACAGCCATGATGATGTCTGTGCCGAGATCAGCGCCGCCAGCGGCTATCGCCTGGTCAGCGTCGATTACCGGCTGGCACCGGAGCATCCCCATCCCGCCGCCTTTCAGGATGCCTGCGCCGCCACGCTGGCCGCTGCGGATGAATGGTATGGCGCGCTGATGCTGTGCGGTGATTCGGCCGGGGGCGCGCTGGCGGCGGCGGTGGCCCATGCCCTGGGCAAACAGTTGCCCTTCGTCGGGCAGCTGCTGATCTATCCGGGGCTGGGCGGTGACCGCAGCCGGGGCAGTTACATCACGCATGCCGAGGCGCCGATGCTGACCACGGCGGATGTGGCCGCCTATGGCCGCTTGCGTCATGGCGGGGCAGAGCCTGACCATGACCCGAGCGCATCGCCGCTGCAGGCCAGCGATTTCGGCAATCTTCCGGCCACAGTGGTGATCGTGGCGGAATGTGATCCGCTGGCCGATGATGGTGCAGACTATGTGGGGCGGATTCTGGCTGCAGGTGGGCGTGCTCTGAGCATTACCGAACCGGGGCTGGTGCATGGATACCTGCGCGCCCGTCATTCTGTGCCGCGCGCGGCAGACAGTTTTGCCCGGATCTGCCGCTATCTGAAAGAAATGGGGGGCTGATGCCCCCCGTCTGCAGGTGTTCGCAGGTTCCGGCTTGCTGCCGGTATCAGTTGCCCGCCGCCGCCATGCGACGATGGGCCAGCACCTCTTCCAGCCAGCCCAGCCGCATTTCCGGCACAGAGGACAGCAGAAGATCGGTGTAATCATCAAAGGGCGGTGCCAGAACATCGGATTTCGGGCCGTAGCGCCGCACCTCGCCCTTGTACATCACCGCGATGCGATCCGCGATGGCGCGCACCGTTGCCAAATCATGGGTGATGAACAGATAGGCCACGCCCTGCTGCGCCTGCAGATCCAGCAACAGCTTCAGGATGCCATCGGCCACCAGCGGATCGAGCGCGCTTGTCACCTCGTCGCAGATGATGAGCCGGGGTTTGGCGGCAAGCGCCCGGGCGATGCAGACGCGCTGCTTCTGCCCGCCTGACAGTTCCGCCGGGTAGCGATCAGCAAAGCCGCGGCCCATTTCGATCTGATCCAGCAGTTCCTGCACGCGCTTGCGCTTTGCCTCGCCTTTCAGGCCAAAGTAAAACTCCAGCGGACGGCCGATGATGGTTTCCACCGTCTGGCGCGGGTTCATCGCCACATCAGCCATCTGGTAGATCATCTGCAATTCGCGCAGATCATCGCGCGACCGCCCTGCCAGATCGGCAGACAGCCTGCGCCCGGCAAAGGTGATCTGGCCCTGCGCGGCGGGCAGAAGCCCGGTAATCACCCGTGCCAGCGTCGATTTGCCAGAGCCGCTTTCCCCGACGACCGCCAAGGTCTGCCCGGCCGGCAGATCGACATTGACGTTTTTGAGCACATCGAAGTGTGTGCCTTTGTAGCGCGCGGTCACCCCCTGCACGGTCAGCACAGGATCGGCGCCCGGCGCCTTTTCGGTATGGTCGATCGAGCGCACGGAAACCAAGGCCTGTGTATAGGCCTCATGCGGGGTTTCGATCACCTGCGCACAGGTGCCATATTCCACCATGCGGCCATGGCGCAGCACCATGATGTGATCAGAAACCTGGGCCACCACCGCAAGATCATGGGTGATGTACAGCGCCGCCACCCCGGTTTCATGGATCGCCCGCTTGATTGCCGCCAGAACGTCAATCTGCGTGGTTACATCCAGCGCGGTGGTGGGTTCGTCGAACACCACCAGATCGGGCTTCGGGCACAGCGCCATCGCCGTCATCACCCGCTGAAGCTGCCCGCCGGAAACCTGATGCGGGAAGCGTTGGCCGATGGTTTCGGGGTTGGGCAGGCCAAGCTGGCGGAACAGATCGACGGCGCGCGCCTCTGCCTCGGACCGCGACATGCCGCCCATCAGCGTGGTTTCGATCACCTGTTCCATCAGCGGGCGCGCAGGGTTGAAGGCCGCGGCGGCAGATTGCGCCTAATAGGTGACCTCCTTGCCGCGCAGGGCGCGCAGCCCCCCTGCCCCGATCTTCATGATGTCGCGGCCGTTGACGAAAACCTCGCCCCCGGTGATCCGCACACCGCCGCGGCCATAGGCCATGGAGGACAGGCCGATAGTGGATTTACCGGCGCCGCTTTCGCCGATCAGGCCCAGAACCTTGCCCTTTTCCAGCTTGAGCGACACGCCATGCACCAGCGTGACATCCTTGGGCGGCTCGCCCGGCGGATAGCTGGTGGCTTCGATCACCAGATTGCGGATGTCCAGAAAGCTGTCCGATACAGACTTGGGCGCAGATGTTTCAGGCACCACGGCCTCCTTTCAGGCTGGAGGTGCGGTTGAGCACCCAGTCGGCCACGAGGTTCACCGAGATGGCGAGCGAGGCGATGGCAAAGGCCGGGATCAGCGCGGCAGGGATGCCATAGACGATGCCTTCCTTGTTTTCCTTCACGATGCCGCCCCAATCCGCCATCGGCGGCTGAACGCCAAGGCCCAGGAACGANNGACCCATTTCGGCCACCAACGGCGACAGTGCATTGGGCAGGATTTCGCGGAAGATGATCCAGGCCTGCTTTTCGCCGCGCAGGCGGGCAGCCTCGACATAATCCATCACCGCAATATCCACAGCCACCGCCCGCGCGAGACGGTAAACGCGCGTGCTGTCCAGAATACCCATGACCAGGATCAGAACCGGCAGGGTGACGGGCATCACCGAAAGCACCACCAGCGCCGAGATCAGCGAGGGGATCGACATCATCAGATCGACGGTGCGTGACAGCACCTGATCGACCCAGCCGCCCTTGACCGCAGCAAAGAAGCCGAGGGTGGAGCCAAGCCCGAAGGACAGCAGCGTGGCACAGACCGCCACAAAGATGGTGGTGCNNCGCCCGCCCCAGATCATGCGCGACAGCAGGTCGCGGCCGATGGAATCGGTGCCCAGCCAATGAGAGGCCGAAGACGGCTCCCAGCTGTCACCCACCACCTCGGCCATGCCGTAGGGGGCGATCAGCGGGGCAAAAAGGGCAGCCGCGAAATAGGCGCCCGTGAAGATCAGGCCCAGAAGGGCGGCAAGCGGGATGCGCCTCATTTCGGGTGCCTCAGTCGGGGGTTGGCCAGAATGGATACGATATCGGCAATCAGGTTCAGCCCGATATAGACCCCGGCGAAGACAAGCCCGCAGGCCTGCACCACCGGCACATCACGCTTGGCAACGTGATCGACCAGATATTGCCCCATGCCGGGGTAGACGAAGACCACCTCGACCACGACGACGCCCACCACCAGATAGGCGNNTTGATCATCACCACATTCACCACCGGCGCCACCGCATTGGGCAGGGCATGGCGGGCAATGATGGTGAAGGGGCGCAGGCCCTTCAGCTCGGCCGTTTCGACATAGGCGGATTGCATCACGTTCAAGATGGCGGCGCGCGTCATGCGCATCATGTGGCCCAGCACCGCCAGAACCAGCACGATCACCGGCAGCGAAATGGCGTATAGCATTTCCCCAAAACTCATCCCCGAATAGACCGAGGCCAGCGAGGGGAAGACGCGGAACTGCACCGACAGGAAATAGACCACGATATAGCCCACCAGAAATTCGGGCACCGAGATCGTGGCGAGGGTCACGGTGGAAATCAGCTTGTCCGGCCAGCGGTTGCGATAGCGCACCGACAGCAGGCCCAGAATGATCGCCAGCGGGACGGCGATCACGGCGGCAGTGGCCGCGAGGAACATCGTATTGGCCAGGCGCCCGCCCAAGGCCGGGGCGATAGGCTGGCCGTTGGACAGCGCAGTGCCCAGATCGCCCTGCAGGACGCCGAACAGCCAGCTGAAATACCGCGTCAGCGCAGGTTCGTTCAGCCCCAGCTGTTCACGCAGATTGGCCAGCGTCTGTGGCGTGGCGGATTGCCCGAGAATGGATTGCGCCACATCCCCCGGCAGGATCTGCGTGCCGACAAAGATCAGCACCGAAGCCGCGAACAGGAGAAGGAGGCCCAGCGCAAAGCGCTGGGCAACCATGGATACGACTGGATGAACCATCGGCTCAGGCAAACCAGGTTTTCGCCGAAGCGAAACCGTTCATCAGTTCCTGTTCGCCATCTTCCATCCACCCGGCAACGGTGTCGCTATGTGCCTCCAGCCAGTCGTTGAACATCGGGCAGATCACGCCGCCTTCTTCCCACAGGATCTTGGCGATGGAGGTGTAAAGCTCTTTGCGCTTGACCAGATCGGTTTCGCCGCGGGCCTCCAGAACCAGAGCGTCAAATTCGGTGTTGAAGAATTTGGTATCGTTCCAGTCTGCCGTGGAGACATAGGCGGTGGAATACATCTGGTCCTGCACCGGGCGGCCGCCCCAATAGCTGGCGCAGAAGGGTTTGACGTTCCACACATCCGACCAATAGCCATCATCCGGCACCCGCTTGATGTTCAGCGGGATACCTGCCGCCTGCGCGGTCTGCTGGAACAGCGCCGCCGCATCCACAGCACCGGGGAAGGCGCCATCGGCCACGATCAGCTCGATCGGGCTGCCATCATGGCCAGAGGCCTTGTAGTGTTCGGCGGCCTTTTCGACCGAAAACTCGCGCTGCGGCAGGGTTTCGTCGAACAGCGGATAGGCCTTGTTGATAGGAATATCATTGCCGATCGTGCCGTAGCCATCCAGAATCTTGTCGACCAGCTCTTGCCGGTTGATGGCATATTTCAGGGCCAGCCGCAGATCCTTGTTGTCGAAGGGCGCGGTATTGCAGTGCATGATGAAAACGTAATGCCCGCGGCCCGGGGTCGAGGTGACATTGACGCCCGGCACACGCGACAGCAGCTTTGCCACCTTGGGATCAACACGGTTGACCAGATGCACCTGCCCCGATTGCAGCGCAGACGTGCGGGCAGTGGCATCGTTGATCACCAGGAATTCGACGCCATCGTAATGGCCCACTGCCGGATCCCAGTGATCGGCGAATTTCTCGAAGACGTAGCGCACGCCCGGTTCGGCCGAAACCACTTTGTAAGGCCCGGTGCCGATACCGGCATTGGGGTTATCGACGCCACCCTTGGGCTGCACCACCAGATGATAATCGGCCAGCAGATAGGGAAGGTCGGCATTGGCGGTGGACAGGGTGAACACCACACTGTCGCCATCGGCCTTGATGTCGGAAATGCCCTGCATGATGCCGAAAGCGCCCGATTTGGCGTTTTCGTCACTGTGGCGTTTGAAGGTGGCGACCACGTCATCCACCGTCATTTCGCTGCCGTCGTGATACTTCACGCCAGAACGGATCTTGAAGGTCCAGACCGAGCCATCCTCGTTCGGGGCAAAGCTTTCCGCCAGACGGGGTTCAAGCCCGCCACCGGGCATGACATTCACGATCGTGTCGCCCCACTGGCGGTTCACGTTGAAGGCCACCGGCCCATCGGCCAGACCCGGGTCCAGCGCATCGGTGCTTTCACCGCCACCGAGGCCCATCTTGAGGATGCCGCCCTTCTTCGGTGCATCCTGCGCCAGAACGCCTTTCGGCATCAGCGTGGTACCCATTGCCGCCGCCAGCCCGAAGGCCGCAGAGCGGCCAAGGAAGCTGCGCCGCGTCAGCCCTGCCGCGTCGATGGCGGCGAGAAGCTTGCTGAGATCGTCTTTCATCCGAGTCTCCCTGACAGTTTTTGTGATTATTTGCCCAAGCATGGGGCGAAAGACCGGCAACCGTAAACTGGAATTTTCATGCTGCCGGCGTCGAATTTCATTCAGACATGGTCGCGTTTGACTGGCTCTGCATAGTCTTTGGCGAATACGCGCGCGGCGTTTTCCCAGGCTTGCAGGCGCCCGAAATGGTGCAAATCGTCGCGGTCTGCGGTCATTCTGGCCTCTGCAAGGGTACGAACCGCCCATTCACCCCGCGAAAGGCGCTGTTCATAGGTGATATCGACCCGGGCAGACAGCGGATCGGCGGGGTGGATCGACCAGACTTCGCGCAAGGTTTCACCACTCATCAGGCCGCTGTCGAGATTTTCGGCATCGCCCGTGTCTTCCTCGATTATCAAGCTGATTCGGCCACTGAGCAGATCCTGTTCGATCCGGCGGGCCGAAGCGCCTTGTCGCTGCATCCGGTGATTCCACCCCTGTGCCGATTCGGGCGGGGGCGGCGACCATTCATCGCCGACCGATCCCTGGTGCTGTGGCAGATCCAGATCCCCCTGCAGCAGGGTGAGCGTGGCCGCTTCGGGCGCGGGCCAGAGGAAGGGCCAATAGGTGGTGGACAGCGCCAGCCGCAGCCGATGCCCGGGGGCAAGGCGATAACCCATCTGATCGAGCGCCAGCGTCACCTCGAAAGCCTCGCCCACCGGAACCGGGGTGGGATGTTCCATGCTGTCGCGGTGGCGCAGGTTCAGGATGCCGTGGCCGGAGCGCACGGAACTGCCATCGGGCGCCACGTCGCAGAGCCGGGCGATCAGATGGGCAAAGGGCTTGTCGCTGGTCAGCTGCAAGCGCAACACCGCCTGCCCCAGCAGATCAAGGCCTTGCAGCGGATCGGTATCGAAGCAGACCGACAACGCATCATCGGGGCGTTGATCCCCCGGCATTTCGGCATTCAACCCCATGGGAAAGAACTCGCCCGTGTGCAGGCCAAGGTGCTGCGGCGTGTTCACCGCCACATGCAGCGCCCCGCCCGCGCCGCCCAGCCTATCTGGCGAAAGCGGCAGCGTCAGGGACGACACGCGGGACGAAGGCCAGCTGTTNNGCGATGCGCGGCGCAGGCATCCGGCGGCGCGGAATGGAGCATGTAGGCGCGATAGCGCGGATCTTGGGCCACGCCATTGTCCATGCCCTTCAGCCAGCAATCCCACCAGCGGATCGCCTCTTGCAGGAACCCGATCTGCGGGCCGGGCACGGCGGTATGCGGGTATTGATGCACCCATGGCCCCATGATCCCCTGCCCGGTGCCGGGGTGGTTGGTCATCACATGGCCCAGGGTGTTCATGTAATTGTCGGCCC
>DOMY01000299.1 GCA_003509785.1 Gemmobacter sp.
CGCGCAGGACCGGCTAGAACGGTTGACCCGCGAGGGGTTGCACTGGCGCTATCCGGCGGGACCGCCGCCCAAGATCGTGCATCGGGTGGAAAAGGAACTGACCCTGATCCGCGAGGTGGATTACGCGCCCTATTTCCTGACCGTGCATGACATCGTGCAGTTTGCGCGGTCCAAAGGCATCCTGTGCCAAGGGCGGGGGTCTGCGGCCAATTCCGTGGTCTGCTATCTGCTGGGTGTCACCGAAGTGCCCCCCGAATCCATCACCCTGATCTTTGAGCGGTTCATCAGCAAGGAACGCGGAGAGCCGCCGGACATCGACGTCGATTTTGAACACGAACGCCGCGAAGAGGTGATTCAGTGGATATACGACCGCTATGGCCGTGAACGGGCGGGCCTGTCGGCGGTGGTGATCCACTTCCGCAGTCGCGCTGCCATCCGCGAGGTGGGCAAGGTCATGGGCCTGTCGCAAGACGTGATTGCGCGCCTGTCGGGGCAGATCTGGGGCTGGTCCTCTGCCGCGCCCAATGAAGACCGGATGCGCGATGCGGGGCTTGACCCCACCGACAACCGCATGGTGCTGGCGGCAAAGCTGATCGCAGAAATCATCGGCTTTCCCCGCCACCTGTCCCAACACGTCGGCGGTTTTGTCATCACCCACGGGCGGCTGGATGAACTTTGCCCCATCGAGAATGCCGCGATGGAGGATCGCACCATCATTGAATGGGACAAGGACGATATCGACGCGCTGGGTCTGCTGAAGGTCGATATCCTTGCACTGGGGATGCTGACCGCCATCCGCAAGGCCTTTACCCTGCTGGCCAATCACCGGGGCCAAAAGCTGACGCTGGCCAATGTGCCCCCCGAAGACCCGCCGATCTATGACATGCTGTGCCGGGCCGATGCGATTGGCGTCTTCCAAGTCGAAAGCCGCGCGCAGTTGAATTTCCTGCCCCGGATGCGCCCGCGTAAATTCTATGATCTGGTCTGCGAGGTCGCCATCGTCCGCCCCGGCCCGATCCAAGGCGGCATGGTGCATCCCTTCATCAACCGCCGCATGGGGCGTGAGCCGGTCGAAGACCTTGGTCCCGCGCTGATGGAGGTGTTGGCCCGCACCTACGGCGTGCCGTTGTTTCAGGAACAGGCGATGCAGATTGCCGTGGTGGCGGCTGGCTTTACCCCGTCCGAGGCGGACCGTTTGCGGCGGTCTTTGGCCACCTTCAAACGCATGGGCACCATCGGCGGGTTCCGCGACCGCTTTGTGTCGGGCATGCTGGCGCGCGGCTATGACGCGGATTTCGCCACCCGCTGCTTTGCGCAGATCGAGGGCTTTGGCTCTTACGGTTTCCCCGAATCCCACGCCGCCAGCTTTGCGCGGCTGGTCTATATCTCGGCCTGGCTGAAATGCCACCATCAGGCGGTCTTCACCTGCGCGCTGCTGAACAGCCAACCGATGGGGTTCTATGCGCCTGCGCAACTGGTCCGCGATGCGCGTGATCATGGGGTCGAGGTGCGGGCGATTTCCGTCAACCATTCGCAATGGGATTGCACGCTGGAAACCCGCGCCGATGGCGGGCTGGCGCTGCGCCTTGGCTTCCGGCAGATCAAGGGCCTGCGCGAGGAAGACGCGGGCTGGATCGTGGCGGCGCGGGGCAACGGCTATCCCGATGTTGAAAGCCTGTGGCGGCGCGCCGGCGTGCATCCCGACACGCTGGAGCGGCTGGCCGAAGGCGATGCTTTTGCCGCCCTGAACCTCAGCCGCCGCGAGGCTTTGTGGTCGGCCAAGGCGCTGAAGGCCCCGGCCCCCTTGCCCCTCTTTGGCCCCGATGGCGAGGGTGGGATGGAACCCGCCGTCACCCTGCCGCAGATGACCTTGGGGCAAGAGGTCATCGAGGATTACCTGGCGCTGCGCCTGTCCCTGCGCGCCCATCCGATGGAACTGATGCGGCCCCGGTTGCCTGAAAGCCTGCCCCACACCAGCCTGCCGCAAGCCAAGGGCCGGGTCACCGTCACCGGCCTTGTCATCACCCGCCAACGCCCCGGCACGGCGGCGGGGGTGATTTTCCTGACACTGGAGGATGAAACCGGAACCGCAAACATCATCGTCTGGAAACAGGTCTATGAGACGTTCCGCAAGGCGGTCATCGCGGGCCGTCTGGTGCGGGTGACGGGCCGTGTGCAGCGCGATGGCCCGACCACCCACCTGATCGCGGAAATCGTCGAGGATGTGTCACCCCTGCTGGCCACCCTTGGCCGCCCCGTGATCATCGACGCCAACGATGGCCGCGCCGATGAGGTCAAACGCCCGGTGATCAGCCGGGGCAAGACGGCGGCACACCACCCGCGTGAGCAGGCCAAGAAGTTGTTCCCCAGCCGGGACTTTCACTGAAATCATATGGTTACTGTTGGCTTGACCACCCCAATTCATTCGGAGCTTCCGTTAGGGTTCGTATTTAATCGCCCCCAGAAACTTGCGGTCCAGCTCCGGCTCATCCCACTTCCCCGCAACCGCCATCCATTTATCTGCCTGCGCGAGAAACTCCGGATCGTCACAGCAGACGTGAAACGTATAAAGCCGATTGACGATTTCGCGCATGAGAGCCCGCATCTGGTCATCGTCGAAGTGGGACACCTCAGCCCAAGGGATTTTGCGGCCATCAGCATCAAGCACAAAGACGTCGGAATAGTCGCCTGTCTGAGTGACCGGAACCAGGCCTGCGTGTAGCGTTTCCAACCCGGTATTGCGCACACACATCATGGCCATGAGTTTGGCCAGACTGGCAGCAATCCGATCTTTGTCTGCGGGTTTCATAAGACGAGCCTAGCGGCAAGACATCGAGCAGGCCAGATGCTTGGCACCCCGGCGCGGCAGAAAACAGCGCAGAACCGATTACTCAGTTCCAACCTCCCCCGATTGGCCGCCACTAGACCAACCGCCGCGATATTGCCGCCTTCGTATTGATCGAGGGTTTCTGTGACTGCCTTCAGTGACAGAAACCTGATGGGGCTTGTCCGCATCTGGAGCGGACAAGGCCAAACCCGGCGGGTTTCCCCGCCGGGCCCAGGGGAGACCCCGTTCTTTTCAGAACGGGATCTCGTCTTCGCGGTCGACCAGCTCGGGGTTTTCATTCTCGGTCGCTTTCGGGCGGCTGAGGAAGTCGACCTTCTCCGCGATGATCTCGCAGCCGTAGCGGTCAACGCCGGTTGCGTCGGTCCACTTCGTGTAGTGGATGCGGCCGTGGACCATGACCTTCATGCCCTTTTCGCAGTGCTCTGCGACAGTCTTGCCAAGACCGTTGAAGCAGGTGATGCGGTGCCATTCGGTGTCCATGACCCGGTAGCCGTCCTTGTCGCGGATCGCGCGACCTTCCGAGAGGCGGGGGCGCGAGGTGGCGAGGGTGAAGTTGGTGATCTTCGTGCCGCCCTGTGTGGTGCGGACTTCGGGGTTCTGACCGATGTTGCCGGCGAGGATGACGATGTTCTGCATTTGGTAGCTCCTGTTTTTCCTGTCCCTGGGACCGTCCCTTCGACAAGACCCGAAAGAAGCCTGTCGGGTGAGGCGTGCACGGCTGGGCCATCAGAACAGACGGAAACCCCCAAAGGTCCGGGGTGGAGCGGGCAGG
>DOMY01000302.1 GCA_003509785.1 Gemmobacter sp.
ATGCGATCCGCACGGCCGATCGTCTGGCAGGGCAGATCCTGACCTGACACCCCGCTTGCGCTGACGGAAGCGGCCCGGAACACCCGGGCCGCCCGATGGGAGGATATCATGACAGATCAAAGCCCGCCCCCGCATTCGGGGGGCGGATATGATGCGCGCGTGCCTGTGCTGGCGCTGCGCGACATATCGAAAAGTTTCGGTTCCATCCGCGCCCTGCGTTCGGCGCAGCTGGATCTTTACCCCGGCGAGGTTCACGCGCTGATGGGGGAAAACGGCGCCGGCAAATCNNCCGAGAATGTCTTTTCCGGCCACTACCCGCGCCGGGGCGGCGTGATCGACTGGGCCGGGATGCGCGCCCGCGCCCGCGATCTGCTGGCCGATCTCGATTGCCACGATCTTGATGTGGATCGCCGGGTCGGCACGCTTTCGGTGGCCATGNNGCATCGTCTATGTCAGCCACCGCATGAACGAGATCTTCCGCATCGCGGATCGCATGACCGTGCTGCGCGACGGCAGCTGGATCGGCACCCGCGAGGCCGCCAGCACCACCGAGGCCGATCTGGTTTCGATGATGGTGGGCCGCGCCGTGGATCAGGTTTTCCCCAAGATCAGCGTGCCCATCGGCGGCCCGGTGCTGCAGGTGGCGGGGCTGACTGGCGGGCCACTGGTGCGGGATGCCAGCTTCACCCTGCACCGGGGCGAAATTCTGGGGATCGCCGGTCTGGTCGGATCGGGGCGGACGGAACTGGCGCAGACGCTGTTCGGCATCACCCCGGCAAAATCCGGCACCATTCGCCTGAACGGGCAAGACCTGCGCATCGGCAGCCCGCGTGCGGCGCGCGATGCGGGCATCGCCTATGTGCCCGAAGACCGGGGCCATCAGGGCCTGGTGAAACCCATGACCATACGGGAAAACATCTCGATGGCCGTGCTGGACCGCATCTCGCCCGCCGGTTTCGTGCGCCGCGCGCACGAGGCGCAGCTGGCGCGCCGCGGCTTTGATCGGCTGGGCGTCCGCGCCGCAGGGATCGAACAGCCGGTGGGGCAGCTGTCGGGCGGCAACCAGCAAAAGGTGGTGATCGCCAAATGGCTGGAAACCGGGCCTTCCGTGCTGATCCTGGACGAGCCGACGCGCGGCATCGACGTGGGCGCAAAATCCGAAATCCACCGCCTGATGGGCGAAATGGTCAGCCGGGGCCTGTCGATCATCATGATCTCCAGCGAACTGCCCGAGGTTCTGGCCATGTCGGACCGTATCCTTGTGATCGCAGAAGGCCGCATCACCGCAACCCTGACCCGCGATCAGGCCACGGCCGAAACCGTGGGTCTGGCAATGACCGCCCGCAAGAGGACAACTGCATGACAAGCCAGATCCTGCCTGCCCGGGCCAACCCGCCCGCAGCGGCGCCGCTGCGCCGGTTCTTCAGCGAATATGGCCATGAATGTGTGGTGGCGCTGGCCATCCTTGTTCTTCTGGTCGGCGTCGGGCTTTACAACCCCCGCTTCATCAGCGCCCGCAATCTGGGGTCGATCTTTTCCGGCAATGCCTATGTCGCCATCGCGGCCATCGGCATGACCATCCTGATCGTGATGCGGCAGATTGATCTGTCGGTCGGCGCGCTGATCGGGGTTCTTGCCACCATATCCGGCAGCATCGCCGTATCCGGCGCGCCGATATGGCTGGCCTGGCTGGCGCCGGTTCTGTGCGGCATGGCCATCAATGCGGTCAGCGGCCTGCTGGTCGCCTATGCAGGCATTCCCGCCATCGTGGTAACCCTGGGCATGATGGCCGTGCTGCAGGGCGGCCTGATCTCTGTCACCGGCGGCGCCTGGATCAGCAACCTGCCCGCCGATTTCCTGCTGGCGAAGATGGCGGTCTTCGGCCTGCCCATGCCGCTGGTCTGGGCCATCGTGCTGACCATTGCCGCCGGGCTGTGGCTGCGGCTAACCCCTTATGGCCGGTCGTTCTATCTGATCGGCGGCAATGCCGAGGCGGCGCGCGCCGTCGGCCTGCCGGTGCGCCGCCGCATCGTGATGGCCTTCGTGATCCATGGCGCCTTCGCCGGTCTGGCGACCCTGATGTTCGCCACCCAGCTGCAGGTGATCCAGTCCACCACCCCGCCCAACCTGGAGCTTCTGGTCATCACCGCCTCGGTCATCGGCGGCGTGTCCATTCTGGGCGGCACCGGCACCGTCTTTGGTTCAAGCCTTGCCGCCGTGCTGTTCGCCGCCATCGGATCGGCGCTGATCTTCGTCAATGTCTCGGCCTACTGGCAGCGGGCGTTCATCGGCGCGCTGATCCTGCTGACCGTCGGTGCCGACATGCTGCGCCGCCGCCGGGCCGCCAGCGCAGGAGGAAAATGATGCTGAAACGTCACGGACACGAAGCGGTTCTGGCTGTGCTGGTGGTGGGGGCGCTGTTCATCCTGTCGCTGCAATCCGACCGCTTTCTGACACTGGACAATCTGCTGAACCAAAGCCGCCTGATGGCCGAGGTGGCGCTGGTGGCCCTGCCCATGACATTCGTGATCATATCGGGCGGGATCGACCTTTCGGTGGGTTCCACCATGGGCCTCTGCGCCATTCTCGTAGGCGTGCTCTGGCAATCGGCAGGCTTGCCGCTGCCTGCGGCCATTGCCCTGTCGCTGCTGGCGGGGCTGGCCTGCGGGCTGTTCAACGGGCTTCTGATCATCCGCTTCGGGATGCCGCCGCTGATCGCCACGCTGGGCACGCTTGCGCTTTACCGTGGGCTGGCCGAAGGGATCAGCCAGGCCAGATCGGTGCGCGGCTATCCCGAATGGTTCGCCCGGCTGGGCCAGGGCGACAGCTGGGGCCTGCCCAGCCAGGTCTGGCTGGTGCTGTTGATGCTGGCCATCTGCGGCATCGTTCTGGGGCTGACCCGCTGGGGCCGCACGATCTATGCGATCGGCAGCAGCGAAACCGCCGCCCGCTTTGCGGGCCTGCCGGTCGATGCCACCAAATATGCGATCTACGCCGCCACCGGCCTCGCCTCGGCCATGGCCGCCATCGTCTTCGTGTCGCGCGTATCCACCACCCGGTCCGATATGGGCACCGGGCTGGAACTGGATGCCATCACCGCCGTGGTTCTGGGCGGCACCAGCATCTTCGGCGGGCGCGGCACCATCCTTGGCACGGCACTGGGCCTGATCCTGGTGCAGACGCTGGAAAACGGCCTGTCCCTGGCCGGTGTGAAGGGCGACGGCACCGTGGTCCTGATCGGTCTTGTCCTGATCGTCACCCTGCTTGTGGGCGCGCTGATGGATCGCAGATTGCGCGCCTGACCCATTTCCCGGCGGCCCGTGCCGCCGGGGCGACCAACGCTGCGGCAGCACGACCGCACGAACCCCGAGGGAGGAGACCCACATGAAAATCGCAACACCTTTTGGCCGCAGCCTTGCGCTTCTGGCGCCTGTCGCAACGGTTTTCGCAGGCTTTGCCCAGCCCGCGCAGGCGGAATGGACGGGCGGCGATGGCCAGCCCACCGCGCCGCTGGCCTGTGATGGCAGCCCGGCCGAGGTTGCCGCCGTCGCCTATAACGGCGGCGCTGTGGCCAACGAAGGCGCCAAGGCGGGCCAGCCACTGAAGGTGGTGGATGTGCCAAAGCTGATCGGCATCGGCTATTTCGACAGCACGTCGAAAGGGGTGCTGAAAGCCGCGGCAGAACTGCCCGATGTCACCGCCATCACCGACGGGCCGACCCAGGCCAATATTGACGAGCAGATCACCCTGATCGACAATTACAATCCCTCGGGGATCGACGGCATCCTGTTTTCGGCCAATGATCCGGTGGCCATCGCCCCGGTTCTGCGCAAGGCACTGGCGGCGGGCATCAATGTCGTGGGCTATGACAGCGATGCAGAACCCGATGCACGGCAATGGTTCGTAAACCCCTCTGAATTCAATGGCGTAGCCAAATCTCTGATCGACGAGCTGGCCGCCGACATCGGCAAGGATGGCAGCTTTGCCATCGTCACGTCGACCTTCACCACGCCGAACCAGGCGCGCTGGATCGCCGAGATGGAGGCCTATCAGCAGGCCTGCTATCCCGAGATGACCTGGCTGGAAACGGTCGAGGCGCAGGAAGACAATATCCTGTCCTTCAATCAGGCCACGACGCTCATCAACAAATATGGCGAAGAGCTGGACGGCATCGTTGGCATGACGTCGGTGGCGACCCCCGCCGCAGCCGAGGCGGTGACGCAAGCCGGTCTTTGCGGCGAGACTGCGGTGATCGGTCTGGCAACGCCGAATGCGATGAAGCCCTATGTCGCGTCGGATTGTGTGCGCGCGGCGGTGCTGTGGGATACCACAGCTATGGGCTATGCCGCGATGCAGGCACTTCATGCTGCGGCCAATGGCACATTGAAGGCGGGCGATACCAGCTTTGCCGCAGGGGCGCTGGGAACGCTGCAGATCCTGAACGGGTCGCAGATCCTGCTGGGGGCGCCGACCGTATTCACCAAGGAAAACATCACCAATTACGATTTCTGATCGGCCCCTGCCCTGCGCTTTGCCCGGACAAGGGGCCGGGCAGGCGCATCGGAACATGATACGGAACGGCGCGGCTGAAAGGCTGCGCCGTTTTCATCCATGCCGGGGGGCCGAGGCCCGCCGCGCCAGAAAGCCGCAGCCCCCCAGTATGGCCCCTGTCCTGCACCTGTACCGCCTTCGTATGGCGTTCGGGCCGACAGTTGCACGGGCCGGGGGATCCGGCAGGCCCGCTGCCAAGTGTCTGATGCAGATGCCGCAAATTTTACATTGCGGATGCAGAATACACGAAAGAGCGTTGCAGCCGCAGGTCAGAAGAGGCTGTTGCGGGTGCCAGACTCCCGCTAAAGTCTGGCGGACAAAACCTTGGGGGCGAAGATGGATCTTCTTGCACGTGCAACTGCAATGGTCGGCGGCGCGGTCGCGTTGATGCGGCGCATGGGATCGCCTGCGCATCAGGCCGTGGGCGCACAACCCGCGATCCCCGAGGCCCGCAAGCAGGGCATCATGACGCTGAAGATGCCCATCGCCCGCGGATGGGAGGCAGGCCATCTGCCAACCTGCGCGCCGGGGCTGAAGGTCAATGCCTTTGCCTCGGGGCTGGATCATCCGCGCTGGATCGAGGTTCTGCCCAATGGCGACGTTCTGGTGGCGGAATCGAAGGAACAGCCCGCGGCGCCGAAGACGCTGATGGATCATGCCGCACAGGCGACGATGCGGCGGGTCAAGGCGATTGGCGACAGCGCGAACCGCGTCACGCTGTGGCGAGATGCCGATGGCGATGGCGTGGCCGAAACCCGCGCGGTCTTTGTCGAACACCAGAACCAGCCTTTCGGCATGGCGCTGATCGGCCAGCGGTTCTATCTGGGCAATACCGATGGCATCCGGGTCTTTGATTATACGTCCGGCGACATGGCGCTGGCAGGCCCCGGCGAAAAGCTGGTGGATTTCAAGCCGCACGGGCACTGGACGCGCAGCCTGATCGTATCGCCGGATGGCAGCCGCATCTATGCCGGCGTGGGGTCGCTGTCGANNAGATCATGGCATGGCCGCCGAAGAAGGCCGCGCCGCGATCTGGGAGCTGGATGTGGCAACCGGGCAGGCCCGCATCTATGCCTCGGGCCTGCGCAATGCCGTGGGCATGGCATGGGAGCCGGTGACCGGCGCGCTGTGGACCGTGGTGAACGAACGCGACGGGCTGGGCGACGAGACCCCGCCGGATTACCTGACTTCGGTGCGGGAGGGCGGCTTTTACGGCTGGCCCTATTGCTATTGGGGCAAGACGGTGGATGACCGCGTGCCGCAGGATGCGGCCATGGTCGCCCGCGCCATCACGCCGGATTATGCGCTTGGCGGGCATACGGCCTCGCTGGGCCTGTGCTGGATGCCCGAAGGCACCTTGCCGGGGTTCGGCAGCGGCATGGTGATCGGCCAGCACGGATCGTGGAACCGATCGAAGCTGAGCGGATACCGGCTGATCTTCGTGCCCTTTGCCAATGGTGCCCCCAGCGGCCCGCCGCGCGACATTCTGACCGGCTTCCTGTCGGATGACGAGAAGCTGGCCTATGGTCGCCCGGTGGGCGTGGCCATCGGGCCGGACCGGAAATCGCTGCTGATGGCGGATGATGTGGGCGATATCATCTGGCGCGTCACCGGCGCCTGACGCGCGGGCCATGGCCTGCCCGGCGCATCGCGCGGCCGGGCAGATGCCACAGGTTTGGGCCAGAGGGCAGTTCGCTGTTCAGGAGCGCCGCAGCCGATCCATCCAGCGCAGCGAGTGTTCTGTCGGGCCTTGCACCCGATATTCTGCCCCCAGCGGGCGCTGCCAGCCCATGTCGCGCAGGGTGGCGCAGATATGGCGGTAATCCACCTCGCCATGATCGGGCGGCCCCCGGTCCGGCACCGCCGCAAGCTGCACATGGCCCAGGATGGGGGCGTGCCGCGCTAGGCGTCGGGTCAGATCGCCCTCCATGATCTGCAGGTGATAGCAATCGAACATCAGACGCAGATTGTGATGGCCCAGCTGGCCGATCAGCCGCGCCGCCTGATCCGAAGTGCACAGGAAATAGCCCGGCACATCGACCTGGTTCAGCGGTTCGATCAAGAGTGTCAGATCCGGCGCGGAACGGCAGGCATGATCCAGCGCCGACAGGAAGGCCGCCTCGGCCTGACGGCCCTCGGCAATGCCTGCCATCACATGCACCGCGTCGCAGCCGATGGCGCGGGCATAGGAGATGGCTGCGTCGATCCCCTGCCGCGCCTCTGCCGCCCGCCCCGGCAGGGCGGCAAGGCCAAAGCCGCCCGGCTGCCCGCGCGGCGTGTTCAGCCCCAGCATCGGCAGGCCGGTTTCGGCCAGCGCCGCTACCACCTCATCGGGGGCCACGTCATAGGGCCAGTGACATTCCACGGCATCGAACCCCGCCGCATGGGCGGCGCGGATGGCGGCGGGCAGCGGCAGATCGGCCCAGAGAAAGCCCAGATTGGCCGAAAACCGCGTCATGCGACGCCCCAGGCGACATCATGCAGGTGCACCAGCTCTGCCACCTGTTCGGGGCTGAGCATATCGGGCGTGGTGCCGCGCAGCAGCAGGGCCAGCCGGGCCGAAGCCTCCAGCTCTTCGATGGCATTGCAGGCGGCCTCCAGATCCAGCCCGGCCACCACCGGGCCGTGATTGGCCAGCATCACCGCGGAGCGTTGCCCCGCCAGCCCGCGCACCGCCGCCCCCATGGCCGGATCGCCGGGACGGAAATAGGGCAGCAGTTTCACCCGGCCCAGCTGCATGAAGGCATAGGGGGTGATCGGCGGCAGAAAATCCTCGGGGTTGGTGCCGGGCAGGGTGGACAGGGCAACCGCGTGGCAGCTGTGCAGATGCACCACGGCCGCGGTGCGCCCGCGCGTGTCGTAAAAGGCGGTGTGCAACGGCATTTCCTTGGTGGGCCGGTCACCGCCGATCTGCCGCCCCGTGGCATCGAACTGCGCCAGCCGCCCGGGATCGAGCCGCCCGAAACTGGTGCCGGTGGGCGAGACCAGCAGCCCGCCATCCGGGGTGCGCACCGAGATATTGCCCGATGATCCTGCCGTCAGCCCCCGGTCGAACATCGACCGGGCCAGGGTGCAGATCTGTTCACGCAGCCGGGCCTCGGCGCTCATGCTGCGGGGCCCTGCAGGATGCGGGCGGCCTTGGCAAAGAAATCCTCGGCGCCGAAATTGCCGGATTTCAGCGCCAGCACCAGATTGCGCCCGGCGCGGATCGCGGGCACGCCGGGGTCGATTTCCGGGCCGATCTCCAGGCTTTCGACGCCCAGCCCCTCGACCACCGCGCCCGAGGTTTCGCCCCCTGCCGTCAGCAGCCGGGTCACGCCGCCCGCCACCAGCCGGCGCGCGGTTTCGGCGAAGAAGGCATCCAGATGCGCGGCCACCACGCCGGTGCCATGCTGTGCCTGCACCGCAGCCACCGCCGCCGGATCGGCGGAAGAATAGACCAGTGGCAGGCCATCCTGCGCCAGCGCCCAATCCGCCGCATCCTGCGGTGTCACGCGGCCTGACAGCACGGATTCGGGCGCGATTTCCAGCCCCGGATTGCCATCGGCCAGATGCCGCGCCACCTGCGCCCGCGTTGCACGGGAACAAGAGCCGGACAGCGCCGCCCCCCGGCCCGCCTGCCCCGCCCAGACCGGGCGATCTGCGGCCAGCAGGCCCTGGGCGCGAAAATTCTCGGGCAGGCCAAGCGCGATGCCAGATCCGCCGGTAATCAGCGGCAGATCGGCGGCAGCGTGGCCCAGCGTCACCAGATCCGCGTCGANNCCTGCCGAAGCCTCGGCCGCCAGCCTTGCCCGCACCGCATCCGGCCCTTCCCAGACCACCGGGGCCGGCACATGGCCCACCCCTGCCCCGCCTTGCCGCGCCAGCCAGCGCCGCAGATCGGGGTCGGTCATCGGGGTCAGGGGATGCGCCTCCATCCCGCTTTCGTTCAGCAGGCGGTCGGCCACGAACAGATGTCCCTGATAGACCGTGCGCCCCGCCGCCGGAAAGGCCGGGCAGAAGATCACCGGCCCCACGCCCAGCCGCGCCGCCAGCGCCTGTGCCACCGGGCCGATATTGCCATCAGGCGTGGAATCGAAGGTGGAGCAGTATTTGAACAGGATCTGCCGACAGCCCTGCGCCAGCAGCCAGTCCAGCGCCGCCAGCGACAGCGCCACCGCCTGTTCGCGTGGCAAGGACCGGGATTTCAGCGCGACGATGCCCGCCTCTACCCCCGGCTCTGCCGCAGCAGCGGGAATCCCGCAGTATTGAACCGCCCGCATTCCGGCCTTGACCAAAGTATTGCCCAGATCGGATGATCCGGTGAAATCATCCCCGATACAGCCCAGCAGCATGTCTTCCCCTCCGCTCAGGCCCAGCCATCGGCGCCGATGGCATCCTGCGCCCGGCGTAGGCGCAACAGTTCGGATGCTTCATCCAGATCCACATCCCGGCACAGGATTGCCCGGCCGCCCGGCACATCCTGCTTCAGCGGCCGCCCGGCGGCCAGATAATAGGGGATCGGCGCATCATCACCCAGCACCTGCGCCGGCGTCATGCGGCCCGATACCCCGGCGATGGTGTGGTGATGGCCTTCGGCCTGCAGGATCGTGCCCGCAGGCAGATCGCGGTCGGCAAAGGCGGTCAGGTCGATCACCGGGCGGGGCCGCACCGCACCAGAAGAGGTGCCCAGCAGGGCCACTTCGAACACCGTGGTTGCCGCCTCCAGACCCAGCAGATGGCGCGGCAGGCCGATCATCGCCGTTTGCCCGTTCTGCGCCACGACATGGCCCTTGTCGCGCAGCATATCCCAGCTGTCTTCATCCTTGCAGGCCACGGTCACGAAGACGCCACCCGCAAAGCTCGGCTCGCCCGGCAGGCGCAGGCAGTGGAACACATCCAGCCGCGCGCCACCCTGGGCAAACAGCCCGCCCCTGTCCTGCCCGGTCATCAGATCGGCCACTTCGGTGATCCGGGCAATCGGGGCGTGCAGATCGGCCCGATCCGGCTGCAGGCCAAGCGCATTGGCCACCACCGTCATTTCGCATAGATCGGGCACGGCGCGCTGCGGCAGGGCTGCGGCAAGGCTGGCCCGCGCCGCCACAACCTCNNCCTCGCCCCAGGGGCGCCCCTCTGCCGCCACCCAGGCGCCAAAGCCGGGGGCCGCGATCGTGGCGCCATTGCTGTCGATCCGGTCGGTTGCCGGATCGAAGACGAAATCATATTCGCTGGATTTTCCGGCCCCGATCAGCTCCAACCCGGTCACTTCGGCCCAGGTGGCCAGCCCGATCAGCAGGCTGGGCTGATCGCCATCCACCGGCGAGACCACGCAGCCCCGCTCTGCCGCCATGCGGGCCAGGATCGGGCCCACCACGCTGTCGGTTTCCTTGGTGACCATGACCACATGCTTGCCCGCCGCGATGGCAAGCCTTGCATGGCGGGCGCCGGCCTCGGGGTTGCCCGTCGCCTCCAGCATCACGTCGAACGGCAGATCGGCCACCAGCGCCAGATCCCCCGCCGCCACCGCCTTGCCCGCCTGCCAGGCGGCATGGGCGGCGGCGGCATCGTCACAGCGGGCGATCCTGTCGGGATCAACGCCCACCGACAGCAGCGCCTGTGCCGCAATCGCCGCATCCCGGTCTACTGCCACGCGGCAGCGCAGGCCTTTCACATGCCGGGCCTGCGCCAGGAAGCTGCGCCCGAAACCGCCGGTGCCGATGATGGCACATTCAACCAGCCGGGTGTCGCGCCCGGTGAAGTGGTTCAGATAGTTCATGAATGTCTCCGATCACTCGACCGTGGCAGGGCGGCGCAGACGCGCGCCCAGTTGCAGAAGTTTGGGCACGATCAGCAGGGCAAGCCCCACAACCATGATCGAGCTGACCAGCGGGTTGGCAAAGAAGATCCCCAAAGATCCGTCAGACAGCAGCATCGACTGATGGAACGCGTTTTCCGCCTTGTGACCCAGCACCATGGCCAGAACCAGCGGCGCCAGCGGGTAATCCAGCTTGTTGAACAGATAGCCCACCAGGCCGAACAGCAGCACCAGCCACAGATCGAAGGTCGAGCTGCCGACGGTATAGGCGCCGACAAAGCAGATCGCCACGATCATCGGGCCGATGATGGCAAAGGGGATGCGCAGCATGGCGGCGAACAGCGGCACGGTGGCCAGCACCAGGATCACGCCGACGATGTTCGAGATATACATGCTGGCGATCAGGCCCCAGACGAAGTCGGGCTTGGTGGCGAACAGCATCGGGCCGGGGGTCAGGCCCCAGATCATCAGCCCGCCCATCATCACCGCCGCCGTGGCCGAAGACGGCACACCCAGGGCCAGCATCGGCAGCATGGCACAGGTGCCCGCGCTGTGATCGGCGGTTTCGGGGGCCACGATGCCTTCGGGGCGGCCGGTGCCGAAGGCCGCACCCTTGCGCGAGGCCTGACGGGCGATGCCATAGCTCATGAACGAGGCGGCGGTGGGGCCACCGGGGGTGATGCCCATCCAGATGCCGATCAGACCCGAGCGCAATGTGGTGGCCCAGTAGCGCGGCAGTTCGGCGATGGTGCGGAACACGTCGCGCAGATGGATGCGCGAGGCGACGCCGCGGAAGCGCAGGCCTTCCTGCACGGTGGCCAGCAGTTCACCGATGCCGAACAGACCGATCACCACCACCAGGAAGCTGATGCCGCCCAGCAATTCGCTGAAGCCATAGGTCAGGCGGATCTCGCCGGTCACGGTATCCATGCCCACCGAGGCCAGCAGCAGGCCCACTGTCAGCGACACCATGGTTTTGGCCGGAGAGGCGCTGCCCATGCCGATGAAGGCGGCAAAGGCCAGGAAATACACGGCGAAATATTCCGGCGCCCCGAAGCGCAGCGCGAAATTCGAAGCCCAGCCGGCCAGCAGGGTGATGACGATCACCCCCATCAGCGCGCCGATGCCCGCCGACATGAAGGCCAGTGTCAGCGCCCGGGTCGATTGCCCCGATTGCGCCATCGGATAGCCGTCGAATGTGGTGGCCACCGAACTCGGCTCGCCGGGGATGTTGAACAGGATCGAGGTCGTCGACCCACCGAACAGCGCCCCCCAATACATCGACGACAGCAGGATGATGGCCGAAGTCGGGTCCAGCGTGAAGGTCAGCGGGATCAGCAGCGAAACGCCATTGGGTGCCCCGAGGCCCGGCAGCACGCCCACCACCAGCCCCATCAGCACACCACAGACCATCAGCATCAGGTGCATCGGCGTGATGGCGATGCCGAAGCCGGTCATCAGCAGATCAAAATTTCCCATGGGTCCGGCTCCTCAGTAGATGCCCAGAAGCGGCTCGATCGGCCCCTTCAGCAGCGGGATGCGGAAAAGCGTCTCGAAGATCAGATAGAGCGCCACCGAAAAGCCCAGGCCGATGCCCAGCGAGACCGGCAGCCGGTATCCGCCCTGACGCCAGGCGCTCCAGGTGATGTAACCTGCGGTGCCGACATAGATGCCCAGCATCAGCGTGGCGGCGACGAAGATCAGCAGCGCGGCCGAGAATTTGCAGATCCGCATCAGCTGTTCGCGCGGCAGGAACGGTTCTTCCTCCGCAGTGGCGGCACGATATGCGACAAAGGCGCGGATCAGGTTCCACAGGCTGGCACCGATCAGCAACAGCCCCACATAGAACGGAAAATACCCGGCCTGCGGGCCATGATCTTCCCAGCCGAAGCCCAGCTCGGCGGCGCCGTAAATGGCGATCAATCCCAGAATGCCGGTCGCGGCTGCGGTTGCAGCCTCGGCATGAAAACGTCTGACGGTCATAGCCTCCCCCTTTCAGCCCGCGGTTGCCGCAGCGGTTGCCCGCGCCGCCGGCGCATGGTTCCCGGGCCGAAGCCCGGAAACCAAGTTCCTGTCCGGTTACTTTGCAGACCAGCCTTCGGCCTCGAACACCTTGACGGTATCGCCCTCGCTCTTGGCGATGAAGCTGGCCAGCGCATCCCCCGTCAGGAAGGCGGCACTTTGCGAGGTCTTGGTCAGGTAATCCTGCCATTCCTGGCTTTCGGAGACCTTCTGCAGAGCGGCTTCGTAATAGGCCAGCACTTCGGGCGGGGTGCCAGCCGGCAGCCAGACGGTACGCGGCATCTGATAGCTTTCGATGTCCAGCCCCTGTTCCTTGCAGGTCGGGATATCATGCCAGCCCATCTCGCCCTGGATCGGCGCGCTTTCGGCCATGCGCTGCGGCGCAAACACGCAGAGCGGGCGGATGGCACCGGCCTGCCACTGGCCCAGGTTTTCGTTCGGGTTGTTCACATTGGCGGCCACATGCCCGCCTGCCAGCTGCACACCCACTTCGCCGCCGCCGTTGAAGGGCACATATTTGAACTCGGCCCCGGTGGTCTGTTCGATCAGCGCCACCAGCGTCTCGTCGGTGTCCTTCGACTGGCTGCCGCCGAAGACGATGGTGCCCGGCGCGGCCTTCGCCGCCTCGATCATGTCCATCGCGGTCTGATAGGGCGAATCCGCCTTGACCCAGATCAGGAATTCATCAAGCGCCAGCGCGGCCACCGGCTGCAGATCCTTGGCCTCGTAGGCCAGCTTTGCCACATGCGGCAGCAGATAGACGTTATTGGTGCCGAAGATCAGCTTGTGGGGGTTTTCGGCATTCTGCTTGGCATAAAGAAATGCCTCGGCGCCCGAACCGCCGCCCTTGTTCAGCACGACGATCGGCTGTTCGATCACATCGCCCCGGGTGATCGCCGCCTGAATGGTGCGGGCAAAGTTGTCGGTGCCGCCACCTGCACCCGATGCCACGATGAATTCCAGCGGACGTTCCGGCGCCCATTCGGCAAAGGCCGGTGCGGCCAGAAGCACGGCGGTTGCGGCCAGCAGGCCTGTCTTGATGTTCGTCATGGTCTTTCCTCCCATAAAACCCGGCTCTCCCAGCCGGAAATGTTGGTCCGGTGGTGGCCTATTCGGCCACCATCGCTGTTGCATCGACGCCTTCGGTGGCCCAGCCCGCCGAAAGAACGCCGCTTGCCGCCACTGGCGGATTCAGTTTCGCAAGCGCTGCGCCCAGCTTGGCTGCAGCAAGGGTGGCACCCAGATCGGCCTTGCCCTGCCCTGCGATATCAAAGGCGGTGCCATGCGCCGGGGTGACGATGGGAAAGCCGTAGCCCGCGATCAGCGTCACGCCCCGGTCAAAGCCCATCAGCTTCATCGCGATCTGGCCCTGATCGTGATACATGGTCAGCACCGCGTCGAATTCGCCGCGGATCGCCCGCACGAAGACGGTATCCGACGGGATCGGCCCCTTGACGGCCAGCCCCTGCGCCGCCGCCGCCGCAACCGCCGGGGCGATGATGTCATCATCCTCGTCCCCGAAGTTGCGACCGTCGCCGGCATGGGGGTTCAGCGCCGCGACGCCGATCCGCGCGCCGGGTTTGCCCGCCCCCGCCATCACCTCGGCGGTTAGCTGGATGCTGGCCAGGATACGCTCCACACTCAGCGTCGCCGCCACATCGCGCAGCGGGATATGCGAGGTGACGCGGGCGTTCCACACTTCTTCCAGCACGTTGAATTCGCGGCCACTGCGCGTGGCATCCAGCACCGCATCAATGAAGCCGATCTCGTCGACATAGGCCGGGCGCGACAGGCGCATGGAATGTTTGTTGAACGGGGTGAACATCACCGCATCCGCCAGCCCGGCCTTGGCCAGACGCAGCACCGCGGCAAAATTCTGCAGCGAGGCGCCGCCCGCCTCGGGGCTGGAGTTGCCGAGCGTGATGGCATCCACCGGGCAATTGCCCAGATCCACCAGCACCTTGCCCGCAGGCAGCGGCTTAGCCAGATCTGAGGCGGCCAACCGGGGCAGATCCAGCGTGACGCCTGCATGGCGTGCGCCCATATCCAGCACGCGGGCATCGCCCACCACGATGAAATCCTGATCCTGCATATCGGCGGATGCCAGCAGTTTGGCGGCAAGTTCGGGGCCGACGCCGCCCGCATCTCCGATGGCGAGTGCAATGCGCATGAGTGCGAATCCTCCATTTAGAATTCTGTATACAGAATATCGAAGTGTCCAGAGTTTTCTGCCCCGGCCCTGACGGGCGCGGGCGATCCTGATCCGCCTCGACGGTGAGAAGTTGCGGCGCAGATCCTCCGCGCCGCAGCGATGTTCAGGCCCGGTCCGGGTCGGTCAGCGCCGCCCCCACCACCCGCGCGCACAGCGCAAGCGAGATGGCGCCGGCATCGGGATGGCCCAGGCTGCGTTCCGCCAGCGGCCGGGCGCGGCCAAGGCGTGGCACAAGCGCGGCCGTGGCATCGGCGGCGGCGGTGGCATCTTCGGCCGCGCCCTGCCAGGCATGCGGCAGCGGTTGCCCGCCCGCCACCCGGTTGCCCAGACCTTCGACAAAGGGCACCAGCGCATCCACCAGCGTCTTGTCACCCGGCTGCGCACCGCCCAGCCGCACGATGGCGGCCAGCGCATCGCGGGCGCCTTGTGCCACGGTCGTGGCATCGGGCGTTTCCGCATCGGCCAGCGCCTGTCCCCAGGCCCGCAGCGCAACACCCCACAGGGCGCCAGAGGTGCCGCCGGCCCGATCCGCCCAGGCATCGCCCGCCAGTGCCAGCACGGTGCCCGCCCCGGCGCCATCGGCAACCGCACCGGCCGCCGCCGCCGCTGCCGCCGCAGATCCGCGCGCCATGCCCTGACCGTGATCGCCATCCCCGGCCTGCGCGTCGATGCGGCCCAGTTCTTCTTCCGCCTCGGCCAGGGCCGTGGCCACGCGCGACAGCAAGCCTGCCACACAGAGCCCCGCCGCCTGCGAGGCCGCCGACCCTGCCACGATCTGCGGCGCGGCCAGGGCCGGGGCCAGTTTCCGCACCGCACCCGGTGCCGCCACCGGCACTGCCCCCTTGCGGAAGGCAGGGGCGTCGGCGGGGGCGCGCCACAAAGCCTCCAGCTCGGCATCCAGCCACAGCAGCGACAGCGAACAGCCCGCCATATCAAGGCTGGTGACGAATTCACCCACTTCGGGCTCCACCGGGGTCAGCCCTTCGGCGGCCAGCATCCCCGACAGGTGATGCCACAGCACATAAAGCTCTTCATATTTGGTGCGGCCCAGCCCGTTCAGCACCACGGCCACCCGGCCGCCATGCCCTGCGGGACGTTCAGCCAGCAGCGGCTGCAACAGCATCCGTGCCAGATCGGCGGCCGGCACCAGCTGTTCGGTGCGGATGCCCGGCTCGCCATGGATGCCCAGACCCAGCGCCACATGGCCCTTTTCCACGGTGAACAGCGGGCCGGACTGCCCCGGCAGGGTGCAGCCATCGAAGGCGAGCCCGAAGGAAACCGTCGCCCGGTTTGCCCGCAGGGCCACGGCCTCGACCGCATCCAGATCCAGCCCGGCCTCTGCCGCCGCCCCCGCAATCTTGAACACCAGCAGATCGCCCGCCACGCCGCGCCGCTTGGCCGGTTCATCCCGGCTGGCGCTGGCCACATCATCAGTGACGGCCAGAATGCGCGTGTCGATGCCTTCGGCCTGCAATCTTGCGGCGGNNTGCGCCGCCGCGCTGCGCCGCCCGGGCCACAGCCGCCACCGCGCTGGTGGAGGGCGAGGCGAAGACATCGCCCGCCACGGCGCCATCGGCCAGACCGGCGCCGACATAGCCCAGAAATGCCGGGTAATGCCCCGACCCGCCGCCCACCACCAGGGCCACCTTGCCCTCTGCCCCGGCAGCGGCACGCAATGCACCCTGCGGCACGGCAATCACCCGGTCGGCATGGGCCGCGCAGAAGCCTGCAAGCGCAGAGGCCGCGAAATCCTCGGGGGCGTCAAATATCCTGGTCATGGCGGATCGTCCTGTCAGAGAGAATGTTCCTGATGTAATCCCGGTTCGCCGCACAGACCGACAGGCCATCGCCGCCGTAGTGTTCGACCAGGAAGGGGCTGTTGAACCCCAGCGCCAGCGCCTGCCGGATGGCCGCGCGCCAGTTGATCGTGCCGCCCAGCATCGGCGCCGGATGCGTCATCACCTGCCCGGTCGTGCTGTCTTCCATCCGGTAGTAATTCTTCACATGCCAGTATCCGGCATAGGGCGCGCAGAGCGCGATCATCTCGGCCCAGGGTTCCACCGGGCGATGCAGGCGCACAAGATTGCCGATGTCGATGTTCAGCTTGACGGCGGCATGATCCACATCCTGCACGAAGCGCAGGGAATCCCGCGCCGTGCCCAGATAGGTATCCTCGTACATCTCCAGCGAGATCTGCACGCCGCATTGCGCCGCATGATCGGCAAGTTCGCGGATGCGCGCCACGGCAAGGCGGTAGGTTTCGGGATCGGCGGGGTTGCGGACGCCATCCACCGTCCAGAACCAGGTCGCCTGGATCTGCGCCGGGGTCAGCGGCCCGAAGAAGCCAAAGCTGACATGGCCCACCCCCAGCTCTGCCGCCGTGTCGATCACCCGATGGCAATAGGCCAGATGCGCCGCGCCATGTTCGGGGTCGATCACGCTGCGGCGCGAGGTGGAAATGGCCGGAACCGCCAGCCCCAGATCCGCACAGATCGCCAGAAACTCTGCCCGCCGCGCCGGCGTCAGATCGGCAATCCGCAGCCAGGAATCCGTGGGATCGACATGCGAGAACCCGGCATCGGCCACCTGGGTCAGGGCCTCGGCCCAGATCTCGGGCGCGGCCTCCTGCACCAGCTGCCCATCCGCCAGGACCCCCGGAAACGGGATCATCGCGGCGGCGATCGGCCATGTTTCGGCTGTCCAGGGCATGGCCATGGCAACTCCTCTTCCCTCTGCGCGGCGCCGGATCTGCCAGAACATGCGGCATATCGCGGCGATGCGCCCCTGATGTCAGCGATCCTGGTCGAATCGCGCTCCCTGTAACAGGCATAACGCGGGGCTTCGGGTCGCGTCAAGTATACTGTATACAGAATTTAGCGCGCATGATTGACTTTGAATCAGGCGGGGCTTAATCAGATAGATGAACAGGGGAGGTTTCTGTGGTTGAGTCAAAATCCTGGCTGTCAGAGCCGCCCGAGGCCGAAACCCGCATCGAACGGCACTCGCTGCACGACCAGATCCTGACCCGGCTGCGCGATATCATCATCGAAGGCCATCTGACCCCGGGATCACGGATCAACGAAGGTCAGATCGGGGCGATGCTGGGGGTTTCCCGCACACCTTTGCGCGAGGCGATCAAGTTTCTGGCCAGTGAAGGCCTGGTGGAGCTGGTGCCCGCACGCGGCGCCATCGTGAAGAAATTCAGCGCCAAGGAAGTGCTGGATATTCTGGAAGTGCTGCGCACGCTGGAAACCTTTGCCGCCGTCCGCGCCTGCGAACTGGCAACGGATGCCGATATCGCAGGTATCCGCGCCCTGCATGACGAGATGCTCGCCTGTTACCGGCGCGGCGATCGCCTGNNCCTGTCTTATTTCAAGCTGAATCAGGCCATCCACTCCGGCATCGTGGCGCTGGTGGGCAATGCGGCGCTGTCGGATGTGCACAGCACCCTGCAGACCCGGTCAAAGCGCGTGCGCTTCATCGGCCATGAAGGCCCCGAAAAATGGGCCAGCGCCGTGGCCGAGCATGAAGAAATGATCGCCGCGCTGGAGGCCCGCGATGCCAGGCGGCTGTCCAGCGTGCTGGAAAGCCACCTGACCCTGGCATGGGAGCGGGTCAAGATGGGACTGGAGGCCGAACAGGGCGGCAGCCGGGCCTGAACCCGGCCACCTGTCAGGCCGAAAGCGCCGCCATCGGCATCAGGGCGCCGCGATGCCCCACCACGCGCATGGCCACGGCATGGCCGCGCTGCGCCGCCTCGGGGATCGGCATCCCGCACAGCCGCGCCGCCAGATAACCGCCGTTGAAACTGTCGCCCGCGCCGGTGGTATCCACCGGATCAACCCGGGGCAGCGGCGGCAGGTCGGCGGGATCATGGCCCGCCAGACAGCTGACCATCGGCCCGCCGCCATTCTTCACCAGCACCTCTGCCGCGCCCAGATCGCGATAGCGCAGCGCCGTTTCGCGGGGCGAGGCATCGCCGAAATGCTGCGCCTCGTCATCATGGCTGGGCAGCACGATATCGGCCACGGCAGCGGCCGCCGTGATCTCGTGGCACATGGTGGCGGTATCGGCCCAAAGCCTTGGCCGCAGATTGGGATCAAAGATCACCCGCTGTCCGTTTTGCCGGGCCGCCGCCAGCCGGGCGCGCAGCCGGGCCCGGCCTTCGGGCAGAAGGATCGCATAGGTGATGCCGCTGACATAGATGGCATCCGCCCCGTCACAGACCTGTGCCAGCCAGCCCGCATCATCGGCCAGCGTGCGCGCCGCCGATGTGTCGCGCCAATAGGTGAACGACCGTTCGCCCCCCTCTGACAGGCTGATCAGATAAAGCCCCGGCACGCGCGTCGGATGCCGGGCAATCCGCTCGGTGCCGATGCCTGCCGCCGCCAGCTCTGCCAGCATCTGATCCGATGCCGGATCATGGCCAAGAACCGTGGCATAATCCACCGCCCAGGCATCGGGCAGCAAGGCCCGCGCATACCAGGCGGTGTTCAGCGTATCCCCGGCAAAGCCTTGCCGCAGCAGGCCGTTTCCGGCCTGCGACAGTTCGATCATACACTCGCCAAGTGCGACAAACCTTTGCATCATCAGATCAGCGCCAGCGAGATGAAGGGCACGAAGGTCACCAGCAGCAGCGCCACGATCAGCGTCAGCAGGAAGGGCCAGCCATCCCGCATGAACTCCACCAGCTTCGCTCCCGTCAGGTTGCAGACCATCAGAAGCACGGTGCCCACAGGGGGCGTCAGGGTGCCGATCGACAGGTTCAGGATCATGACGATCCCGAAATGCACGGGGTCGATGCCCAGCTGTTCCACCACCGGCTTCAGCAGCGGCACCAGGATGATCATCAGCGCCGTGCCTTCCACAAACATGCCCAGGATCAGCAGCAGCACGTTCACCGCAATCAGGAACATCCAAGGGTTGGTGGTGAAGGTGGTGATGAATTCGGCCATGGTGATGCCCGCGCGCTCGATCGAAAAGATCCAGGCCAGGGCGGAAGAGGTCATGATGACCAGCAGCACCGCCGCCGACTGCCGCGCGGTTTCGGCAAAGGCATGACCCACATCCGTCAGCTTCATTTCGCGGTACAGGAAGAACCCGATGGCCAGCGTGACCAGCGTGGCCACGGCGCCCGCCTCGGTGGGGGTGAAGATCGACAGGCGGATGCCGCCCACGATCAGCACCACCAGAAACAGCGCGGGCCAGGCACCCAGCAGCGTCTGCCCGGTTTCGCGGGCGGTGGGCCAGCTGTCGCGCGACGGTTTCAGGCCCTTGCTTCTGGCATTCAGCCAGACGGTAAAGATCAGCAGCGCCGCACACAGCAGCCCCGGCAGGATACCGGCGGTGAACATCGACCCGATGGAGACATCGGCCACAAGCGCATAGATGATGAGCGCGATCCCCGGCGGGATGATCGGGGTAATCAGCGAGCCGCAGGCGGTGATGGCCGCGGCGGCCCCGGCGCTATAGCCCTGACGGCGCATTTCCGGCACCAGGATGCGGCACATCATGGCCGCATCGGCCAGGTTCGATGCCGAAATCCCGCCCATCAGGGTAGAGAGCATGACGTTGGTATGGCCCAGACCGCCAGTCAGCCGCCCCACCATCAGATCGGCCAGCTTCAGCAGCCGCGCGGCAATGCCGGTGGTGCCCAGCAGCGTGCCCAGCAACACGAAGAACGGGATGGCCAGCAGCGAGGGGTTCTGCGTGGGGGCAATGATGCGCTGCACGGCAATCGGCAGCGGCACGCTGGAAAAGAACACGAAATAGGCCACGACCGCCGCGAACATGGCAAGGTAGAGGCGCATGTTCAGCGCGAATAGCGCGAACATCAGGGCGATGACGATGAACCAGGTCATAAGATGCGCTCCGTCCGGGCGTCAGTGGCCGTGCCGGTCTTCACCGGCAGAGGGATGGGTGGCTTGGGCATCGGGGCGGATCAGCCGCCATGCCATGACAAAGGCGGTTCCGGCGGCGCCGATCACGACCCCCAGATCCAGCCAGAACCACGAGATCCCGAGGATCTGGGTTTTCTTGAACGCGGTGCTTTGCCCCAGCGCCCAGGCCTGCCAGGCCATGAACACCAGCAACCCGATCGAGGCCAGCGTGACCACGATCACCAGCGCCCGGCGCAGCCGCGGCTTCAGCGCGTTTTCCAGCAGGTCGATGGTCAGATGCTGGCGGTTCGCCTCGCAGGCAATCGCGCCGATCATCACGATCCAGATCATCAGCAGGCCCGAAACCTCTTCGGTCCAGGCAATCGGGGCGCCGAACAGATAGCGTGCGAAAACCGCAATGGCGGTCATGATCACAAGCACGGCAACGCTCAGGGCCCCAAAGGCCGAAGCGGCAAGATAGAGAAAACGCATGGGGGAAACTCCGGGCCCTGGCGCGGAAATGGAAATGCCGGCCACGCGGGGAGGACGCGCGGCCGGCGGTTCAGATCACTTGGCGAGTTCTGCCTGGATCTGTTCGTAAAGACCTTCGCTCCACTCCGGGAACTGGGTGTAGAAGGCCTGGGTCTTTTCGCGGAAGGCCGCCACATCGGGTTCGGTGACGGTGACGCCTGCGGCTTTCATCGCCGCCAGCATCTTGGCTTCTTCCTGTGCTGCCAGCTCCTGGCTGTAAAGCCCGGCCTGGAAGCCCGTTTCATGCAGCATGGTCACAACCGCAGGGTCCAGCGTCGAGAAGAACGCCTCGCCACCCAGCCACAGCGAGGTATTGGTCAGGTAGGAAATCATCGACAGCTCTTTGGCCTGTTCATGCAGCTTCTGGCCGAACAGCACCGGCAGCGGGTTTTCCACACCGTCGATCACACCCTGCGTCAGCGCCGGATACACATCACCCAGCGGCATCGGGGTGGGGGTGGCGCCCATCAGCTCGATCGCCTTGATCTGCATGATGTTGTTGGGCACGCGGATCTTCAGCCCGGCCATGTCTGCGGGCGTTTCAACCTTCTTGGTCGCCAGCAGCTGCCGGGTGCCGTAAAGGTAGTTCGAAATGACGATGTGAACGCCCTTTTCGCGCAGTTCGGCATCTTTCTGCTTGAACCAGTCGCTTTCATAGATCTTGAACAGCTGTTCCGGGCTGTCGGTCAGATAGGGCCCGAACAGGATGCCCAGATCCGGGTCGTAATCCGTCAGAAAGCCCACATCGGCGATGGTGATGACGTTCACGCCCAGCAGGCCCTGTTCGATCACATCCTGCTTCGCGCCCAGCTGCGACGATGGGTAAAGCTCCAGCGCGACATTGCCGGCCGAGGCTTCNNCTCGCTTCCTTCACCAGTTCGGCCCAGCGGTTCATCACCAGATCGGTGGGTTCGCCCGGGTTGTTTTCATAGGCGACCTTCACGATCACTTCCTGCGCGGCGGCAGGCAGGATGGCGGCCGCGCTCAGCAGGGCGGCAAGGGCAAGGGATTTCAGCTTCATAGGGTCTCCTCCCGTGGGGCTGTGTCAGGTATTGCGGTGGCGGCGCGCTGCGACAGGGCCGCAAACACGGCGCCAGAGTGATCGAAATGCGCGTTCAGCGCGGTCATCATGCCCGCGGCGTCACGCTCTTTCAGGCGGGCGATGATCCGGGCATGTTCGGCCACCGATTGTTCGGTTTCCGGCTGCCGGGACTTGCCGACCTCAAGGTAAAACTTCAGCGGCACCGACAGCAGCCGGTACATGCGGATCAGCACGGTGTTGCCCGTCGCCTCGACCATGGCCATGTGAAAATCATAGTCATGGCCCGCCGCTTCCGAGGCCGTCATGGCGCGGCCCATCCGGTCGTTCGCCTGCGCCATCCGGTCCAGCGTGGCATCTGTCACGCCCTGCACCGCCAGCGGCACGGCGCCGGTTTCCACGATGCGGCGAAAGTTCAGCACATCGGCCAGCGTCTTGGCCGAATGATCGAAATGCTGCACGAACACCGAAAAGATCGGGTCGAAATCCGGCTGGCGCACCCGCGCCCCGCGCCGGGT
>DOMY01000165.1 GCA_003509785.1 Gemmobacter sp.
CAGCCTGCAGAATACCGATGCCGGTGCCGCCGGCCGCTGCGTAAACCACGTCTGCGCCTTGCGATTTCTGCGCCTTGGTCAGTTCTGCGCCCTTCACCGGGTCGTTCCAGGCGGCGGGGGTGGTGCCGGTCATGTTCATGATGACGGTGGCATCCGGTTTCACCGATTTCACGCCTTCGGCATAGCCACAGCCAAAGCGGCGGATCAGCGGGATATCCATGCCGCCAATGAAGCCCACGGTATTGGTTTTCGAGGCCATGCCGGCCATCACGCCCACCAGATAGCTGCCTTCATGTTCGGTGAAGGCGATCTGCAGGATGTTCGGCTGGTCCAGCCAATCCACGTCGATGATGGCGAATTTGGTATCCGGGAAATCCGGGGCCACGGTGCTCAGCACGTCGCCAAAGGCAAAGCCGGTCATCACAACCGGGTTGGCACCCGATTCGGCCAGACGGCGCAGAGCCTGTTCGCGCTGCGCTTCGGACTGCATCTCCAGTTCCTTGAAGGTGCCGCCGGTTTCTTCGGCCCAGCGGCTGGCGCCGTTGAATGCAGCCTCGTTGAAGGATTTGTCAAACTTGCCGCCCAGATCGAAGATGATCGCAGGATCGGCCGAAACCATGGCCGAAGACAGCGCGAGCGTGGCCGCCGCGCCGAGAAGGGTTTTCATCAGGGTCATGGTAATCTCCCGGTTATCATTGCTTTTTTCAGGCCAGCCCGCCGGATTCGACCGACGGGGCAGGCCCTGATGGCCATGATTAGCGCGGGTTTGCGACAGACGGTCAAGATGGAATCGCGGCGACGTTGAGGCGGCTTTGATCTTCCGATCAAAAATGCGCCGATTCGGCTGCGGACAGGGCTGTTGTCATCACGATGGCATCGGCCCGCTGGCCATCGGGCAGGGTGTAATAGCCACGCCGCTTGCCTGCCGGGGCAAAGCCTTCCGTAAGGTAAAGGCTTGTCGCCGCTAGATTATCCGCCCGCACCTCCAGAAAGGCAGAGGCCGCGCCCCGGGCTGTGCTTTCGGCCAGAAACTGGCGCAGCAGGGCGCGGCCCTGACCTGTGCGACGGGCCTTTTCAGCGACGGCAAGGGTCAGCAGCTCGGCCTCGTCCAGCACCACGCGGCCGATCAGAAAGCCCTGCGGGGCCAGCAGGGCAAAGCACAGCGGATCGGCAAGGATCTGGGTGAATTCGCTTTCGTTCCAAGGCCTTGGCGCGTCGAAACAGCTTGCGTGCAGCGCGGCCATCTCGCCGGGCGTCACGGCAGGATCACCGGCGGCGGATCGGCGGGGGGCGCGGCATCTGCGCCGCGCAGATAGAAGGGCGCAGGGCGCGCGCGGGCCGGGCGGCTGGCGGCGATGCGGGCGATGGCTTCGGCCAGCGGCAGGGCAGGCGGCAGGCCATCAGACAGGGCAGAGCCTGTCACATAAGGCGCGGCGGGCAGGGCATCCACAGGCATAAGGCACGCCGTTTCAAGGGTTTGCAGGCCAAACCCCTGAACATAGGCCTCGCCCCGCCGGGCATCTTCGGCCACCAGCAGCGGCCGGGGCAGGCCATGGGCCAGCGCCTCCAGCCGGGTCACGCCTTGCGCGGGTATGCCAAGGCCAAGCGCCAGACCGCGGGCGGCGGCAACGCTGATCCGAACGCCGGTAAAATTGCCGGGCCCGGTGCCGACGCCGATCATCGTCAGGTCATGCCAGCCGATGCCCGCCTGAGCCAGCAGATCCTGCAGCAGCGGCATCAGCCGTTCGGCCTGACCTTTTTCCATGGATTCCAAGGTGTTGACGGCAGAGCCATCGGGCAGAAGCAAAGCGGCCGCGCAATGCGCGGCCGATGTGTCAAAGCCCAAAGTGATCTCAGGCCGCAACAGGGCGCACCTCGGTGACCTCGGGGATATAGTGGCGCAGCAGGTTTTCGATGCCCATTTTCAGGGTGAGCGTCGACGAGGGGCAGCCCGCGCAGGCGCCCTGCATGTGCAGATAGACCACACCGCGATCAAAGCCGTGGAAGGTGATGTCGCCACCATCCTGCGCCACGGCGGGGCGGACGCGGGTATCCAGCAGTTCCTTGATCTGGCGAACGATATCCTCATCCTCCGCCGCGTGGTTATTGGCATGGCCACCACCTGCCGCAGCTTCGCCCTGCATGACGGGCGCGCCAGATTGGTAATGTTCCATGATCGCGCCCAGAATCGCGGGCTTGATATGATCCCACTGGGTGGCATCAGACTTCGTAACGGTTACGAAATCATTGCCAAAGAACACGCCCTGCACACCGGATACCGCGAAGATACGCGCGGCAAGGGGGCTTTTTTCAGTGGATTCAACGGTTTGAAAGTCGGCGGTGCCGATTTCCAGCACGGTCTGGCCGGGCAGGAATTTCAGCGTGGCTGGGTTCGGTGTGGATTCGGTCTGGATGAACATTTGGGCCTCCGACGGGTTGCACCGGATATGCGCCCGAGGGGGCGCGAAGTCAACTCTGGAACCGTTCTAAATCAGCGGCGGGCAGTCATTCTTCGGTGTAATAGCCATACATCTGTTCGATGGCCGAAAGCTCGCGCAGGGTTTTCACCGAAGTATCAGGCACATAGTAGGCCAGAGCATCTTCGGCCAGCAGTTCGGGCGGCAGCGCCTGCGGGGCGGCAGCGGGCGGGACCTTGGGTCTTGAGAAGCGCATGAACATGGGACAACCTTTCCGTCATCCTCCCCAAGCGGGATATATGCTGCGCTGCGGCAATTATCCAGTGGCGCGATGCTGCAAGTGCGAAATGCGCGGCTTGCATGGCTGTGGCTGCCGCCCGGGGCGCCATCTGCCTGCGATTGAGGCGTCTGGCAGGCGGCCCGCCGCCGTCCCGCCCGCGTCCCGCCTTTGTCGGGACAGTGGCCGGACCCGGCGGAGGGCAATCAGGTGATCGCCTCCAGCCGTTCTTTCGACATGTCACCGGGGACGATGGTGATGGGAACCGGCAGGGTGCCGGAGTTCCGGCTCATGGAGGTGACAAGCGGGCCGGGGCCGCTTTTGTCGGTGCCCGCCCCCAGAACCAGGATGCCGACCTGCGGATCGGATTTGACCTGCGCCAGAATTTCGGTGGCGGGATCGCCTTCGCGGATCACCAGCTCCGGGCTGACGCCCTGCTTGTCGCGCATCCATTTGGCGAAGACTTCGAAATGCGCCTCGATCCGCTCGCGGGCTTCGGTGCGCATCAGATCGGCAATGCCGATCCAGTGCTGATATTCTTCGGGCCGGATGATCGCGAGGATCTGCACCCCGGCCCCCGTATGGGCCGCCCGCAACGCGGCATAGCGCATGGCGTTCAGACATTCGCGTGTATCGTCAAGCACGACCAGGAACTTGCGCATCATTTCCCCCTGTTGATCTGGATCATGGCCCATCGGGCAGGCCGCTGGCAAGAGCGGGCGGTGCTGCAAGGCATGTCCGCCGCAGATGGCAGGCTTTCGGGAGAGGCCATGTCTCTGCTAGTGCTGGGCCGGGCGGCCGGGGGAGAGCCGCCCGAAAGGCAAGGGAGGGGAGCCCCGTCATGCGTCTGGCCGTTCTGACCGATATCCATGGCAACCGCGAGGCCTTTGCCGCCGTGCTGGCCGATCTGGAGGGGCGGGAGATCGACCGGATCGCGCTGCTGGGGGATATTGTCGGCTATGGCCCCGATCCGGGCTGGTGCTGCGACCGGGCGATGGTGCTGGTGGCCGGGGGGGCGCTGGCGGTGCAGGGCAACCATGATGCGGCGATTTCGGCAATGGACCCGGCGATGAATGCCAATGCCCGCAAGGCGCTGGACTGGACGCGACCGCAGCTGTCAGAGGCGCAGCGGCAGTTTCTGGCGGGCCTGCCGCTGAGCGCGGATCTGGGGGATCTGCGGCTGGTTCATGCCAGCGCCAATGCGCCGGGCGACTGGATCTATGTTACCTCGGAACAGCGGGCGATGCCGTCGTTTCGGGTTTGCGAAGCGCGGGTGATCCTGTGCGGCCATGTGCATGTGCCCGCGTTGATGAGCTGTGACCGGGCGGGGCAGGTGCGGCAGCAGCGCATCCTGCAGGCCAGCCCGGTGCCGCTGATCCGGTCACGGCGCTGGCTTGCTGTGGTGGGATCGGTGGGCCAGCCGCGCGATGGCGTGCCGCAGGCGGGCTATGCGATCTGGGATGATGCGCGCAACGAGCTGTGCTTTCGCCGCGTGCCCTATGACACGGCGGCCACTGCTGCCAAGGTGCGGGCCGCGGGCCTGCCCGAAACCCTGGCCCTGCGCCTGTTGCGAGGAGAATGATCCATGCCCCTGCGCCCGCATCCCGGCCTGCAGATCGACGGGTTCACCCTGGGCGAAAAGCTGCATCAGGGCGGTTTTGCCACGATCTGGGAAGTGACCCATCCGCTGCATCCCGGGCCGATGGTGATGAAGGTGCCGGTCATTCTGGATGGCTATGACGGGCCGACCATCGTGGGGTTCGAGGTGGAGCAGATGATCATGCCGCGCCTTGCAGGCCCGCATGTGCCCCGAGTGATCGCCGAGGGCGATTTTGCGGTGCTGCCCTATATCGTGACCGAACGGCTGCCGGGCGATTCGATGCTGCGGCTGTTCGGCCAGGCGCCGCTGCCGCTGTCGGATGTGATCGAGGTGGCGGCGCGGATGGCGCAGGCGGTGCATGAACTGCACCGGCAACATGTGATCCATCTGGATCTGAAGCCCGAGAATTTCCTGCAGCGCGACACCGGCGAGATGGTGCTGGTGGATTACGGCCTGTCGCGCCATGCCGATCTGCCCGATCTGCTGGCCGAAGAATTCACCATCCCGATGGGCACCTTTCCCTATATCGCGCCAGAGCAATATCTGCGCTGCCGCGATGATCTGCGCAGCGATATCTTCGCGCTGGGGGCGATGATCTATGAGCTGGCGACCGGGCGGCCGCCCTTTGGCCGGCCCGAAAAGCTGAAGGCGGTGCGGCGGCGGCTGTGGCGCGATCCGGTGCCGCCCCGGGCGCTGAACCCCGAAATCCCCGAATGGCTGCAAGAGATCATCCTGCGCGCGCTGGAGGTGCTGCCGCAGCGGCGCTATCAGTCGGCGGCGCAGATGGTGTTCGATCTGACGCATCCGCTGCAGGTGAAGCTGACGGCGCGGGCGCATCGCTTGCAGGCCGACGGGCGGATGGATGTGATGCGGCGCTGGTGGGCGATGCGGGGGGTATCGTCTTTCGGGCCGCCGCCGGAACTGCGGGCGCAGGTGGATCACGCGCCGATCCTGATGGTGGCGGTGGATCTTTCGCCGCAGATGGAGGCGATCGCGGGCCAGCTGCGCCGCGCCGTGCAGCGGATGCTGGTGCTGGAACCGGATGCGCGGGTGGCCTGCGTCAATGTGATCAAGACGGCCCGCATCGGGCTGGATGTCACCACCGACGATCAGGGCAACAATCTGCATGTGGCGCGGCTGGTGGGGCTGCGCGCCTGGGCCGGGGGGCTGGATCTGCCCGAAGAGCGGCTGACCTTCACGGTGCTGGAAGGCGCCGATCCGGGGGCGGTGCTGATCGACCATGCTGACAAGATTCCGGTCAGCCATATCCTGATGGGCGCGCGCGGCCATTCTTCGGCGCGGCAATATCTGGGGTCGGTCTCCAGCCAGGTGGTGGCGCGGGCGCGCTGTTCGGTGACGGTGATCCGCGCGCCGCGCAGCCCGGCGGCCGAAAGCCCGGGCGAAACCCCGCAAGAGGTGCTGGACCGCGCCGCCGCGCTGATTCAGGGCGAATTCCGCGAGGCTTGAGGGCGTTTGCAGGGGCTTGCACATTTCCGACTGAAACGCTAAGAATATGGGGATCAAGCCCGCCGCCAGATCGGGGCCGGACCCATTTCCGGCGGCGGGACGGAGGATTTCCCATGACAGATCAGGCAAGGGCGCTGCTGGCCACGGATGCGCTGGCGCGGGGCTTGGGGGCGGGCGGCTTGCATCCTGCCCTGCGCGCGGCCCTGAAGGCGGGGCTGCATTTTCCGGCGCGGGTGGTGGGGCCACAGGTGGCGTGGGCCGATGCGGCGGGGCAGGGCCGGATCGTGGCGCGGCCCCTGGCCGTCGGGCCGGGCTGTAAGGCGTGGTCGGGCGGCAAGATGGGGGCGGGCGCATGATCCATGCACGCAACCCGCTGCAAGCCGCCAGCCCCGCCGAAGGTATCCCGCTGGAGGCACTGGGCTTCGATGCCTTCGAAACCGCGCTGGTGCCGGTGCTGCGGCATTTTCTGACCGCGCTGGCCAGCCCCGACAGTCAGGGCTGGCGGCTGGCCTATGGCATTGCCGCCGAACGCTGGGGCCCGGGCGACGGGCCGCAGATCGCGCATCGGCTGTTCGGCATGGTCGAGGCGATGCAGGCCTGCCGCCCCACGCGCTTTCGCTTTGGCAATCCGCTTTGCGCGCAGTGCCGGGGCCTGCTGACCCCGGATGAGGTGGCCTTTGTCACCCTGCTGCACCATATGCGCCGCGACCGGACCGATGCGGCGCGCCCGGCCCTGGCCGATCTCAGCGGCGGGGTGATGGATGTGGCGCTGATCCGGGCCGGGCTGAGCTTTGCGGCGCGCTTTCCCGCCATGGCTGGCGCCGCGCAGCAGGCAGGCACACGCCACCTGCACTGATCCTGCCCATTCCTCTTGGCCCAAANNATGGGCCAGAGGCCCAGAGGGGGGCGGAAGCCCCCCTTGCGCGGCTCAGGCGCCCAGAGCCCAGTCCATGTACAGCGCGCGGATGCGGTCAGTCATCGCGCGGCTGCGATAGGTGACATCATCGAACCGCGCGACCGAGGTGACCTTGGCGAAATTGCCCGACAGGAAGACCTCGTCCGCGGCGGCGACATCCTCGAACCGCAGCACGGTTTCATGCACCTCGATGCCATCGGCGCGCATGTTGGCAATGTGGCGCGCCCGGGTGATGCCCGACAGGAAGGTGCCATTGGCCACCGGCGTGAACACGGCGCCATCCTTCACGATGAACACATTGGCGGTGGCGCTTTCGGCCACATTGCCCAGGGCATCGGCCACCAGCGCATTGCCGAAGCCTTTCTGCTTGGCCTCGACCAGCATCCGGGCGTTATTGGGGTAAAGGCAGCCCGCCTTGGCATTGCAGACCGCATCTTCCAGCACCGGGCGGCGAAAGCGGGTGCGGGTCAGCGTGGTCTGGCCTTCGGCCGGGGGCATCGGCACCTCTTCGAGGCAGAGCGCGAAGCGGGTGGAGTTTTCCTGCGGGGCGATGCCCAGATCCGACCCATCCACCGCCCAATACATCGGGCGGATATAGACGGCCTGGCCGCGACCATAGGCGCGCAGGCCTTCGCGGGCGATCTCCAGCATGTCTTGGGGGGTGACGGTGGGGGTGATCATCAGCGCCTCGGCCGAGCGGTTGACGCGGGCCAGATGCAGATCGAGATCGGGGGTAACGCCATCGAACAGCCGGGCGCCATCAAAGACCGAAGAGCCCTGCCAGATGCCGTGATCGGCGGCCTGCATCACCGGAATGTCGCCGTCGTGCCACTGGCCGTTGAAATAAGTGCGGATGTTCTTGCCGAATGCCATCTGGGTTCCCCTTGTCTGGCAGCATCCAAGCACAGCGCCCCGGCAGGGTCCAGAGGGGGCGCGCTTTGGCCTGTTTGGGCGAGCGTGGCGCAGGGGGAAACGCCGCCCCGGTGGGGCGGCGTCTGGTGCGGTGTCAGCCGCGGCGCGGCGGTTTGGCTGGGCCACGGTCGNNCCGCCGCTGCCGCCTTCATCCGTCGCAGGTTTGCCTGCGCGGCTGCGCGGGCCAGAATGTGGCGCGGGTTTTTCCGTGCTGCGGGCGGGCCTTGCGGCGCGGTCTTCGGCGGCGGGGCCACGGCGGGTGGGTTTGCCATCGGGGGCAGAGGCAAAGCCGCTGCGGCTGCGCGGGGCGTCGGGGCTGCGTGGCGCGTCAGCATCCGCACGACGGCGGGGTGTGGCCTGCGTGTCGCCGGCCGCCGGGCGGC
>DOMY01000114.1:0-270 GCA_003509785.1 Gemmobacter sp.
GTATTTGGGCCAAGAGGAAGGGGAAAGCGCGCCTCAGCCCGTCTGGCGGCTGCGCAGGGCGATCATGATGCCGGCTGCCGCGATCAGCCCCATGCCGGCGGCAGCCAGCAGGGTGAGCACCTCGCCCCAGATCAGCCAACCCCAGAGCGCCGAGGCAGGCAGGATGACATATTCGAAGACCGAGACCCGGCTGGCATCGGCCAGCTGATAGGCGCGGATCATCATCCCCACCCCCAGAAGCGAGCCTGCCGCCTGCACGAAAGTCCAGAA
>DOMY01000114.1:385-563 GCA_003509785.1 Gemmobacter sp.
GGGCCGATGTGGTGGCCATAGGCAAAGCGCGAGATCAGCAGAACGAAGATCGGCGCAGTGAACAGACCCGCCGCCACCTGTGCCACCGGCAGGAAGGCCAGCGCGCCGAAATAGATCAGCATCGCGCAGCCGTGAATGGCAGAGCGCGCCACCACCGCCCGCAGGTTGACGGGTTTCA
>DOMY01000114.1:585-8657 GCA_003509785.1 Gemmobacter sp.
TCCTTTTCAATGCCCTGAAGCCGGATCACACTGCGCGCCGAAAAGCGACATATTCCGCATCTATCGGGAGGAGACTGCACTATGGGCTGGCTTGCTGATGAAACCGGGCTGGACAAGACCGCCGCGAATTTCGTGCCGCTGACGCCCCTGTCGCATCTGAAACGGGCTGCCGATATTCATGGTGGGCGCACGGCGCTGGTGTGGAAATCCATCCGGCGCAGCTATGCCGATTATGCGGTGCGGGTCTCGCAGCTGGCCTCGGCACTGGCGCGGCGCGGGGTGCGGCCCGGTGATGTGGTGGCGACGCTTCTGCCGAATATCCCGCAGCAGGCCGAGGCGCATTTCGGCGTGCCGGCCTGTGGTGGGGTGATCAACACGATCAACACGCGGCTGGATGCCGATACGGTGGGGTATATCTTCGGCCATGCCGGGGCGAAGACTGTGCTGGTGGATACGGCGCTGATCTCGCTGGCCGAGGCGGCGATCAAGCGGATGGAAGGCGCTGCGCCGCAGATCATCGAGGTCTGCGACCGCGAGGCAGGGTTCACCCCCGGCGGGCATTATCTGGAATATGAGGATCTGCTGGACGAGGGCGATCCGGGTTTTGACTGGATGCTGCCGGAAGATGAGTGGGAAAGCCTGGCCATCAATTACACTTCGGGCACCACGGGGCGGCCGAAGGGGGTGGTGTATCATCACCGCGGCGCCTATCTGGCGACCATGGCGAATGTGATCGCCTGGCGGATGCAGCTGTTTCCCAAGGTGCTGACCATCGTGCCGCTGTTCCATTGCAACGCCTGGGTGCAGCCCTGGTTGGTGCCGATGATGGGTGGCACGCTGGTCTGCTGCCGCGATGTGACGGCGAAGGCGATCTATGATGCGATTGCCGATGAGGGGGTTACTCATTTCGGCGGGGCGCCCATCGTGCTGAACACCATCATCAATGCAAAACCCGAAGACCGCCGCGCCTTTGACCATGTGGTGGAGGTGTTCACGGCGGGNNCCCCGCCGCCTGCGGCCACGCTCGCCGCGATTGAACCGCTGGGGTTCAATGTGACGCAGGTTTACGGGCTGACCGAAACCTATGGCCCGGCGACCGAATGTCTGTGGCCGCCGGAATGGGAGAGCAAGACCGGCGAAGACCGCGCGGCCTTCAAATCGCGGACCGGGGTGGCCATGGCCATGCTGGAAGAGGCGGTGGTGCATGACACGCATGGCCAGCCGGTGCCACGCGATGCGGCGCATCTGGGCGAAATCGCGATGCGGGGCAATCTGGTGATGAAGGGGTATTACAAGAACCCGCAAGCCACGGCCGAGGCGTTCAAGGGCGGCTATTTCCGGTCGGGCGACATCGCCTATCAGACCGAGGATGGCTATCTGAAGATCACCGACCGCGCGAAGGATATCATCATATCGGGCGGCGAGAATGTCAGTTCGGTAGAGGTGGAGGGCGCGCTGATGCACCATCCGGCGGTCAGCCTCTGTGCCGTGGTGGCCAAGCCGGATGACAAATGGGGCGAGGTGCCCTGCGCCTTTGTGGAGCTGAAACCCGGCCAGCAGGTGACGGAGGCAGAGCTGATCGCGCATTGCCGCGCCCGGCTGGCAGGGGTTGCCTNNCGCGCCCGGCTGGCAGGGTTTGCCACGCCCAAGGCGGTGGTGTTTTGCGATCTGCCCAAGACATCGACCGGCAAGATCCAGAAGTTCGAACTGCGCGCGGTGGCCAAGCTGATGGCACAGCAACAGCAGCAGACGGAAAAGGCATGATCCTGCGCGCCGAAATGCCGGGCGAGGCTGAGGCGATCGGCGCGCTGATTACTGCGGCTTTTGCCACTGCCGCCCATACCGATGGCACCGAGGCCGCGATCATGGAGCGGCTGCGCGACAGTGGCGATCTGCTGCTGTCGTGGGTGGCCGCAGATGCGGGCGGGCTGCGGGGCCATATCGCGGCCTCGCCCACATNNGCCCGTCATCATCGGCGGGGTGGCGGGCTGGGCCTGTATCGCGCCGGTTTCGGTGGCGCCTGCGGCGCAGCGTCAGGGCGTGGGCACCGCGCTGATGCGGGCGGCGCTGGCCGAACTTCAGGCGCAGGGTGTGGGCGGGGTGATGATCCTGGGCGATCCGGGCTATTACGGGCGCTTCGGGTTTGTGGCCGATCCGCGCCGCCATGTGCCGGATGTTCCGGGCGAATTTCTGCTGTCGCAGAGCTTTGGCACTGCGCCGGAGGGGGTGGTTTCCTTCCATCCGGCCTTTGGGCCGGCGTGATCCCGCCGATCTGGCCGAGATGGTTGTGACCCCGGCGAATTCCCGCTAAGCTGCCGGAAATTGGGCAAAAAGGCCATACATGCGCAGCACCGCGCTGAAGAAATACCAGAAACTGGAAAGCCCCGGCCTGTGGCGCGAGGCACCGGAACTTCAGCGGCGTGAAGTCGTGGTGGCCTTTGGCGAAGCCTCGCTGACCCTGTCGGATCCGCGCACCGATTCCGCGCTGTCGCATTGGTCGCTTCCGGCGGTGGAGCGGCTGAACCCCGGCGAGACGCCTGCGCTGTATTCCCCCGGACGCGATGCGCTGGAAACGCTGGAGCTGGACGATTCCACCATGATTTCCGCGCTGGAAACCGTGCGCGGGGCGATTGCCGCCGAACGGCCCAAACCGGGGCGGTTGCGCGGGCAGCTGTTCCTGCTGGGCACGACCATGGTGCTGCTGCTGGGGGCCAGTTTCCTGCCCGGCGCGTTGGTGCGCCATACGGCGGCCATGGTGCCGCTGTCGATGCGGCTGTCGATCGGACAGATGGCGCTGGCGGATCTGGGCCGCGTCACCGGGCCGCCCTGCGCAGATCCTTCGGGACAGGCGGCGCTGGACCGGCTTGCGGTGCGGCTGTTCGGGCCGACGGCGCCGCAGCTGCGCATCCTGCCGGATGGCACGGCGCTGGCCACGCATCTGCCGGGCAATATCATCACCCTGCACCGCAGCCTGATCGAAGGGCGCAGCGGGCCAGAGGTGGCCGCCGGTTTCGCCATTGCCGAAGCGACGCGCGCCGCTGCGGCCGATCCGCTGCAACCCCTGCTGCGCCATGCCGGGCTCAGGCCCACCTTCGGGCTGTTGACCAATGGGCGGCTGGCTGCCTCTGCCGTGGAAGGATATGGGGCAGAGCTGATGGTGGCCCCCCCGGCCGTTCTGGCGGCAGAACCACTGCTGGCGGGTTTTGCACAGGCGGGTGTGCCGCCGACCCCCTATGCCCGCGCGCTGGACCCCAGCGGCGAGACGGTTCTGGCGCTGATCGAGGCCGATCCCTTTGCCAAGGAAGCGCCCCGCCCGCTGATGCCCGATGGCGACTGGATCAGCCTGCAGGCGATCTGCGCCGAATGACCCCGGAATAAGCAATAGAAAAGCCCCCGCGCCACGGGCGCAGGGGCTTTGTCTGGTCTGGCTGACGGATCAGCGGATATACGCATCCCCGAACCCGGCAGAGCGCACGGCAGAAAGCGCGCGCTTGGCATCTGCCGCCGAGGCGAAAGGCCCGGCCAGCACGACCTGCAAGCTACCGCCCTTGGCCGTAGCCACCGGCAGGCCCGCCGCGCGCAGCCGCGCCTTGGCGCCTTCGGCATTGGCGGGCACCCCGAAAGAGCCGACCTGCACGAAAAGCCGCCCGGATGCGACAGCAGCCGGGGCGGCAGACGGGGCCGCCTGCGCCGCCGGCTCAGACCGGCTGGATACCTGCAGTTTCGGCTTCTGGCCCTTGGTTGAAACCACGACCTGCGGTGCGACATAGGGCTTGGTTTTCACCAGCAGATCGGCGGGCACTTCGCGCGTCCAGACCTGATCCTGCGCCTGCTGGCCCTGAGCGGTGCCAAAACCGCGATGCGGGTTCAGGCGGTCATCGGTCCAGGCCAGTTTGTAGCCCGGCGGCACCGCAACCTCTGGCACATCCAGGCGGCGCTGGGGGGCGGCGGTCACGATGGTAGCGCGGTGCGAATTGCCCAGGCTATCGGCGCTGTCGGCCCCCCGGCGGATGGGCTGGCCTGCGGGCGGATAGAGCCCGGCGCCGACACGGTTGCCGGTGCCCATGGCAACCTTGCCATAGATCGGCGCGCGGGCGCCGTTCAGCGTGCCATCGCCCTTGGTGCACAGAACGGCCGTCCCGCCGTTGGACAGGGCCACCACACGCGGCACCGGGGCCGAGGTATAGCAGCCGATCTTGCCCGCCCCCGGACCGGGGGCCGATGGCACAAAGCTGGGCGCGGGCGGCAAGGCGGGCGCTGCCGCAACCCGTGCAGGCGGCGGCGGGGTCGGAACGNNACCTGCGGCGGGGCCTGACCGGGCGCGGCGCGGCGGCGACGCGCGCAGGCAGCGCCTTGTCATAATAGGTACGCTCTGCCGCAGAAGCCGCGGGCGGCGCGGTGCGGATGGCCGGAGGCGTGGTGAGGGTGGCCACGGTGTTCATCGGCCGGGAGGTGGCGCGCGGCGCCGGGGCTTCGGCCACCGGCGCGGCAGGGGCGACCGGGATCGCCTTTGCCATGGCCTGTGTCGTGGGCGGATAGCCGCACATCGCCTTGCGATCCCGGCCGACGCGCGGCACCCAGTTGATCTGCCCGTTCAGGCCTGCGCGCAGAAAGACGCAGCCCCGGCTGTCGACATACATCTGGCCGGAGAAGCCGGCCGGGGGCTGTTCTGCCGGGCCACCGACCTGCGAAACCGTCTGCGCCTGAGAAACGGTGACCCCCGACACAGCCGCAAAAATCGCGGCAGAGACAATCCTGCGAAACATGGCTTCCCCCAATATGGAACGAAGTGATTCTGCGGCAGGATTGATGGCGAGTAAAGGGGAAATCCCTTATTTTGTACCGAACATGCGATCTCCCGCATCCCCTAGACCGGGCACAATATATCCATGGTCATTGAGGTGCGAGTCCAACGAGGCCGTGACGATCTGCACATCGGGATGTGCCTCTTTCATGCGGGCCACGCCTTCGGGGGCGGCCAGAAGGCACAGGAAGCGGATGTTTTTCGCCCCGGATTTCTTCAGCAGGTCAATCGCCGCAACTGAGGAATTGCCGGTGGCCAGCATCGGATCGACCACGATNNTGCCTGCGCGCAGGATGGAAATCAGCGCCAGTTTCTTGCCATCCAGCGTCGGCGCCTCCATCGGTTGCAGCGGCGTGTCGATGGTGGTGGTGGTCATCTCCAGCTCGCGCGTGACCTCATAGGCCAGAAGCAGGCTGATTTCGCGCAGCAGGCGGCGGAAGCCTGCAGTCGAGGTTTCCTTGTCGCGCATGATGGTCAGCTTGTGCTGCACCAGCGGGTGGTTCACGACGGTCAGATGTTCAGCCATGCGCGGGCTCCAGTTTCTTGGCAAGTGTTTCCTTGGTTTCCCTGTCACAGAAGGCGGCGTCAAGCGCCGTTCGGTTCAATCTGTCGAAGACGCCTGCATCCCAATCGAATGCATCGGCCAGCCTGTCCCATTCGCGGGTCATCGTGGTGTGAAAGAACGGCGGATCATCGGTGGAGACCGTGACCTTGACGCCCCGATCATAAAGCTGGCCGATGGGATGGTGGCGCCAGTCGGGATAGATCCCCAGGGCGATGTTCGACCCGGGGCAGACCTCCAGCACGGTGCCGCGTTCCGCCAGTTCATCGACCAGCGCCAGATCCTCGATCGCGCGCACGCCATGGCCCAGGCGGCTGGGGTTCAGCGCCTTCAGCGTGGCGCGGATGTGATCGGGGCCGCGCCATTCGCCCGCATGGGCGGTGATGCCCAGCCCGGCTTCGCGGGCGCAATCGAAAGCCCAGAGGAAATCTTCGGGTTCGCAGATCTTTTCATCGCCCGCGATGCCAAAGCCGGTGACAAAGCGCCCGGCCGTTTCCGCCGCACAGAGCGCGACCTGTTTGGCCTTGTCGGGGCCGAAATGCCGGATGGGGGTCACGATGGCGCGGAGCGTGATGCCCATGCTGCGCTCTGCCTCGGCGGCGGCATCTTCGATGGCGGCCAGAAAATCGCGCCAGGCCACCGGATCACGACCGCCGCAGAAATCAGGAGAAAGGAAGGTTTCGCTGTAGATCACGCCATTTGCGGCGCTTTCTTCCAGCACGGCCAGAGTCAGGCGGTGATAATCTTCAGGCGTGCGCAACACGGAGGTCGCCGCTTCGTAGACTTTCAGGAAATGCCAGAAATCACGGTAGGCATAGCCGCCGCTTTCACTGAAGATACCTGCGATATCGGCATGTTTCTGCTTGGCCAGCCCCCGGATGAAAGCGGGCGGCGCCGCCCCTTCCAGATGCAGATGAAGTTCAAGTTTGGGCGCGTCTTTCAGGCTCACAGAAAGCTCCTTCCGGGGCCGCGTTCCGTCAGGCCCAGATGATGGGCGACGGCGGCGGCCACATCGACAAAGCCGCAACGGCCAAAGCTGGCAGTGCCACAGCCCGCCACCACAACCGGCACACGTTCGCGGGTATGTTCGGTGCCGGGCCAGGTGGGATCATTGCCGTGATCGGCNNCACCCGGTTGCAACCGCGCCAGAAAGCCGCCCACGCGGGTATCGAACCATTCCAGCGCGCGGGCATAGCCCGACACGTCGCGCCGGTGGCCATAGAGGCTGTCGAATTCGACAAAGTTCGCAAAGGTCAAGGAACCAGGCTCTGCCACATCCAGCAGATGGTCCAGATGATCGAAAAGTGCAGCGTCATCCTTGCCCTTGTGCAGCTTTGAAATGCCACGGTGCGAGAAGATGTCGCCGATCTTGCCCACGGCATGAGTGATGCGGCCATCGGCCTGCGCCCAATCCAGCAGCGTGGGTGCGGGCGGGGCCACGGCGAAATCGCGGCGGTTGGCGGTGCGGGCAAAGCTGCCCGGCACGCCGGTAAAGGGCCGCGCAATCACCCTTCCCACCTTCATCGCGTGCAGGAATGGGGCGATCTTTTCGCTCAGGTCAATCAGCCGGTCCAGCCCAAAGGCCTGTTCATGCGCGGCGATCTGGAACACGCTGTCGGCAGAGGTATAGCAGATCGGCCAGCCGGTTTTCAGATGCTCTGCCCCCAGCCGTTCGATGATTTCGGTGCCGGAGGCGTGGCAATTGCCCAAGATGCCGGTGACCCCCGCAATGCGGCAGACCTCGGCCACCAGCGCATCGGGAAAAGCGGGGATTTCATGCGGGAAATAGGCCCAGTCCCAGGGCACCGGCACCCCGGCCAGTTCCCAGTGCCCTGAGGGTGTATCCTTGCCTTTCGACTTTTCGGTGGCCGCCCCCCAGACGCCCAGCGGCGGCGCCCCCAGCCCCGGCACCGGCAGGCCAGTGACCAGCGCGCAGGCCGCCCCCAGCCCCAGCGCATCGAGATGCGGCATCCGCAACGGGCCGCTGCGCCCCTCTTCGGCGCGGCCTGCCGCACATTCTGCCGCGATATGGCCCAGGGTATTGGACCCGGCATCGCCATATTCGGCGGCATCCGGGGCGCTGCCAATGCCCACGCTATCCATCACGATCAGAAACGCACGCGCCATTTCAGGCTATCCTTTTATAAACCAGAACCGGCTCTTCCACCGGCGCATCTGTCAGGCGATAGGCCGCCTGCACCGCCCGTTCGGCCGCATCGGCCGCTGCTTCGGTGGCGGCATGGATGATCGCCAGCGGCACGCCACGGTGCATTTCCTGCCCAAGCGACGCCAGTTCGGAAAAGCCCACCGCCGGGTTGACCTTGTCGCCATCGCGCAGGCGGCCGCCGCCCAGATGCACCACGGCCTGCCCCAGCGCAAAACCGTCGATCGCAGAGATGAAGCCTTCGCCGGGGCAAGGCACCTCGCGCAGGATGGGGGCCGAGGGCAGACGGTCGGGCCAGCGATCCACGAAATCGGCGGGGCCGCCCTGTGCCGCGACCATGCGCCCGAACATTTCGGCGGCGGCGCCGCTTTCCAGCGCGGCTTCGATCAGCGAAACCCCTTCCATCGCATCGGTGGCAAGGCCGCCCAGCGCCAGCGCCTCGCCGCCCAGCGCGGCGGTCAGGTTCCACAGATCGGCATTGACGGCGGTGCCGGTCAGGGTTTCCATCACCTCGATCACCTCCAGCGCGTTGCCTGCGGCGG
>DOMY01000140.1 GCA_003509785.1 Gemmobacter sp.
GCGCTGGTCAATGTCGATCACCTTGTCGAGATGTTCGAAGCCCTTGATCGTCTCGCAGGGGGCGGGCGATTCATGGGCGCCGTTCAACCGGCTGGCGGCGGTCTTGAACAGGGTTTCGATGGTCAGCGTGGATTTGCCGCCCCCCGACACGCCGGTGACGCAGACAAACTTGCCCAGCGGAAAATCAGCCGTGACCTGTTTCAGGTTGTTGCCAGTGGCCTTTACCACCGTCAGCTTCTTGCCATTGCCCGAGCGGCGGGTTTTTGGCACTGCAATCTCTCGGCTGCCCGACAGATACTGCCCGGTCAGGCTGGCCGGATCGGCGGGCCTGACCTTGCCAAACAAGCGCTTTTCCGCGACCTTTAAGGCCTCGGTCATGGTCTTGCCTTGATGGCGGGCATAATCACGGGCAAAAAGAAACTCGTCATAAAGCTCCTTTTCGCTGTTCAATTCCGGGTGCGCGGCAAGGATCTGGTTGGCCACGTCTTCCGCCGNNTGTCGCGCTGGTGCAGGCCGATGCTGGGTTCATCCAGCACATAAAGCACGCCGGTCAGCCCCGATCCAATCTGGCTGGCCAGCCGGATGCGCTGGCTTTCGCCACCCGACAGCGTGCCCGCATTGCGCGACAGCGTCAGGTAATCCAGCCCAACATTGACCAGGAACCCCAGCCTTTCGCGGATTTCCTTCAGGATGGCCTTTGCAATCTCGTTCTTCTGGTTGGTCAGCTGATCGGGCACCGTGGCGATCCAGGCGAAAGCCTCGCGGATCGACATCTGCACCACCTGCCCCACATGCAGGCCCGCGATCTTGACCGCCAGCGCCTCGGGTTTCAGGCGAAAGCCGTGGCAGGTGCCGCAGGGGCGGTTGTTCTGATACCGCTCCATCTCTTCGCGCGACCAGCTGCTGTCGGTTTCGCGGTAGCGGCGTTCCATGTTCGGAATAACGCCTTCAAAGCTGCGCGACACCTGATAGACGCGGCCGCCTTCATCATAGCGGAACTGGATCTCTTCACCGCCAGAGCCATGCAGGAACACCTGCTGCACATGGGCGGGCAGGTCTTTCCATTTCTTTTTCTTGTCGAATTCGTAGTGCTTGGCGATGGCTTCGATGGTCTGCAGGAAATAGGGGGATTTCGATTTCGACCAGGGCGCAATCGCCCCCTGCGCCAGGGTCAGCCCCTGATCGGGCACCACCAGGCGTTCGTCAAAGAACAGCTCTACCCCCAGGCCATCGCAGACCGGGCAGGCGCCCAAAGGCGCGTTGAAGGAAAACAGCCGCGGTTCGATTTCGGCAATGGTGAAACCGGATACCGGGCAGGCGAATTTTTCCGAGAATGTCTTCCGCTCCGGCTCGCCTTCCGCAGGGGCGGTTTCCAGCACCACGATGCCATCCGCCAGATCCAGCGCGGTGCGGAAGCTGTCGGCCAGACGGGTGGCGATATCGGGGCGCACCACGATGCGATCCACCACCACGTCGATGTCATGGCGGAACTTCTTGTCGAGCGTGGGTGGCTCGTCCAGATCGTAGAACTGGCCATCGACCTTGATGCGCTGGAAACCCTGCTTGCGCAGTTCCAGAAATTCCTTTTTGTATTCGCCCTTGCGATCCCGCACGATGGGGGCCAGCAGATAGGCGCGCGTCCCCTCTTCCATCGCCAGAACGGCATCCACCATATCCTGCACCTGCATCGCGGTGATGGGCAGGCCGGTGGCCGGGCTGTAGGGCGTGCCGACGCGGGCGAACAGCAGGCGCAGGTAATCATAGATTTCCGTCACCGTGCCGACGGTGGAGCGCGGGTTTTTCGAGGTGGTCTTCTGTTCGATGGAAATCGCGGGCGACAGGCCGCTGATGTGATCGACATCGGGTTTCCCCATCATGTCGAGAAACTGCCGCGCATAGGCCGAAAGGCTTTCGACATAGCGCCTTTGCCCTTCGGCATAGATCGTGTCGAAGGCCAGCGAGGATTTGCCAGACCCGGACAGGCCGGTAATCACCACCAGCTGATCGCGCGGGATGTCGAGATCGACGCCCTTGAGGTTATGTTCGCGCGCACCGCGCACCTCGATGAACTTCTGTTCGGCCATGATCCTACCTGTCCACTGACAGCACAGATGTAAGGCAAGCCGCGTGAGTCTCCAACTTCAAAACGTGAACAATGGATGAACATTTGCATTTTTCCGATGACGGACAGCATTTTTCCCGCTGCAATGCAGCAGGGGCTTGCAATTCAGTCACATTCATTTATTTGAATGTAAATACAACAACCGAGGAATTGCCATGTTCAGCTTTCTGAAAGCCCCCGGCCCGCGCGTTCAGCCCATTGCTCCGGCAGAGGCGGTGGCCCGCGCCACAAAGGGCGAAATGGTGGTGATTGATGTGCGCGACCTGTCCGAGCTGCGCGCCAGCGGCAAGGCACAGGGGGCGGTGCATGTGCCGCTGATGGCGCTGGCCTCGCGCATGGCGCAGGATGCGGCAGACCGGCCCGCCGGGATCGGGCCGGAAACGCCGATCTGCCTGTATTGCGCCTCGGGCGGACGGTCGGCCATGGCGGCGGCGACGCTTGTGGATATGGGCTATCGTCAGGTGTTCAACCTGGGCGGGCTGGGTCAGTGGCAGGCGGGCGGCGGCGCCATCGTGCGCATCTGACGGCGCTGCGCCTGCCACAGATGCAGTGCGATGCCGAGGAAGGCAAACAGCGCCACAAAGCCCGCCATGCCAAGGCTGCCGCCGGACAGGATCACCGCAGACAGCAGCGGCGTGCCGACCGTGGTGCCCAGATTGCCCAGTTGCGCCACAGCCCCGGCGGCGCGCGCCCTTTCCCCGATGGTGGGGTTCAGCTGCGGGATGGCCGAGAATGACGCCCCCTGCACCAGNNACGGTGACCACCGGCTGCCCCCAGCCCAGCCCCAGCGTAACCGCCGCCAGCAGCGCCACGGCAAAGCCCACCATGGCCGCCCGCACGGCAGACACCTGCCCCAGCAGCCAGACCCCAAGGGTCAGCGATACCGCGATGGAGGCGAGCGGCATCCCCGTGGCCAGCAGGATCTGCACCGCCCCGCCGGCAAAGGGCGGCAGCAGGGTCAGAACCGCGACATAGATGATGGTATAGCAGACAAAACCGAAGGCCGGCGCTGCGACATAGGGCGAGGTGTAGATATCCGCATGTTGCCGCAGCAAGGCCCGGGGCGACAGATGCAGCGGTTTGCGCGGCAGANNAGCAGCCGCCGCAGCAGCGCGGCAATCCCCAGCATATAGGCGGCATGGGCCAGAAACAGCGACGGCTCGCCAAAGGCCAGCGCCAGCGGGCGGCCAAACAGCGCCAGCGCCGAATAGGCCACCCCAAAGAAGCTGGACCACAGCGTCATCGCCAGCCCCTGACGGCTGGCCGGGGCAATCTGCGCGATCAGCACCGGGGCGGCCACGACGATGGCCAGATGGGCCATGCCCTCGGCCACGCGCAGCGCCAGCATGACCGGCAGCGGCAGCATCAGCGATTCCAGCGCCGAAAGGCCCGCACCCGCCACCAACGCCCCCAGCAGAACCCGGCGATAGCCCAGACCTTCCACAAAGATACCGGCCGTTGTGCCGAATATCAGCCCCGGAAAGCCCACGATAGAGACCAGAAGGCCCAGCATCGCTGGCCCTGCCGAAGCGTAAGTCTGGGCCACCAGATCAAAGGTAACCGACATCTTGCCGAACTGAGCAGCGGCGCCAAGGCCAGCCCCCCACAAGACAAGCACAAGTAAAAGTGGAGAAAACCGTATCATGCGCCCTTGCTAGCGCACGTATCAGGCGAGTGGAACAGAAATCGGGCGGCCAAGGCCGCCCGTCTGCAGATTGCTTTAGGCCAGCGTCAGAAGTGGATCGCGCGCCCGTAGGCATCCAGCACCGCTTCGTGCATCATTTCCGACAGGGTCGGATGCGGGAAGACGGTGTTCATCAGATCTTCTTCGGTGGTTTCCAGGCTGCGGCCCACCACATAGCCCTGAATAAGCTCTGTCACCTCGGCGCCGATCATATGGGCACCCAGCAGCTCGCCGGTCTTGGCATCGAAGACCGTCTTGATGAAGCCCTCGGCCTCGCCCAGGGCGATGGCCTTGCCATTGCCGACAAACGGGAAGCGCCCCACCTTGATGGTATGGCCCGCCTCTTTCGCCTTCGCCTCGGTCAGGCCGACGGAGGCGACCTGCGGATGGCAATAGGTGCAGCCTGCGATGCTGTTGGGCTTGATCGCATGGGGGANNTGCCACCATGACGCCTTCATGGCTGGCCTTGTGGGCAAGCCAGGGGGCGCCCGCGATATCGCCGATGGCGAAAAGCCCTTCCACGCCGGTGCGGCAATATTCGTCCGTCACCACATGGGTCCGGTCGATCTTGACGCCCAGAGCCTCCAGCCCGAGGTTTTCGACATTGCCCACGATCCCCACGGCGGAAATCACGGTGTCGAATTCCTGCGTGGTCGTGCCCTTGGAATCTTCCAGATGCGCCACAACCTTGCCGGGGCTGCGATCCAGTTTCTTTACCGTCGTCTTTTCAAGGATCTTCATCCCCTGCTTGACGAAGGCCTTCTTGGCAAAGGCGCTGACTTCGGCATCTTCCACCGGCAGCACGCGGTCCATCACCTCGACCACCGTGGTATCGGCGCCCAGCGTGTTGAAGAAGCTGGCGAATTCGATCCCGATCGCGCCAGATCCGATGACCAGCAGCTTTTTCGGCATCCGTTTGGGCTGCAGCGCGTGCTTGTAGGTCCAGACCAGATCGCCATCAGCCTCCAGCCCCGGCAGCTGGCGCGCACGGGCGCCGGTGGCCAGGATGATGGCGGGGGCGGCCAGTTCTTCCACACCCTTGTCGGTCTTCACCGAAACGCGGCCCTTGGCGGGCAGATGCGCCTCGCCCATCACCACGGTGATCTTGTTCTTTTTCATCAGATGGCCAATGCCACCCGACAGCTGTTTCGCCACGCCGCGCGACCGCGCCACGACAGCATCCAGATCATAGCTGATCCCGTCGGCCTTCAGGCCGAATTCCTTGGCGCGGTGCATGAGGTGGAACACCTCGGCAGAGCGCAGCAGCGCCTTGGTGGGGATACAGCCCCAGTTCAGGCAGATGCCCCCAAGATGTTCCCGCTCCACAATGGCAACGTTCTTGCCAAGCTGCGCCGCACGGATGGCGGCCACATAGCCCCCCGGACCCGCGCCGATCACGATCACATCAAAGTTTCTGGCAGCCATCGTTCCCCTCCTCTGGAAAGTAGTTTGCCATTAAACTATTTTTGAAATCCAAGCAATGCAGGCGAAGGCATAGGCCTTTGCACCTATTGCATGGCTCAGGCCTTCAGGTCGTTTACCATTGAAGCATATCCTCCGCCCGTCATGAACGCCTCTTCCTCGGGCGTGGTATCGCGCCCCAGCGCGGCATTGCGGAACGGAAAGCGGCCAAAGCGCGCGATGATCGCCTGATGCGCGCGGGCGTGCAGCAGGCTGTCGGGATGGTCGGCCATGCGCTCTGCCATCAGCTCGACCGCCAGCGCCTGATCTGCGGGATCTTCGCTATGTTCGAAGGGCATGTAGAAGAACTGCCGCTCAGGTTCGGGCGCCTGCATGTCCCAACCTTCGGCCAGCGCCTTGCGGGCGATTTCGCGCGCCAGCGGATCGGTGGCAAAGGCCGCCGCCGTGCCCCGGAACATGTTGCGCGGAAACTGATCGGCCAGAATGATCAGCGCAAGGCTGCCTGCAGGCCCGTCGGCCCAGTGATCCAGACCGCGATCCCGCGCCGCCGTCCACAGGTCAAGCCACAGGGCACGGATCTGATCATCCAGATCCTCGCCGCCCGCATACCAGCCTTCGGGGCCGATATCGCCCAGCCAGTAATCCAGCACCATCACCGGGTCAGACATTTGCATGTTCCTCCGGGCGGGATGCCCGACAGGCAGCCTGACAGGCTTTGCGCAGCGAGGCAAGCCACGGAACCCGCTTGACGTTATCGCTATCAGCGCGCCTGGGGCGAGCCGTCGTCGGCCTCTTCCATCACCGCGCCGACCNNATCCCGATATACAGGAAGAACCCGCGCGGCCCGATCATCTCCATGATCCAGCCGGTGGCCAATGGCCCGAAGATCGCGCCCAGCCCGTTCAGGAACAGCATCCCCGATGAGGCCGCCGCCATCTGATCCTTGGTCAGAAAGTCATTGGTATAGGCAATCAGCAGCGAATACAGCGGGTTGGTCAGCCCGCCCAGCACCATGGCCACGCCCAGCAGCGCCACGAATGGCAGATCGACCAGCGTGGGCAGCAGCATCGCCACCGCCGAAATGATCGAGATCCACAGGATGATCTGGCGCCGGTCGCGCCGGTCTGACAGCCAGCCGATGGGATATTGCAGGATCAGCCCGCCCAGGTACATGGCGCCGATGAACATCGAGATCTCGCGCACCGACAGCCCGCTTTTCGACCCCCAGACCGAGGCCATGCCGAACATGGCGGCAAAGATCCCGCCCGTCAGCAGCATCCCCATGCAGCCCAGCGGCGAGATGCGGAACAGCGCGGCGAAGCCCAGCCTGCTGGTGGTTTCAAAGGTGGGGGTCTGAGTCACGGTGACGAGGATCGGGATGAAGGCCAGGCTCACCAGCACCGAAGGAATGACGAACAGGGTAAAGCTCGACGGGCTGGCCACGTTCAGCAGGAACTGGCTGGAGATGATGCCGATCATCTGCACGATCATATAGGCCGAAAGCGCCTGCCCGCGGGTTTCATTGGTGGCAGTGTTGTTCAGCCAGCTTTCGGCGGTGATATAGACCCCGCAGAAGGAAAAGCCGATCACCGCCCGCAGCAGCGACCATACGATCCAGTCAGGCATGACAGGATACACCACCAGCACCGCCGAAATCGTCGATCCGAAGGCGGCAAAGACCCGCACATGGCCCACCCGGCGGATCATGCCGGGCACCATCTGCGATCCGATCAGAAAGCCCGCGAAATAGGCCGACATAACGACCGACAGCTCGAAGGTCTGAAACCCTTCGATCGTGCCGCGAATCCCCAGCAGGGACCCCTGGATGCCATTGCCGACCATGAGCAGCATCACCCCCAGAAGCAGGGGCCAGGTGGTGGCGATGACTTTCAGCATGGCAGGGCTCCGGATGGCGACAGCAGCAAGGGTAACACGGAAAGCGTGGCGCCGGTTGCCGGAAAGCCGACATGCCGCGCCCTCTCACCGTCAGGCAGGCAGATCGGGCGGGCAGACCGGGCGGGCCGGTCAGGGGATGAGCAGCGAGGCATCGCCATAGGAAAAGAAGCGATAGCCGTGACGGATGGCATGATCATACACCCGCAGCACCCGGTCGCGCCCGATCAGGGCCGAGACCAGCATCAGCAGCGTGGATTTCGGCAGGTGGAAATTGGTCATCAGCGCATCGGTGATCTGAAAGCGGAAGCCGGGATAGATGAAGATGTCGGTCGTGCCGCGCCATTCCTGCAACTGCCCGTCCCGCGCCGCACTTTCGATCAGCCGCAGCGCCGTGGTGCCCACCGGGATCACCCGCCCGCCCGCAGCTTTTGTGGCATTGATCGCGGCGGCGGCATCGGCCGTCACCTCGCCCCATTCGGCGTGCATCCGGTGCGTCGCCACATCTTCCACCTTCACCGGCAGAAAGGTGCCCGCCCCCACATGCAGCGTCACTTCGGTGAATTGCACGCCCTTCGCGCGCAGCGCCTCCAACAGCGGCGCATCGAAATGCAGGCTGGCGGTGGGGGCTGCCACAGCGCCGGAATGGCGGGCGAAAACCGTCTGGTAATCGTCATGATCCTGCGCATCGGGCGCGCGTTTGGCGGCGATATAGGGCGGCAGGGGCATCTGCCCGGCTTCGGCCAGTGCGGCGTCGAAATCATCGCCTGCCAGGTTGAAGCGCAGATCCAGATCGGTTTCGGTCTTGGCCGCCACCGTCGCGGAAAGCCGGTCGGAAAACACGATCTCCTCGCCCGGCTCCACCTTGCGCAGGGGCTTGGCCAGCGCCCGCCAGCCGCCATCGGCGCGCGGCTCCAGCAGGGTGATTTGCACCTTCGCCGTGACCGCGCCCTGCCCGGTCATCCGGTGCCGCTGGCCCGCCAGCCGCGCCGGAATCACGCGGGTATTGTTCAGCACCAGCCGGTCGCCCGGGCGAAAGATCTGCGCCAGATCGGTCACCACCAGATCGCGGATCGCCTCGCCCTCGGCCAGCAGCAGCCGCGCCGAAGATCGTGGCTTGGCCGGTCGCGTCGCGATCAGCTCTTCGGGCAGGTGAAAATCGAAATCGGACAGTTTCATGGTTGTGCCTCCAGCCGCGGCACCGGGCGGCGGAAAATTTCGCGGAACATGCCAGGGGTCAGGATCGACAGCGGGTTGACGCTGATCCTTGCCCCCTCAGGCGTGCCGGTGATTTCATAGTTGAACCCGAACAGCCCTTCGCCCCGCCGCGAAAAGATCTGGCCGATCCCGTTCAGCAGATAGATCGGCGAGATCACGCCCTGCAAATTGAACACCCTGCGCCTGCTGTCATAGGTTCCGGCCATCGAAACCCCCATCGAGGGGCCGACGGCCGCGCCCCTCCTGACCTCGACCCCGGCGGGCGTCAAGCGGAAGTCGGCATCGGCCTCGGCAAACAGCAGACCTTCGCCGTTCAGCTGCTCCAGCAGCCCCACCACCGAAACCGCAGACAGCAGTTCCGCCAGCAGCGGCGCGTTGCGCACCCGCAGGGTGGTGGCCTTGGCCTGCCCGCGATACTGGCCGCGCGGGCCAAGCGGCGTCAGCTGCAGTTCGAAATCGCCGCCGCGCGCATTGCCGAAAATCCCCGCGGCCGCCAGAATCCCCCCCGCATCGCCCGAGGTGATGCGGATCCCGGTTCCGCCCTTCATCGGCACCACCGTGCCGCGCAGATCCGGGCCACCCGCCATCCGCGCCAGAAAGCTGCCGTTGAAACCGCCGCGCGTGGTAAATTCGCCCCGCAGCGCGGCCAGCGCGATCTGATCCGTCACCTCCAGCCGGTCCAGGCGGATATCCAGCGTGCTGCCCGCCCCGCCCGGCTTGCCACCCTGCCCCAGCGTTTCGGGCAGGCGGCGCAGATCGGCCCGCCCGCCTGCAACGCTGACCCGCAGCGCACCACCTTGCCCGNNGCCACCAGCCAGTCCCCCGCCCGCATCTCGGCAAATTCGGCACGGTCCAGCCGCCCATCGGCGCGCAGGATCACCCGGCCCGTGGCAGCCAGCCCCGGCGCCTCCAGCCGCAGCTTCGTGACGGCGGCAGGCTTGCCCAGCTGTGCCTCGACCTCCAGCCGCCCGGCCGTGCCTGCCGCCTTGCGCCAGCCGATCTCTGGCACAGCCAGCGCCAGCCCCTTCAGATCAGAGGTCAGCACCATCTGCGGCGGGCTGCCTTTCGGCAGATCCAGCACCAGCCGGGCACGGCCCCGGCCCTCGGCAAAGCCCGCAGGCAAGCCGGGGGCAAAGGCGGCCAGCCCCTTGGGCGACAGCTCCACCTCTGCCTCCACCCGGGCGCGGCCCTGCGCTTCGGGGCCGAAGGGCTGGTTGAACCTGCCGTCAAACGGCACCGGCCCCAGCGTGCCCGCACCCGAAACCTCCATCCCTGCCGGTGTGGCCACCAGCCGCAGCGCGGGCGCCGACAGCCGCTGCCCCGGCACCAGCACATCCGACACCACCTCGCGCAGCTGGCCCTCCACGCGGAACGACACATCTTCCGTCTTGATCCGGTCCACCAGCGGCATCCGCAACACGGCGCTGATCTCTGCCTGACCTTCGCCCAGATCGGCGGATTTTCCGGCCTTGGTCAGAAACCGGAACGGCGGTTCATCCAGCAATGACAGCGCGGCAGTCAGGCTGGAGCGGGTTTTCATGCGGATCTCGGCCTGTGCCGGTTTCTGCAGGATATCCAGCACCGAAAACACCGATCCCGCCACGTCGATCCGCCCGCCCTCCGGGGGCGTCACCTCGCCCGCATCCAGAACCATGGTGTAATTGTTGCCGTCGATCGTGGCATAGCCGCTGCCCTTGCGGATCGGCGGCAGCGTCTTGATGAAGCGCACATCGGCATCCGCGAAATCATATCCCAGCGCGAATCGCGGCTCTTGCCCCGGGCTGATGCGGAAGGCGGCCTTCACATCGCGCAGCAGGCCCTCCTGCACATTTTCCTGCACCCATTGCCGGGTTTTCGGCACCGCCGACAGCGGCCACAGCGCCAGAAGCCGGTCATGGCGGATCGCATCCAGCGCCAGATCGACCGACATCTGCCAGCCCCCCACCCCGGCCTGCGCCTCGCCCTTTGCCTGCAGGCGGCGGCCCTCTTCCTGCAGCGTCAGCTGGCCCACCTCGATGCGGAACGGGTTCAGCCGCAGCCGCATGTCCAGCGCGCCTTCACGGAAGGTGACAGGTTCGACGAACAGCCCCGCCGGATCGACCATCACCCGCGAAAAGGCGATCTGCGCCAGAAACGCCTCTGGGCTGCCCTGCATCACGCCGGGCGCCAGCACATGGCCCCGCGCCTCCAGCCGCAGCGAGGGGCTTTGCACCTCCAGCCGGGTCAGGGCGATCTTTTCGGCAGCCGGATCAAACCCCAGATCCAGCGCGGCGCCATCAAACACCACCCGCTGGCTGTCGGGGCTGGGTTGCAAGGCCCCGGCCCCCAAGGACAATGCGCCATCAAAGGCCGAAACCTTGCCCGCCGCATCGAAACCGGCATTCAGCTTGCCCGAGATCGGCGCATCCAGCACCGACAGCAACGCCAGAAGCGGCGATTGCGCCGCAATATCGCGCGCCGCCACTCCCTCGACCGTGGCGCGCAGCCNNGAGGTGATCGCCAGAAGCGCCCGCGCCGGGGCGCCATCGGGATTGGCCAGGGTAAAGCCAAGCTCCATCCCCAGTTCGTCTGCGGCATTGACAAAGGCCAGCCGCCCATCGCCCACCCGCCAGATGCGTTTCGCCTGCGCATCTTCCAGCACCAGCGACAGCGCATCGGCCTGCACCTGCGTCAGCGCGGCAAGGCCGGGGGCGGCAAAGATCGCGTCGATCCGGTCCAGCAGATCGGGGAAACTGCCGAAATCGCGCATCGGCGCCCCATCGCCCAGAGCCAGATTGAACCGGCCCTGCGCATCGCGCTGCAAGCGGATCGCCATCCCCGACAGCGTGACAGAGGCCGGGCGCAGCTGTGCCTGCAACAGGCCCGCCGGATCAAAGCTGATCCGCGCCTCGGGCAGCCGCAGCAGGGTGGCGCCGCCCTCTTTCAGGCCGATCCGCAGATCCTCCAGCCGCAGCCTTGGCACCCAGTCACGCCCGATTGTCAGCTCTGCACCTTCCAGCGATACCACCGCCCCCGGCAGCGGCAGCGCGTGGTTCATCCGTGCCTCGGCCTCGGCCACGGCCCAGACCGGCAGGCGCAGCGGCTTGCCGGTGATGGCCAGCACCGCCACACCAAAAACCGCCGCCAGCAGCGCCAGACTCAGGATCAGCCACAGCCCCATGCGGGCATGGCGACGCCGGGGCCTGCCGCGCCCTGCCTCGCCTTCGCCGCTGTTCGTGTCGCTCATTGCCTGCCTGCGCCCTTTTCACCGGGGTTGCCTTTATCTTTGCCGGAAGGCAACTAAAACCCCAAGCACCTTCATCCCCCGGCAAGGAGCCGCCCATGATCGAATCCGGAACCCCCGCCCCCGATTTCACCCTGCCGCGCGATGGCGGCGGCGATCTGAGCCTGTCCGGCCTGCGCGGGCAGAAGGTTGTGCTGTATTTCTACCCCAAGGACGATACGCCCGGCTGCACCACCGAAGCCCTGGATTTCACGGCGAAAGCCGCCGATTTCGCTGCCGCTGGCGCAACGGTGATCGGCATCTCCAAGGACAGCGTGAAGAAGCACGACAAATTCGTGGCCAAGCACGGCCTGGGCATCGCGCTGGTCTCTGACGAACATGGCAGCACCTGCGAAGACTACGGCACCTGGGTCGAGAAAAGCATGTATGGCAAGACCTACATGGGGATCGACCGCTCCACCTTCCTGATCGGCGCCGATGGCACCGTGGCCCGCGTCTGGCGCAAGGTCAGCGTGAAGGGCCATGTGGAAGAGGTGCTGGCGGCG
>DOMY01000174.1 GCA_003509785.1 Gemmobacter sp.
CGCATCGGCGCGGAAAACCCCGATCAGCGCCGCCACATCATTGCCGACAAGGGCCGCTTCGTACCTGTCGAATTCGGCGCGGATCTGCTGCGCCACGGCCATGCTGTCGAAACCATCCATCTTTCTGCCTCCGCACCTCATGCTGCACCTGCATCGTGGCGGGTCTGCCCCTCTGGCTGTCAAGCCCTTTCCGGAAAGGAGCCTCACCGATGACCACNNATCGACATGCAGCGCGACTTTCTGGAACCCGGCGGTTTCGGGGAAACGCTGGGCAATGACGTATCGCTGTTGCAGGCGGCCGTGGGCCCCTGTCAGGCCGCGCTTGCAGCGGCGCGGGGCGCCGGGATGCTGGTGATCCACACCCGTGAAGGCCATCGCCCCGATCTGCTGGATGCGCCCCGCGCCAAGATCGACCGCGGCGCGCCGTCCAAACGCATTGGCGACCCCGGCCCGATGGGGCGCATCCTGATCCGGGGCGAACCGGGCCATGACATCGTGCAGGCCCTTGCCCCCGCAGAAGGCGAGCCTGTGATCGACAAGCCCGGCAAAGGCGCCTTCCACCAGACCGATCTGGAACAGCTTCTGCGCAACAATGCCATCGACACGCTGATCGTCTGCGGCGTCACCACAGAGGTCTGCGTCCATACCACGATCCGCGAAGCCAATGACCGTGGCTATCGCTGTGTCGCCCTTGCCGATGCCTGCGCCTCGTATTTCCCCGAATTCCACCGGATCGGACTGGAGATGATCAAGGCCCAGGGCGGAATTTTCGGCTGGGTCAGCGACGCCACCTGTTTTGTCACTGCCCTGGACCGCGCCGCACAGGCGGCCTGACCTCAACCCTCATCGCGGAGAGAGCCTATGCAGACCACTCCAAGACTCTGGACACCGGGCGACTGGAACGCCCTTTTCGGCTTTGGCACCAATATTCTGGTGAATATTCTGGTGCTGACCGGGCTGCTGCGCTTCGTGCTGCAGATGCCCGACGAGATCGTTTTCGGGCGCATCCTGCCCGCGCTTGGGCTGATGATGCTGCTGTCCACCGGCTATTATGCCTGGCTGGCCTACAGGCTGGCGCAGGCGACCGGGCGCAGCGATGTCTGCGCCCTGCCATCCGGCATTTCGGTGCCGCATATGTTTGTCGTCACCTTTGTCATCATGCTGCCGATCTCGCTGTCCACGGGTGATCCCGTGAGGGGCTGGGAGGCCGGCCTTGTCTGGGTGTTTTTCCAAAGCTTCATCCTGATGATCGGCGGCTTTGTCGCGCCCTGGGTCCGCAAGGTCACGCCGCGCGCCGCACTTCTGGGCACGCTGGCAGGCGTTTCCATCGCCTTCATCTCGATGCGCCCGGCGCTTGAGATGTTCATGAATCCGGTGATCGGGGTTGTCTGCCTGGCCATCATCCTTGTTTCCTGGTTCGGCGGCGCCCGCTACCCGCGCGGTATCCCCGCAGGGCTGGTCGCCATCGCCTTCGGGATGCTGATTGCCTGGGGTGCCGCCGCACTGGGGTTCGAGGTGGGCGGCATCAGCGCCGCAGGCCTGGGCGCTGCGGTATCCAGCTTCGGCTTCTCGCTGCCGATCCCCGCGGTTGACCATGTGTTCAACGGGTTCGAATTCCTGGGCATCATCCTGGTGACGGCCATTCCCTTCGGCATCTATGATCTGGTCGAAGCGATGGATAATGTCGAATCCGCCGAAGCCGCGGGCGACCATTTCCCCACAACACGGGTGCTGACCGCCGATGGCGTGGTCTCGCTGATCGGCTGCCTGATGGGAAATCCCTTCATCAATGCCGTCTACATCGGCCATCCCGGCTGGAAGGCGATGGGCGGGCGGATCGGCTATTCTGCGGCTACCGGGGTGATCGTCGCGCTGCTGTGCTGGTTCGGCGTCATCGCCCTGCTGCTGGCGCTGGTGCCGGTCGTCGCCATCTCGCCGATCCTGCTGTATATCGGGATGCTGATCGGGGCGCAGGCCTTCCAGACCACACCCGTCACCCATGCACCGGCGATCGTTCTGGGGATGCTGCCGCATCTGGCCGCCTGGGCCAAGACACTGATCGACGGCACGCTGGGTGCCGCCGGGGTGCAGATGTCGCCCGAGCTGATCGACAATATGGCGATGGGTGGCGTGCTGTACGAAGGGCTGGCGGTCTTTGGCAGCGGCGCGATCCTGTCGGGTCTGGTGCTGGCGGCCATCGCGGTCTTCATCATCGAACGCAAGTTTGAAATGGCAGCGGCCTTTGCCATGGCAGGCGCGGTGATGACCTTCCTGGGCTTCATGCACGGCGAGACGCTGGGCTTCAACGTGACACCGATGGTCTCGCTGGCCTATGTGCTGATCGCGGGCTTCCTGATGGTCTGCGCCCGGGCCGGTGCCGTCAGCTTTTCAACCGCACCCGAGCCGGTGGCATCCGACGCGCCCTCGGCGCATCCGGCGGAATGACAGGCGTGCAGCAGGATGCCTATATCGACGCGGTTTCGGGGATGGTCGGGCTGACCATTGCCGAAACCTGGCGCCCCGGGGTCCGGCGCTTTCTTGGCATCGCGGCCGGGATGGCGTCGGTTCTGGAGGCGGTGCCGCTTGCGAATGATGATCTGGCCCTCGCGCCGGNNGGGCCGTGATTGCCGCCGCCGTGCGCGCGGGCCGTGTCAGCGCCGTTGACGTGTCAACCGCGGCGCTGGACAGGGTTCAGGCCCTCAATCCCGGGATCAATGCCTATACCGATGTCACCACCGCCCGCGCCTTGCAAGAGGCGCGGGCCATAGATGCGGCACGGGCTGCGGGCCTGCCCCTTGGCCCGCTGGCCGGCGTGCCCTTTGCCGCCAAGAACCTGTTCGATATTGCAGGCCTGCCCACGCGGGCCGGATCAAGGATCAACCGTGACCGCCCGCCTGCGCGGGCGGATGCCACGCTTGTCACCCGGATGAACCGTGCCGGCGCGGTCTTGCTGGGTGCCCTGGGCATGGGCGAATATGCCTATGATTTCACCGGCGAAAACGCGCATGACGGCGCCTGCCGCAACCCACATGATCCGGCAAGGATGAGCGGCGGTTCCTCATCGGGATCGGGGGCCGCAACGGCGGCGGGCATCGCGCCGGTCTCGCTCGGCTCCGACACCAACGGGTCATTGCGCGTCCCGGCCTCGCTTTGCGGGGTGTTCAGCCTGAAGCCCACCTATGGCCGGCTGTCGCGCGGTGGCACCTTTCCCTTTGTGGATAGTCTGGATCATCTGGGCCCCATGGCGCGCAGCGCGCAGGATCTGGCCCTCGCCTATGACGCGCTGCAAGGCCCTGATCCCNNGATCACGCCTGCACCGACCGGCCCGTTGCGCCAACCGCCGCAATGTCGCCGGATGTCCGGGGCCTACGCATTGGCGTGCTGGACGGATGGTTTCAGGACAATGCCGGGCCAGAGGCCCTGGCGGCCGTGGCGGCTGTGGCTGCCGCGCTGGCGCCAGAAACCCATGTCCTCCCCGCCCGGTTTGACGCGGCCGAGGCGGTTCGGGCGGCGGCATATCTGATCACCAACAGTGAAAGCGCCGCCTTTCACCTTGAAAGGCTGCGCCATCGGGCGGCAGAGTTCGACCCCGACACCCGCGACAGGTTTCTGGCCGGCGCGCTTCTGCCCGCAGCCTGGGTCAGCCGGGCGCAGCGCGTGCGCCACTGGGGGCTGCATCAGGCGCTGGCGCTGTTCCGCTCGGTCGATATCCTGATCGCGGCAGCCACGCCCTGCCCAGCACCACCCGGCGGCAGCAAGCTGCTGCGTCTGGCCGGGCGCGATCTGCCGCTGCGCCCCAACCTTGGCCTGCTGGCCCAGCCCTTTTCTGCCATCGGCCTGCCGGTCACAACGGTGCCTGTCTTTGCTTCCGGGTCGCTGCCGATTGGCGTGCAGATCATCGCCGCCCCCTGGCGCGAGGATCAGAGCCTGCGCGTCGCCCGCTTTCTGGAAGCTGCCGGGGTTGCCGTGGCCCATGCCCCACGGCCAATGACGCCCGCAATCCCGGCGCCCGCACAGATGGCCACCACCCTGCCCTGAAACTGCGGCGGTCCTGACCATCAGGCTATCCGGATGGCCCGCCTGAAATACCGGGCGGGCCATCCTGCTATGGGTTACAGACCAAGGCTCCGCCCCGCCTGCGCGGCAGAGGCTTCGGCACGGTCCAGCAGGTGCTGCAAGGCGGCGCCCCGGTTGAAATCGGGCTCTGCCACGCCTTCGCCCCGGATCGCGGCGATGAACCGCGCATAGATCTTCGGCACCTCGGGGCAGGCCACCTCTTGCCAGCTCGCGCTGACCAGATCGGCGGCACGGCAGGCCAGCAGGCGCGAGGTGTTGCGCTCGAACTGCACCTCCAACCCACCCTTCGTGCCATAAAGCCGCAGCTTCAGGTCGTTGTGATGGCCCGAGGCAAAGCGCGTCGCCGCCACCGTGCCAAGCGCGCCATTGCTCAGCACGATCTGCATCGTGGCGCTGTCATTGGCATCCAGCACATAGTCACCGATCCGCCCGCCCGGCGCCTTGTCAAAGGTCGCCAGCCGACAAGACACCTCAGCGGCATCAAGCCCGGCAATGAAGGTGGTGAAATCAAGGATATGGATCCCCACATCCCCCAGCACCCCCTTCGATCCATGCGCGGTGGACAGGCGCCACAGCCATTGGCTTTCCTTGTCCCAGGCGCCCCAGGCATCCTGCGTCAGCCAGCTTTGCAGATAGCTGGCCTCGAAATGGCGGATCTCGCCGATCTCGCCCGCGCGCACCATGGCCGCAGCCTGCTGCAGCGCCGCGACATTGCGATAGCTGAGGTTCACCATGTTCACCACACCCGCAGCCCGGGCTGCTGCCGCCATGGCATCGGCATCGGCGGCATTGGTGGCCAGCGGCTTTTCGCACAGCACATGCTTGCCCGCTGCCAGGAACGGCAGGGTGGTCGGGCAATGCGCGGCATCGGGGGTCACATTCGTCACCGCATCGAATTCGCCCCAGGCCAGCGCCTCGTCGATCGAGGTGAACCCGTGCTGGATACCCCATCTGCCGCAGAACTCCGAAAGCTGCGCCGGGCGGGTATCCACCCCCGCCACCAGCTCTACCCCCGGAATCGCCTGAAACCCCGCAGCATGATGCGCCGCCATACCGCCGGTGCCGACAATCAGAAGACGGGTCATCAGCGATAGCCCTCCTCGCCTTCGTGGTGCAGGCGCGGGCCGCGCTCCACAATGGGTTCCAGCGCCTCGGCAACCGGCGTGTTGGGCGCGGCGCTGGGATCTGCGATGCGCGGCAGCGGATTATGCGCCCAGCGGGCGGCATTGGCGATCACACGCTGCACATTGGCATCGTGATAGGTGGGATAGGTTTCATGCCCCGGGCGGAAGTAAAAGATATTGCCCGCACCCCGCCGATAGGTCAGGCCAGACCGGAACACCTCGCCCCCGGCAAACCAGCTGACGAACACGGTTTCCAGCGGCTCCGGCACGCCGAAAGGCTCGCCATACATTTCTTCATGTTCCAGCTCGAAATGATCGGGCAGACCACGGGCAATCGGGTGATGGCGGCTGGTGACCCACAGCCGTTCCCGTTCGCCCGCCTCGCGCCAGGTCAGGTTGCAGGGCGCCCCCATCAGCCGCTTGAACGGTTTGGCGAAATGCGCCGAATGCAGGAAGATCATGCCCATGCCGCCCCAGACGGCAGTGCACACCCGCTCCACGATCTCGTCCTGCACCTCGCCATGGGCGGCATGGCCCCACCAGATCAGCACATCGGTCTCCGCCAGCTTTTCCAGCGTCAGCCCGTGATCGGCATCCTGCAGGGTCACGGTGGTGGCGGTGATGCCCTCTTCGCGGTTCAGCGCCTTGGCAATCGTGCCGTGCATCGTTTCGGGGTAAACCTCGGCAACGGTGCGGTTCTTGTGTTCGTGGACGTTCTCGCCCCAGACGGTAACACGGATGGACATTGGGTTCTCCTCGTAAGCCCTGACATGGCAGGGAAAGCGTCAGCAGACGGGTTTGCCGTCGGCATCGAAACGGTGGATATGGGCGGGGTTGGGCGTCAGCCCGATCTGGCTGCCCAGCGGGATGGTCAGCTTGCCGGGCTGGCGGACGATCACGGGCTCATCCGCGCCGATCTGCACGAACAGGTAATTGTCCGACCCCAGATCTTCGGCATGGATCACCTCACCCGACCAGCGGCCCGCTGCCGCATCGGTGACGGCCAGATGCTCCGACCTTATGCCCAGGGTGGTGCAATTCTCCGCCGCCGCAAAGGCGCCGGTCAGGAAGTTCATCTTCGGGCTGCCGATGAAACCCGCCACGAACAGCGAATTCGGCCGCTCATACAGTTCCGCCGGGGTGCCCACCTGTTCCAGCCGCCCGTCCCGCAGCACGGCGATACGGTCGGCCAGCGTCATGGCCTCCACCTGGTCATGCGTCACATAGATCATCGTCACATCCTTCATCGCATGATGCAGGTTGGCGATTTCCAGCCGGGTCTGCACCCGCAGCGCGGCATCGAGGTTGGACAGCGGCTCGTCNNCGCTGCCCGCCCGAAAGCTGCTTGGGCAGGCGATCCAGCAGATGGTCGATCTGCAACAGCCGGGCCGCCTCGCGCACGCGGCGGTCGATCTCCTCCTTGCCGGATTTCGCCAGCTCCAGCCCGAAGGCCATATTGTCGTAAACCTTCATATGCGGGTAAAGCGC
>DOMY01000128.1 GCA_003509785.1 Gemmobacter sp.
ACGTCGACGAAGTGCCAGTACCAGGCCGCCGCTTCAAAGCCGATATGGGCTTCGGGCGTGAAATGGCCTTTCAGGGCGCGGATCAGGCAGACGAACAGGAAAATCGTGCCGATCACAACGTGGAAGCCGTGGAAGCCGGTCGCCATGAAGAAGTTGGCGCCATAGATGTTGCCTGCGAAACCGAAGGCGGCATGGCTGTATTCATAGGCCTGGAAGAAGGTGAAAACCACCCCCAGCACGATCGACAGGGCCAGGCCGTTGACCAGATCCTTGCGGTTGTTCTCATGCGCCAGGGCATGGTGCGCCCAGGTGGCGGCACAGCCGGAACACAGCAGGATCAGCGTGTTGATCAGCGGCAGGTGCCAGGGATCGAAGGTCTGGATGCCTTCCGGCGGGAAGACGCCATCGACGATGGGCGACATCGGCCCCATCGGATAGAGGGCGTGTTTGAAGAAGCTCCAGAACCATGCCGAGAAGAACATGACTTCGGACATGATGAACATGATGAAGCCATAGCGCAGGCCGATCTTCACCACCGGGGNNTGTGATCGCCCGCCTGGGCTTCGGAGACCACGTCGGCCCACCAGCCGAACATGACATAAAGCACCATGACAAGGCCGATCAGCCCCATCCAGGGGGCCTGGCCGTGCATCCAGATGGTCGCGCCGAACAGCATGATGAAAGCGCCAACCGAGCCGAGGAAAGGCCAGATCGACGGTGGCAGAACATGGTAATCGTGGTTCTTGGCGTGGGCCATTTGGGTTCCCTCGTTTCTTGTCAGTTTACGGCGCCGGAGGCTGCGTCTTCCCCCGCAGGGGCAAGTGCCGCCTGTTCGGCCGGGATCTCGGTTCTGTGGAAAGTGTAGGACAGGGTGATTTCGCGCACGAACTTGCCTTCGCGGTCTTTCACCATTTCAGGGTCGACATAGAAGGACACCGGCATGATGGCGGTTTCGCCGGGGGCCAGCACCTGCATCTGGAAGCAGAAACAGTCGATCTTGGTGAAATAGCCGCCAGCGGAATCGGGCGTCACATTATAGCTGGCAGTGCCTGCCACGGTCTCGGCGGTGGGGTTATGCGCCTCATAGAAGGCAAGCCCGGTTTCACCGATGCGGATCCGCATCGAATGTTGCTGGGGCTTGAAGTCCCACGGCATCCCCGCCTCTTTGGACGCATCGAACCGCACCAGAACCGTGCGGTCCAGCACCAGATCCGATCCCTCTGCCGCCACCGAGGTGGTGCCGCCAAAGCCGGTCACGCGGCAGAACCAGTCATAGAAGGGCACAGCGGCGAAGCTGAGGCTCAGCATGGTGGCTGCCACACCCAGCAGCAGGAAGCCGGTTTTCTTTTGCGGGGTCATCGCCATGGATCAACCCCCCGTCGCCGGTTCGGCAGGCGTCATTTCCGGCCGCACCACATGATCGAAGCCCTGCATCGGATCCCCGTTGGTCACCTTCACCACCGTCANNGCCGAAGACCAGAACGACAAAGGCCACCAGCACAACGCCCAGACCGACATTGCGGCCGAAACGGCGTTTGTAGATTTCATGTTCCGGTTTGAATACCATCTTACCAGCCTCCCAGGCCCCAGGGTTTCAGCGCGGCTTCCGCAAGAAACGCCCCGAAATGCAGGAAAAGATACAGCAGCGAGAATTTGAACACCGACTTTTCGGTTGCATAGCCATCGGCTTCGGCCTGCGTCTCATCGCGCCGCCAGATCCGCCAGGCGCCCCAGAGGAAGCCCAGGTTCAGCACAGCCGATACCGCCAGATAGACCGGGCCGCCAATCGCGGTGAAGCCCGCGCCAATCGCCACCGGCACCAGGGCAACCGTATAGGCCAGAATGTGATTGCGGGTGACGCGCTTGCCATGCGTCACGGTCAGCATCGGCACACCGGCCTTTTCGTAGTCACTGTTCATGAACAGCGCCAGAGACCAGAAATGCGGCGGCGTCCAGACGAAGATCAGCAGGAACATCAGGCAGGCTTCGACAGAAACCGACCCGGTTGCCGCCACCCAGCCCACCATGGGCGGAAAAGCCCCTGCCGCGCCACCGATCACGATGTTCTGCGGGGTCGAGCGTTTCAGCCACATCGAATAGACGACGGCATAAAAGAAGATGGTGAAGGCCAGCAGCGCCGCCGCCTGCCAGTTGGCGGCCAGCGCCAGCATCATCACCGAAAGCCCGGAAAGCGCGATGCCAATGCCCAAGGCCTCGCCGGGCTGCACCCGGCCCGAAGGGATCGGGCGGCTTTGCGTGCGGCGCATCACCACGTCGATATCGGCATCCCACCACATGTTCAGCGCGCCCGACGCCCCTGCCCCCAGCGCAATGAACAGGACGCTGGTGAAGGCCACGAAGGGATGCACAGACACGGGCGCCACAAGCAGGCCCACCAAGGCGGTGAACACCACCAGAGACATGACACGCGGCTTCAGCAGGGCGACATAATCGCCGAAGCCCGCTTCCAGCGGTGCTGTCTCGCTCATGCCATTGGCGTTCATGTCGCTCATCTTCGTCGTCCTTCGGTTGGATCAGACGGCGCAGGCCATGCCCGCGCCGTCTGCCTGCCTTCGTGTCTGCAGATCAGTTGTTGGCCGCGACCTGAATGGTTTGCGGTGCGGCGATCGACGACAGCTGCACATTGCCTTCCTTGGCCTGTGCCAGCCAGGCGGCGTAACGCTCTTCCGACACGACCTTCACAGTGATCGGCATATAGGCATGGTCCTTGCCGCACAGTTCGGAGCACTGGCCGAAGAACACGCCTTCGGTATCAGCCTTGAACCACAGCTGCGCCAGACGGCCGGGCACCGCATCCTGCTTCACGCCGAATGCCGGGATCGTCCAGGAGTGGATCACATCCGCCGCCGTCACCTGCATCACGACAGTCTTGCCGATGGGCAGAACGATGGCGGTGTCGGTGGCCAGCAGCCAGTCGCCTTCGCTGTAGCCATATTCGGCCAGCTGATCTTTCTGCAGCAGGAAAGATTCAAAGGCCACCGGCTCGGCACCCTCTTCCACCGGCGTGATGCCGTCCTGCACATATTCATAGCCCCAGTACCACTGGTAGCCGGTCACCTTGATGGTGATATCCGCCTCAGGAATTTCCTGCTGCTTGAACAGCACCGGCAGCGAGAAGGCGCCGATCACGACCAGAATCAGGATCGGAACCACGGTCCAGATGATTTCGACCGGGGTGTTATGGGTGAAGGTCGCAGGCTTCGGATTGGCGCGGCGATTGAAGCGCACGAAGCTGTATATCATCAGCGCCGTGACGAAGATCACGATGGCGGTGATGATATACAGCAGGAAATGGTCCAGCCACTGCAGCTCGCGGGCCAGTTCGGTGGCCGGCGGCTGGAACCCCAGCTTGCCGTCCACCGGGCGGCCGATCACCGGCAGTTCCTGCGCAAAAGCCGCACCCGCGGCGGTCATGCCCAGAGCGAAACCGCAAAGGTTCTTCATGAGTCGCATGTTCGTATCCCGTTCGAAGTGCGGCTTAGTGTCCGCTTCTCGGCCATGCCCGAAGTTCGGGCAGAATCCCGTTGTTTATGATGATCTTGAAACCATATTAGGCAGGCGCCAGCAAGCAAAACCGTGCGACAATCCGCCACCGTTTGATCAGGATCAAGGACAGACCATGACCGCCAACGCCTTCCGCCCGTTCGACATGTTACTGGATGAGGCCGTGGCTCTTGCCATTCTGCGACAGACTGTCGCAGGCGCTGATGACGGCGAACTCTACCTGGAACGCAAGCGATCAGAGGCGCTGGTGCTGGATGATCGCCGTGTGAAAACCGCCTCTTACGATGCCTCCGAAGGCTTTGGCCTGCGGGCCGTGAAGGGCGAGGTGGCAGGCTATGCCCATTCCACCGAGATTTCCGAAAGCGCGCTGCGCCGCGCCGCCGAAACTGCGCGGTTGGCCGTGGGGGATGGTGGCGGCACGCTGGCCGATGCGCCCCAGGGCACCAATGTGAAGCTTTACACCGATGCCGATCCGATGCTGGACGCGAGCTTTGCGGGCAAGATCGACCTGCTGCGCGAAATCGACGCCTTCACCCGCGCGCTTGATCCCCGGGTTGTGCAGGTTTCGGCCACCCTGTCCGCCGGCCTGCAGGAGGTAGAGATCCTGCGCCCCGAAGGCCTGCGCTTTTCCGACATCCGGCCGATGGCGCGGCTGAACATCTCGGTCATCGTGGAACAGGGCGGGCGGCGCGAAAGCGGTGGCCATGGCGGCGGCGGGCGCTTCGGGCTGGCCGGTCTGATGGAGCCCGCCTTCTGGCAGGCGGCCGCGCGCGAGGCCTTGCGCATCGCGCTGGTCAACCTGGATGCTGTGCCCGCGCCTGCAGGCATGATGGATATCCTGCTGGGCCCGGGCTGGCCCGGCATCCTGCTGCACGAAGCCATCGGCCACGGGCTGGAAGGCGATTTCAACCGCAAGGGCACCTCGGCCTTTTCCGGCCTGATGGGCCAGCCGATCGCGGCGCCGGGCGTTACCGTGCTGGATGATGGCACGATCCCCGACCGCCGCGGCTCGATCTCGGTGGATGACGAAGGGACGCCTTCGGGAAAGAACGTGCTGATCGAGGATGGCATCCTGACGGGCTATATGCAGGATCGGCAAAACGCCCGACTGATGGGCGTGGCCCCCACCGGAAACGGGCGGCGCGAAAGTTTTGCCCATATCCCGATGCCGCGCATGACCAATACCTACATGCTGGATGGTACGGCCGATCCGGCAGGCATGGTCGGCGATCTGAAGGATGGCATCTGGGCCGTGGGCTTCGGCGGCGGGCAGGTCGATATCACCAGCGGCAAGTTCGTCTTCAGCTGCACCGAGGCTTACCGCGTGCAGAACGGCAAGATCGGCGCCCCGGTGAAAGGGGCCACGCTGATCGGGGATGGCGCCACTGCGCTGAAGAACATCCGTGCTAAAGGCAATGACATGAAGCTTGATCCCGGTATCGGCAATTGCGGCAAGGCCGGGCAGTGGGTGCCGGTGGGCGTGGGCCAGCCCTCGCTGCTGATTGGCGGGCTGACGGTGGGCGGTTCCGCCGCCTGACCCGCGTGCGGGATGTTTCCGGCAGAGCGGGGCGCTTTGCGCCCCCGTGCCGATCAGTCTTGAACCAGTGGCGCCCGATCGCCCCCCCCGGCAGGATATTTAGACCAAGATAAAAGCAGGCATACTCCTTTATCTTGGCCCCAATATCCTGGGGGTGAGGCCGCAGGCCGAGGGGGCAAAGCCCCTATCTGACCCCGATCCCCGCCCGCATCAGCCCGCGCCGCACCGGCGCCACCGAATACAGCGCATCCAGCGCGGTGGCCCGCATGTCGCGCAAGGGCTGCGCCCCGATCTGCGAGGCACGGTTCAACAGGTCGATTCCCATCACCCGGGTCTGCACATCCAGATGCCGCTTGCGGTGATAGGCGTCCAGCATGGCGGGGCTGCCCAGCCCGGCGCGGTCGGCCATAGCCAGGTCCAGCAGCGCCGTCAGATCCGCGAGGCTCATGTTCAGGCCCTGCGCGCCGATCGGCGGCATGACATGCGCGGCTTCGGCCATCAGCGCCGTGCGTTCGCCTGCCATTCTTTCGGCAATCTGGGCGATGATCGGCCAGGCGGTGAGACGGCTTTCCAGCTTGAGCGGCCCCAGCAGGCCGCAGCTGCGGTCCATCATCTCGGCTTCGAACTCGGCAGCGGGCAAAGTCAGTCGGCGGTCGACCTCGGCGGCGTGATCCATCCAGACCACGGCAGAGCAGGGGCGGCCATCCCGGTCAGGCAGCGGCACAAAGGTGAACGGCCCGCCAGAGCGGTGAATTTCGGTCGAGACATTGTCATGCGGGATCGGATGGCTGGTGGCAAAGGCCAGCGCCTTCTGGCCATAGCGCAGGGTCCTGACCTTGATCCCCAGCGCCTGCCGCACCATGCTGCCCCGGCCATCGGCCCCGATCAGCAGCCGGGCGGCGATCCGCCGGCCATCGCTCAATGTCACCAGCGCCTCGGTGGACCGGGTCAGCACGGCGGTGGTGGCGAGGCCCGGCAGAAAGGTGACATCCGGCAGTTCGGCCATCCGCGCCAGCATCTCGCGCCGCAGCAACCAGTTGGGCAGGTTCCAGCCAAAGGGTTTGTCTGACAGATCGGCTGCGTTGAAATCCTTGATGACCCGCGGTTCGGCCACGGGGCCACCGGCATCGACGATGCGCATGATCTGCAGGGCCGCAGCATGGGGGGCCAGCCGCGCCCAAAGCCCTGCAGCCTCCAGCACCGGGATGGAGGGGTGCAGGAAGGCCGTGGTGCGCAGATCGGAGCCCGTCGCCCTGGCCTCGGTGACCGGCGGATCGGGCTCGACACAGATCACGCGGAAGCCCGCCGCCCCAAAGGCACAGGCTGCGGCCAGACCGGCGATTCCGCCGCCGGAAATCAGAATGTCGGTGGTGTCACGCATCGGCTGCTCCCTCTTCCATCAGACATAGGGCAGCGCGGCGGTGCCGTCCACGCGACATGGCGTCAGATCAGCCCAGCGTGATGGCGATCAGGATGCAGAACATCACTGGCACGAAGCCCACGGCGGTCAGCGCCAGCGCCATGATGCCCCATTTCATCACGGCCAGCACCACGCAGGTGACGAAGATCACCAGCAGATAGAACACCATGTTGATGTCGCGTTCGATGTCGCGGGCGATGAACCCCACCAGCGGCAGCCGGCCGGGCAGCGAGGAAGAGGCGGTGAGCGGCAGGTCGGTCATTGCGGTCTCCTGTTTGGCCGGAGACATATGGCGATGCGGCAAACATGAATCCACGCCGCATCTTGTCGCAGTCAGCCCGTCAACCCGTCAGCCGGGACAGAAAGCCGCTCAGATCATCGGTATGGTGGTGGATATGCGGGGCCGGATGCGGTTCGGGCGCCACATGGACCGTGCGCATCCCCATGTCATGCGGGGCTGCCAGATTGCGGGGATCATCCTCGAACATCGCGGCGCGGGCAGGGGCGACCCCATCGGTCGCAAAGACCGTTTCAAATGCCGCGCGATCCGGCTTCGGGCGGAAACCTGCATGTTCCACACCATAGATGGCATCGAACACCCCCGAAAGCCCGCGTGCCGCCAGCACCTTTTCGGCATAGGGCGCGCTGCCATTGGTATAGACGATGCGGCGGCCGGGCAGGGCGCGGATACGTGCGGCCAGCTCCGGGTCGGGCATCAGCGTTTCAAAGCTGATGTCATGCACATGCTCCAGATAGCCTTCCGGATCAATGCTGTGTTCGGCCATCAGCCCGGCCAATGTGGTGCCATAGAGCTGCCAGTAATGCTGGCGCAGCCGGTCGGCCTCGGCCTTTTGGACGTTCAGCGCCTGCATCACCCAGGCCGTCATCTTGACCTCGATCTGGTCGAAGAGGCGGGCCGCCGGGGGATAAAGCGTATTGTCGAGGTCAAAGACCCAGTGGCGGATGTGAGAGAAGGATTGCGCAACCATGCACAACTGTTACCGCAAGCAGACCCATGCCACAATGGCGGGCTTGAAACCGCCCGCCCGCGCGGCATAGTCTCGCCCGATCGAACAAGGAACCCGCCGTGCAGAAAGACGCCTATAGCCTGATCCTCGAAGCCATCGAAGCCGGGGTCTACAAACCGGGCGACCGGCTGGTGGAATCGGAACTGGCCGAGCGGCTGGGCGTGTCGCGCACCCCGGTGCGCGAAGCCTTGCAGCGGTTGGAAACCCAGTCGATGCTGACGCGGGATGGGCGCAGCCTGATCGTGGCGACGCTGGATCACAACCAGCTGGCCGAACTTTATGCCGTCCGTACCGAACTTGAGGGGTTGGCAGCCCGGCTGGCGGCGCGCCATGCCACGGATGAAGAAATCCGGGTGCTGAAATCCATGGTGGAAGAGGATCGCAACCTGCTGGGCGGCGACCCCCGCGCGCTGAGCCGGGCGAACAAGCGGTTTCACAAGCAGATCCATCTGGCAGGCCACAACCGCTTTCTGGTGCAGCAGCTCGATCTGGTGCATCGGTCGATGGCGCTGATGGCCAATACATCCTTCGCGGCCGAAGGGCGCGACGAGGTGGCGATGGCCGAACATGCCGATATCGTGGCCGCCATCGCCGCCCGCAATGGTGATGCCGCATTTGCGGCGCTGCGGGCGCATATCTCCAAGGCGTTTGAAACCCGGCTGCGGATCGACGCGGGCGAGTTGCGGCTGCGCTAGCTGCCACCCTGCGGATCATAGATGCCGTGGGTTGTCTTGTCCCAGTAGAAGGGCTTCGACACCAGCTCCCACGCGGCCTTGTAGGAGGCAAGCGAGCCCAGCGGGAAATACAGATGCAGCATCAGCCCCCAAAGCGGATTCATCCGGTTCGGGGTCTTGCGCAGTGCGGCCCAGGTCATGACAAACTGCAGCACCTCTGACAGGGCAAACAGCGCCAGTGCAATGACATGCAGCGCAGGTGGCAGGCTGAACTCGGGGTGCAAGGTCACACCGAAGGGCATCACCCAGAACATCCACAGAAGCGGGGCCAGCAGGAACTGCGACAGCGTGGTCAGGAAGAACACCTGAAACGCCATGAACTTCCACCAGCCGAGCTGGCGCCACAACAGCGCCGGATCGCGCATATGCACCGCATAGGTCATCATATAGCCCTTGAGCCAGCGCGACCTTTGCTTGACCCAGGGCAGGGCGCGGCAATTGGCCTCCTCAAAGGTGGTGGTGTCGATCAGTTCGGTGCGGAACCCATGCCGGGCCAGACGCATGCCCAGATCGGCATCTTCGGTGACGTTATAGGCATCCCAGGCCCCCAGATTCTGCAGCGCATCGCGGCGGAAGAACAGGGTTGTGCCCCCCAGCGGAATGGGAAAGCCGATCCGTTCCAGCCCGGGCAGCAGCAGGCGGAACCAGGCGGCATATTCCATGGTGAAACAGCGGCTGAGCCAGTTGGTGCGGGGATTGTAGAAATCCAGCACGCCCTGCAGGCAGGCAACCTGCGGCCCGCGCTGCTGAAACCGGGCAACTACGCGGCGCAGCTGGTCGGGGGCAGGGGCGTCTTCGGCATCATAGACACCGACAATCGCACCGCGACAGGCGCCAAGTGCATGGTTCAGGGCGCGCGGCTTGGTCTTCAACCGCCCGCCCGGCACGACGATGATCCGCATCCAGCCGGGCAGATCGGCCTANNATAATCCAGCAGGCCCAGCCTGCGCACCAGCCTTGGCGCAATATCCGCCTCGCGATACAGCGCAACCATCACGGAAACCACCGGCAGACGCGGCAGCGGCACAGGTTGCGCGCTGGCTGGGGGGGATGGCGCAGCCGGGCGCAGCATCGCGGCAAAGGCCGCGGCCTTCATCACCGTGGCCACCAGCAGGGTGAACAGCGCCCAGATCGTCAGCGCCAGCAACAGGGTTCCGGCAGAAAACAGGGCCCAGATCACCAGGCAGACCAGCAATGCCAAGGCGATATGGATCTGCCGCTCGCTGCCCCAGCCCCGGCAGCTTTCGGCCGCAGGCACCGTCAGCCGGGCGCTGCGGTCCATCTGGCGGCCCCGCAGGCTCAGCAAGGCGGCGCTGAAAAGGCACCAGGCAGCGCCTGTGGGCGTGATGCCCCATTGCATCGTGCAGTAGGCGAATAGCGCAGCGCAGGCCAGTTCCACCAGCGGGTAGCGGATGCTGATCGATGCCTTGCATTCCGAGCACCGGCCCCGCAGCGCCAGATAGCTGAGCACGGGAATGTTCTCGTACCAGTGGATGGCATGGCCGCAATGCGGGCAGCGCGAGCGGGGGCGGCTCAGGCTCAGGGGAGGCTCGGCAGGGTCAGGCGCAGCAGAGGGGGGCGTGGCACCGGATTGCTCCTGCGCCCATTGGGCGCATTCCGCATTCCATTGCTGTTCCATCATGCGGGGCAGCCTATGCACCACCACG
>DOMY01000242.1 GCA_003509785.1 Gemmobacter sp.
ACCCCTCGCTGTCCTACCTGTTCTCGGGCCTGTTCATCGGGCCGACCTCGCAGGCCCCCCGGATCGACGAGGCGCGCCACGATACCCTGTACGAGCTGGAAATCGCGCTGGCGCAGATCGGTGATCCGGTGCGCGGCGGGCCGCTGCCGCCGCCCTGGCTGGTGGACCGGCTGCTGCGCAACATGCTGACCGATGTGACCGGCAACACCCACCGCGCCGAAATCTGCATCGACAAGCTCTATTCCCCCGATGGCCCCACCGGCCGGCTGGGTCTGGTGGAATTCCGCGGCTTTGAAATGCCGCCGCATCCGCGCATGAATCTGGCCCAGCAGCTGCTGATCCGGGCGATCATCGCGCGCTGCGCCAAATCGCCGGTGCAGGGCAAGCCGGTGCGCTGGGGCACGGTGCTGCACGACCGCTTCATGCTGCCGCATTTCATCTGGGCCGATTTCCTCAGCCTGCTAGAGGATCTGGGGCAGCATGGCTTCAAGCTTGATCCCATCTGGTTCGAGGCCCAATCGGAATTCCGCTTCCCCTTCTGCGGCCAGATCGAGGTCGAGGGCGTGCATCTGGAAATCCGCCAGGCGCTGGAACCCTGGCATGTGCTGGGCGAAACAGGTGCCATCGGCGGCACGGTGCGCTATACCGACAGCTCGGTGGAACGGCTGCAGGTGAAGATGACAACGCTGGCACAGGACAGGTATCGCATCATGTGCAATCAGCGCCCGGTGCCGATGACCCGCACCAATACCTCGGGCGAGGCCGTGGGCGGCGTGCGGTTCAAGGCTTGGCAGCCTGCTGCCGCGCTGCATCCGGTGCTGCCGGTGAACGCGCCGCTGACCTTCGACATCTATGACGACTGGACAGGGCGGGCGATCGGCGGCTGCGTCTATCACGTCGCCCATCCGGGCGGGCGCAGCTACGATACCTTCCCGATCAACGGCTATGAGGCCGAGGCCCGGCGTCTGGCGCGGTTCGAGGCGCATGGCCATATCACCGGCGGTTATGCCCCGGCGGTGGAAATGCCGCATCCCGAATTCCCGATGACGCTGGATCTGCGCCGGGCGCCCTGGGTGTGATGTGACATGACGCGCGCGGCGCCCAGTCCTGCCCTGCCGCCCATTCTGGCAGGCTACACGCCGCAGCCCGGCGTCGCGGATGAATTGTTTGACGGCGAAGGCCGGATGCGCCCGGTCTGGGCGCCGTTCATCGCGCATATGTCGGGCCTGAAAACCGCCGAGGTCGCCGCGCGTTTTTCGCGCGGCGAACAATATCTGCGCGATGCCGGGGTGTATTTCCGGCAATATTCTGCGGGGCCGACGCAGGAACGGGAATGGCCGCTCAGCCATATCCCGGTCCTGCTGGCCGAAGCAGACTGGACGGCGATCTGCGCGGGCCTGACCCAGCGCGCCGAACTGCTGGAAAAGGTGATGGCCGATCTTTACGGCCCCGCCCGGCTGGTGCGCGACGGGCATCTGCCGCCGGAAATCGTGGCGCGCAACCCGCAATGGCTGCGCCCCATGGTGGGGATCAAACCGCAATCCGGCCATTTCCTGCACCATCTGGCCTTCGAAATCGGCCGTTCGCCCGACGGGTCATGGTTCGTGCTGGGCGACCGGGCGCAGGCGCCTTCGGGAGCGGGCTTCGCGCTGGAAAACCGCATGGCCACCACGCGTATCTTTTCCGACCTGTTTCCCCGCGCCAATGTCTGCAGGCTGGCCGGGTTCTTCCGCGCCTTCCGCGAAGCGATGGACGAACTTGCAGGCCCCGGCCGCCGCAGTGCCATCCTGACGCCGGGGCCGAACAACGATACCTATTACGAACATACCTATATCGCCCGCTATCTGGGCCTGACCCTGCTGGAGGGCGAAGATCTGATCGTGCGCGACGGTCAGGCCATGGTCCGCACCGTCAAGGGGCTGGAACCGCTGGGCCTGCTGTGGCGCCGCATCGACGGCGAATTTGCCGATCCGCTTGAGCTGAACGAAGGGTCGCAGATCGGCACCCCCGGCCTGATCGAGGCATTGCGCGCGGGCAAGCTGAGCCTGGTGAACGCGCTGGGTTCGGGCGTGATGGAGGCGCGGGCGATGATGGCCTTCCTGCCCCGCATTTCGCAGGTTCTGATGGGCGAGCCGCTGAAGATGCCCAATATCGCCACCTGGTGGTGCGGCCAGCCCCGCGAACGCGACCATGTCCGCCGCCATGCCGCAAAGATGATGATCGGTGCCGCGATGGACCCGGCGCTGCCCTTCGCCATGGGCAGCAGCACGGCCTTCGGCGGCGCGGTGCAGGACAAGGCCGATACGCTGGCCGAATGGCTGGATCGCGGCGGCGCATCGCTGGTCGGGCAAGAGGCGGTGACGCTGTCCACCACACCCGCCTACCGCGAGGGGCGCCTGGTGCCCCGCCCAATGACCGTGCGGGTCTTTGCCGCGCGCACGGCCTCGGGCTGGACCTTCATGCCCGGCGGCTATGCCCGCATCGGCAAGCGCAGCGATGTGACCGCGCTGGCCATGCAGGCGGGCGGATCGGTGGCCGATGTCTGGGTGGTGTCGCCCCGGCCGGTGGCGCCGGATTCGCTGGTCACCAATACCGCCTTCGAACGCGCGGCACCCGGCATCCTGCCCGCCCGCGCTGCCGACAACCTGTATTGGCTGGGCCGCTATGTCGAACGCACCGAAGGCACGCTGCGTCTGCTGCGCGCCTGGCATCTGCGGCTGGCAGAAACCGGCGATCCGGCGGAACCCCGGCTGAAGCTGATGGCCGCCTATCTGAAACGGCAGGGCATGGCCCCCGACCGGCCGGTGCCCGATGCGCTGCCCGGCCNNCCCGCGGCAGCGCCGCCAAGGTGCGCGATCGCTTTTCCCCCGATGGCTGGGCCGCGCTGAACGATCTGGCGAAAACCGCGCGCAAGCTGGCCGCCAAGGTGGAAGCGGGCGATGATGCGGCCCAGGCGATGGGCATCCTCTTGCGCAAGCTGTCGGGGTTTTCCGGCCTTGTGCATGAAAACATGTATCACCATGCCGGCTGGCGGTTTCTCAGCCTGGGCCGGGCGCAGGAACGGGCGGATGGCCTGCTGACGATGCTGGGCACTTTCGCAGATCCCAAAGCCGCCGCAGGCGCGCTGGAAATCGCGGTGGAACTGGGCGACAGCGTGATGACGCATCAGCGCCGCTACCGCTTTGGCCCCTCGCGCGACACCGTGATCGACCTGCTGGTGCTGGATGAAAACAACCCGCGCGCCGTGCTGCATCAGGTGGCGCTGATGCGGCGGCATCTGACCAAACTGCCGCAGGCCGGCACCGAAGGTCGGCTTTCCGTGCTGGAACGTGCCCTGCTGACGCTGGACACTGATCTGCGTGTGGCAGGCCCTTCCGATCTTTCCCCCGCGCGCCTGATCGAACTGCGCGGCCGTCTGGCGGAAATCTGGGAACTGCTGACAGCGACCTATCTGCGGTGACCCCATGATATATGACATCAAACTTGTGATCGACTACAGCTATGCCGCCGCCTCGGATCATGTGCGCAACATCCTGCGGCTGCTGCCATCGGACGGGCCGAACCAGAAGGTGACCTCGCGCCTGCTGACCGTGGACCCGAAGCCCGATGAACAGCGCGAGCGGAAGGATTTCTTCGGCAATATCACCACCTCCGTCGCCTGGCACAGCCCGGTAGACCGGATCACCTTTCGCCTGCGCGCCCGCGCCGAACGCCGGGTGCCGGAAGACGAGGCCGATCTTTCGCCGCCGCTGGGCGCATTGGACGCCGAACTTGCCGCATTCTGCGATCTGGGCGCCCGGTCCCCGCATCACTTTCTGATGCCCTCGCCCCGGATCGACGCCGATGCCGCGATGCGCGCCTTCGCCGCCGAACATGCAGGCCATCCCACCACCCGCGCCGTGGTGCAGGCCATGGGCGAGGCGCTGCACGAAGAAATGCGCTTCGATTCTGCCGCAACCGACGTCAACACCCCCCCGGCCGAGGCATTTGCCGCCCGTCACGGTGTCTGCCAGGATTTCGCGCAGATCATGATCGGCTGCCTGCGCAGCCTGGGTGTGCCTGCCGCCTATGTTTCGGGGTTTCTGCGCACCTATCCGCCCGAAGGCCAGCCCCGTCTGGAAGGGGTGGATGCCATGCACGCCTGGGTTGCCGCCTGGTGTGGCGTGGCCGAAGGTTGGGTGGAATATGATCCCACCAACCGGCAGGCCGCGGGCGAGGATTACATCATGGTCGCCATGGGGCGCGATTATTCCGATGTGGCGCCGGTGAAAGGCGCGATCCGCACGGCCGGCGGGCAGGAAAGCCATCAGGCCGTGGATGTCATCCCGCTGGAATAGGCCTTTCGTCCCGTGAAAAAAGGGGACCCGCAGGCCCCCTTTCGTCTTTCAATGCACCACGGCC
>DOMY01000287.1 GCA_003509785.1 Gemmobacter sp.
TCGGGGATGGCGTCGATCGGCAAGGTGCGCAGCGACCAGAGGCCCGCCGCCACAGTGAAGACGGTGGCAAAGAGCACCAGAAGGACATTGCGGGCCGACCAGGCGATGACTCGGGCGATCATTCCTGGGCCTCCGGTGCGGCCAGCGCGGCAAGGGCCGCGTTCAGATTGCTTTCGGCGTCGATCAGGAAGGTGGCGGCGCTGACAACCAAGTCACCCGCCTCGATGCCGCTGACGATCTCGATCATGCCGCCGCCCCTGCGTCCCACCATTACCGGTTCAGGCCGGAACCGCCCCTCGCCCAGATCTATGATCACAACTTGCCGGTCGCCGGTGTCGATCACAGCCCCTTCCGGCACTTGCACCACGGGCGCGCCGCCCAGCATGACTTCGACCTCGGCAAACATGTTGGCGCGCAAGCGCCCGTCCGGGTTCGGCAGCTCGATCCGCAGTTTGCCGGTGCGGGTCATCATATCGACTTCGGGGTAAATGGTGTCGATACGGCCTGGAATTGGANNACGCGAACCTCTGCTCCTACTACAATCTCCATCAGGGCCGCTTCAGGCACTTCGGCGATCACCCAGACGGTCGAAGTGTCAGCGATGCGGAACAGGGTTTCGCCCGCCTCTGACATCATGCCTTCGACTGCCATCCTCTCCAGCACCACGCCGCTGCGCGGGGCCATGATTGGGATGCTGACCGTCGTCTGGCCCTCGGTCGCAATGCGGTCAATCACCTCGCCCGGCACACCGAGGTTTTCCAATCGTTGCCGCGCGCCCTCCGTTAGCCGTCCTTCCGACCGCAAGTCGGTCAGGAACTGTGCAAGAGCGGCGGTGATCTCGGGTGAATACAGCGTCACAAGCGGCGCACCTTCGACGATCGTGCTGCCCGTGGTCACATCGGCAACCGTTTCTATGAAGGCGTCGGCGCGCAGCGAGATGACACTGATCCGGCGTTCGTCCAGTTCCACGATTCCCGGCGCGCGCAATGTGGCTGCCACGGGGGCCAGCACCGCCTCGGTCGTGCTAACCCCGGTGCGCTGCAACTTGCCGGGGCTGACGGTGACCGACCCATCGTCGCTGTCTCCGCCCTCATAGACGGGGATGTAATCCATCCCCATTGAATCCTGCTTCGGCACTGGCGAGGTGTCAGGCAGGCCCATTGGGTTGCGGTAGTAGAGGATGGTCCGCTCACCTGTTTCGACCATGGCCGTTTCTACAGGGAGCTCAGGAGCCGGGCCAAGTAAGAGATCCTCGCTTTCCAGGACAGGCAGGAAGGCCCGCCCATCCGCCGATTGTTGCTCGGATGCCGACCATTCGGGCAATCCGTCTGGATGCCTCCAATAGATCACCGGACCGCTTGGCTCCGCTTGTGGGGTATCGGCACCCGGCATGGCCACTGCGTCATTGCCCATCAACACGGCAAGCTTAATCTCGGCCATGCCCATCAGGTCGGCCACGGTGATCCCCTTTTCGCCAGCGGTCAGCCCGACCCATCCGGCTGTTCCCGCGACAAGGACTGCGGCTGTCAGCTTGCCAAATGCGCTCATGGCTCGGCTCGCAGTTCCAGTTCTGCCTTTACGGTTTCAGGTTCACCCTGCACCTTGGCGGCCACCGAAAACCGCCATCCCCCCGCCATGGTGAGATCCGTGCTGAACAGGTAGGTGCCTGGAACTTCGGTCGGCAATGCGGTGACGGGTGAGGTCATCGTCTCCATCCCATCAGGGGCCATGTCCATGCGTGTGGCATAGATGACCGCGCCCTCGACCGGCTGGCCGGTTCGAAGATCAGTCAGACGAAGTTCAATCGTCACCCCTAATCCGACACGGTGGTCGGTCGAGACGATTTCGAAACGGTAGTCGTCTGCACCTGCCCACAGGGCAGATGCGCCAAGGAGAAGTGCCAGAACGGAGCCGCAGATGCGGCGGAACATGTTTGTCATGAGGAAGACCCTTTGATTGCAGCAATAGCGCACCCGCGACGCCTATTGGCGGAGGTGCAAACGGCATCATCCGCGTGCTCACGCACGCGGCAGGGTCAAACGCGGGGAGGGCGCCTCAAGCCATCCGGTGGAAGCCCGGATGGTGGATGCAAGTCAGGGAGCATCAGGATTGCAGCGGATGCCTCGTCGGTCACAGAAAGCCCGGGGGCTTGCACCAGAGCGAGCATTGTCATTCCGCCACGCGCCATCATCTCGCAGGCGACTCCGCATGCCTGATCATCAGGGCAATCGCCTTCGCAGCACGGATCGGCGGCTGCCGCGATCTCTGCCGCAAGTCCGGCCGATACCTCACTGACTGTGGCCCCGAACAGGGACACAGCCAAAAGCACCGCCAGAAATGATCGGACCATCCACGACATAAAGAATGCATGACATGCGGACACAAATTCGGCAACGCACATCCGGTTGAACGGAGTGCAGTTGATGCTCAGGCTGCGCGGGGCGCAAAGAGGATGATTGCCGCGCCAAGCACACAAATCGCGGCTCCGGTCATGTCCCACGCATCCGGGCGCTGCTTCTCGACAAGCCAGAGCCAGCCAAGGGAGGCGGCAATGTAGACACCGCCGTAGGCCGCATAGGCACGCCCTGCGAAATCCGATGGCGCGAGGGTAAGGAGCCAGGCAAAGACCGCAAGGCTGAGGATGCCGGGAACCAGCCAGAGCGCGCTCGCTCCTTGTCGCATCCAGGCCCAGACCGCGAAGCAACCGGCGATTTCGGCAAGAGCGGCGCCGGCGTAAATGGCGAGTGTTGCGGGTGCGGTCATTGCGTCGCCTCTGTCTCCGGATGCCGATGATCGGTTGCGCAAAGCGAATGGTCACCCAGAACTTCGATGACCCGGCAATCGGCAATCTTGCCGCCCGCACATTGCACGACCATGCGCTCGAGTTCGGCTTTCAGCGCGGTCAGGCGCGCAAGGCGACTTTCGACTTCGACCAGTTGCGACCTAGCGATGGCATCAGCGGCGGCACAGGATTGGTCGGGATTGTCAGACAGGCTCAGGAGATCCCGGATCGCCTCGAGCGTGAAGCCCAGATCGCGCGCATGCCGAATGAAGGCGAGCCGTTTCATCGCCTTGCGGCCATAAAGCCGCTGGTTGCCCGAGCTGCGTTCGGCTTCGGGAAGGAGGCCGATCTGCTCGTAATAGCGGATCGTCGGAACCTTCACTCCGGCGGCTTCGCCCAATTTTCCGATGGTCAGCATCAGATTCCCCTTGAAGCTATAGTTGCTAGAGACATTAGGTTCCTGATTCGATGAAATCAACTGCCCGCTCTGCGGCAGGAGGAATGACGATGTCGGAAGCTGCACGCGAAACGTCCTGCGACTGGACAGTGACAGGCATGGACTGCGGGTCCTGCGCAACCAAAATCAAAGATGCTGTCGCGCGTCTGCCGGGAGTAAGCGGGGTCGAGGTCGGGATCATGTCGGAGCGCCTGCGACTGACGCTGGATGAAGCACAGACCGGGAAAGACAGGATCGAAAAGACTGTCCGCGCACTTGGCTACGAGATTGCGCCACGCGCGGCATCAGCGAAGAAAGAGTTCGTGCTGCCCGACGCGCAGGCTGCGACCGATAAGACCGGCATCCATCCAGATCTCGATCACAGCAACCGAGATCATGAGGGCCACGATCATGCTGGTCACGATCACGGCCCAAAGGCATCCAGCACCAAGCAAGACGAGTCCGGCCACGGCAGCCCCGGCCATATCCATGACGACCCAGCTGACCGGGGCAAGCGATGGTTTCAGACCGCCAAGGGCAGGCTGGTGATCTTCACTGCGCTGTTGCTGGCAGCCGCCTGGATTATCGAATATCTGGCACCCGAGATAGGCAAATGGGCCTTCGTCGCCGCTTGTCTGATCGGGGTGGCCCCGGTAGCGCAGCGCGCCTTTGCGGCATTGCGGATGGGTCAGCCCTTCACCATCGAAAGCCTGATGACGATTGCAGCCGTCGGCGCGTTGTTCATCGACGCAGCCGAAGAGGCGGCGCTGGTAGTGTTCCTGTTCGCCGTGGGCGAAGTGCTGGAAGGCGTCGCCGCAGGCAAGGCACGGGATGGCATCCGGGCGCTGGCCAATCTGGTGCCCAAGACTGCACAACTGGTCACCGGTGACACCACGCGCGAGGTGCCTGCCGCAAGCCTGTCCGTCGGCCANNCCCCGGCGACCGCATTCCAGCCGATGGCGAAATTACCGACGGCACCTCGGGCGTCGATGAAAGCCCGGTCACCGGCGAAAGCGTGCCCAAGACGCGCGGGCCGGGGGATGCGGTTTTTGCCGGTGCTATCAACACCGAGGCGGCCCTGCGGGTCAAAGTGACCAAGGGGCCGGATGACAACACCATCGCCCGCATCATCCGCCTTGTCGAAGAGGCCGAAGAGGCGCGAGCGCCGACTGAACGCTTCATCGACCGCTTCAGCCGCTGGTACATGCCCGCCATCGTCGCCGTGGCAGCGTTGGTGGTGCTGGTGCCTCCGCTGGCATTCGGTCAGCCCTGGGATACCTGGGTTTACCGCGGCCTTGCACTTCTGCTGATCGGTTGCCCCTGCGCGCTGGTCATATCGGTGCCTGCTTCCATCGCTTCGGCTATGTCCACCGGTGCGCGGCGCGGCCTCTTGATGAAAGGCGGCGCCGTGATCGAAGCGGCAGCGAAGGTCGATGTCGTGACCTTCGACAAGACCGGGACGCTGACACATGGCCGCCCGCAGGTGACGGATGTCGTGCCGTTTGGGGCCACCACCGAAGCCGAGCTTCTGGCCGTTGCGGCAGGGGTCGAGATGGGGTCAAGCCACCCGCTCGCCATCGCCATCCTGAACAAGGCAAAGGACGCAGGCGTGGCCGCGCTGTCGTCGCAGGATGCAAAGGCGTTGATGGGGAAAGGCGTGGTCGCGACGGTGGGTGGTGCGCCCGCATGGGTCGCCTCTCCGCGTTACGCTATGGAACATGGTGGGCTTGAAGGCCTTGGTTTGCGGCAGGCCACGATCTTCGAAGAAGACGGCAAGACCGCTGTTGCGGTGTTCCGCGAGAAGACCCCACTTGGGTTGATCGCCATGCGAGACGAACCGCGGGCGGACGCCAAGGACGCTGTGCGCCAGCTGACGGCCATGGGGGTGACCTCGGTGATCCTGACCGGGGATAACCCCCGCACAGCCTCCGCGATTGCCGGAAGCCTCGGCCTAAAGTTCGAGGCCGACATGCTGCCCGAAGACAAGCTCGCCTACATCCGCGAGATCGGCTCCAAGGGCGGCGTAATGATGATAGGCGACGGCATCAACGACGCGCCGGCGCTGAAACAGGCGTCGGTCGGCGTGGCAATGGGCTCGGGCACCGATGTGGCGCTGGAAACCGCCGATGCTGCAATCCTGCGCGACCGGGTGACCGACATCCCCGCCACGATCCGCCTGTCGCGTGCAGCGATGGCCAACATACGCCAGAACGTGACCATCGCATTGGGGCTGAAGGCCGTGTTTCTGGTGACTTCGGTTTTCGGTCTGACCGGCCTGTGGATTGCGATCCTGGCCGATACCGGGGCGACAGTGCTTGTGACCCTGAACGCCCTGCGCCTGCTGCGGTTCAACCCTGAGCGTGAAAGCTGACATCATGATCTCGGGTTTTGGCTGGGCCGCGCTGGCCCTTCTTTTCGGCTATCTGGCTCTGTTCTTCTGGGGCAGTGCTTTGGCGGCGCAAGCGGCGGGGCGATCCGTCTGGCTGTTTTCGCGCGCCACGGGACGCGACCGTCTGGCCGCGATGGGGTTTCGTGCGGCCTTTGCGCTTGCCTTTTTCGGGCCACTTCTCTGGCTCGCCGTACCCGCACTACACAAGGTCGATCCGCTCTGGACTGAGGGGCGCGCCATCTTCCTCGGCCTGATCGGAGTCTTTGTCGCAGGTCTTGGCGCAATGGTCGCCTTTGCAGCACAGATGTCGATGGGATCGTCCTGGCGCGTCGGCGTGACAGCCGGCGAGACCGGCGATCTGGTCTCGAACGGGCTCTACTGCTTTAGCCGCAACCCGACCTTTGTTGGTCAGTTTGCCCTGCTGGCAGGTGTTGCGATCGCGGTTCCGGCAGTCCCGACAGTCCTCGCGCCAATCCTGTTTCTCTGGTCGGCCAGCACGCAAGTCCGGTCGGAAGAGGCCGCCCTGCGTAACGCAATCGGGTCTGACTATGACCGTTACGCTGCATCGGTCCCGCGCTGGATCGGCATAAACCGAAGGGCTGCACGATGACCAGGGCGGTACTGATTTCCCTGATCGCTGCCACAGTAGTGGCAGACCAATTGACCAAGGCAGCGGCGCTGTCGCTGCTGTCGCAGGGGATTGCGGTCTCGGTTTTTGCGGGCTTCAACCTCACCCTTGGCTTCAACGAGGGTGCGAGTTTTGGTATGATGGGTGANNGGGCAAGCCGCTCGTGATGGCGGCGCTGACGGGCGCCCTGACCCTTGCCTTCGCCGTCATGGCTTTTCGGGCGCAGCACCCGCTGGAACGGGCAGGCTATGGCCTGGTTGCGGGTGGGGCGCTTGGCAACATCATCGACCGCCTGCGACAGGGTGCCGTGACCGATTTTCTTGATTTCTATTGGCGCGACTGGCATTGGCCAACATTCAACGTCGCCGATATTGCGATCACTCTGGGCGCGGTCCTGATCCTTGCCGCCTCTCTTCCCCTTCGACGCAGCAAGGAGCCAGTTCTTGACCAAAGCTGACCCGCAAAGTCTGTCGCGCGACGAGCTCTCACTGATCGCCGCCTTCCTGATTGCGTTGGCGGCGACGCTTGGCGCGCTGTTCATCGGCGAAGTGTTGGGACAGATGCCCTGCACGCTCTGCTGGTATCAGCGCATCGCCATGTTCCCGCTCGTGCCAATCCTTGGTCTGTCGTTCTGGCGTGGAGACGGCATAGCGCGCACCTACGCTATGCGTCTGGTCTTGGCCGGGCTGGCGCTGGCGGCCTGGCATTCGGGCCTTTACGCCGGCCTCTTGCCCGCGCCGATCGTGCCCTGCACCGAGAATGGGCCGTCCTGCACCGGCGAGGCGCAGATGATCCTTGGCCTGCCCATCCCCTATCTTTCAGCGGTCGCCTTCGCGGCGATCCTTGTTTGTCTCCTCTTGCCGAAAGGACACCGCCCATGAATCGTCGTAACCTCCTGATCGGAGCATCCGCACTCGGGCTCGCCGCCTTTGCAGGTGGCACCATCATCCTGAATCGTCGCCGCGCAGCCGAGGCAGAGGCACTGGCAGCCGCCNNCACGCCAACCGCAGATCAGGCGCTTTTGATCCGAGAGTATTCCCCCAGCTTCGGTCCCGCCGATGCGCCCGTCACATTGGTCGAATTTTTCGATCCCTCCTGCGAGGCCTGCCGCGCTTACCACCCAGTGGTGCAGGAAATCCGGCGGCAGTTTCCGACGCAGGTCCGCGTTGTGCTGCGCTACACCGTCTTCCATGAAGGCTCGGACGAGGCCGTGCGCATCCTTGAAGCTGCGCGGATGCAGGACAAGTTCGAACCGGTGCTGGACGCGCTTCTGGAGCAGCAGCCCGGCTGGGCCGTTCATGGCTCACCGGAGATGGATGTCGCTTGGGAAATCGCCGGTGCCGCAGGTCTCGATCTGGAGAAGGCGGAAACCGACCAGTTCTTCCCGGGGATCACCGGCATTCTGAACCAGGACGCGGCCGATGTCGAAGCACTGGCCATCCGTCAGACCCCAACATTCTTCCTCAACGGCAAGCGGCTGGAAAACTTCAGCGCCGACAGCCTGATCGCCGATGTGCGTTTTGCGGTCGAGAATAGCTGACGGCGTTCAGGACCGGCTGGCGAAGGCCGAAAACAGGGCGGGGCAATACGCATACAAAACTAGTGGCACGTCAAACACCTAGTGTTGCCAGTTGTGGCTCGGTGAGATCGCTCGTAGAAAGTTTCTGCCGTTAAATGGATGCCAGGCAGGGCCATGNNTGAACTTTGTAGAAGCAGGCATTCTCCAACGCTTGAAGACGATCACTTTGAACTGGACACTTAGCCATCATGGTTTCTAACGGCACACGACGCGTTTTCTTGTTGGGCACTGTCGCAGGTCTGTTGTCTGCTTGTGCCGGAAAATTTAGGACTTACAGCGGGCCACCGGTTACTCGTTTGCGGATTTACAAGTCCCAGCGGCTGCTCTTCCTCGATGGCGAGAAGGGACCGTTGAAAACATATCCAATCGGACTTGGCTTTGCACCCAAAGGGCACAAGCAGTTCGAAGGGGATGGAAAGACGCCCGAGGGAAGTTACCTCATCGACAAGCGAAACCCTGATAGTCTCTATCACTTGTCCGTTGGTATTTCCTATCCAAACGATGCAGACGCTGCTTTTGCAGCCGAGCAGGGTAGGTCTCCCGGAGGAGATATCTTTATCCACGGCGGTCCGCGACGCGGAATAGAGCCTCTCAACGTCCGAGACTGGACTGCGGGCTGCATCGCCGTCAGCAATCGGCAGATTGAGGAGCTCTACGCCATGGTTCGAGATGGCACACCCATCGAGATTTTCCCATAGAAGATTCGTTCGAGCTTTTCATTCGGCCATTCGATTTCTTGGACTGATTGCGCGCCGCATATTCGCTAATGCGAGCACACAGCGTGCAGGATCAGCTTTGTTTCTGTTGCTCGAGTTCCCAAAGCCGATCGGACGTACGGATCAGGTCCGCGTCGTGCTGCGCTACACGGTGTTCCACCAAGGCTCAGACGAAGCCGTGTGCATCTTCGAGGCCGCACGGATGCAGGACAAGTTCGAACCGGTGCTGGGTGCGCCTTTGGAACAGCGGCCGGGCTGGCCCGTACACGGAGCGCCGCAAATGGACGTGGCCTGGGAAATTGCCGGTGCCGCTGGCCTCGATCTTGCGAAGGCGGAAAGTGACAAGCTGTTCCCAGGCATCACCGGCATCCTCAATCAGGACATGGCGGATGTCGAAGCCGTGGGCATCCGCCAGACGCCAACCTTCTTCCTGAACGGCAAACGGCTGGAGAACTTCAGTGCCGAAAGCCTGATCGCCGATGTGTGCTTTGCGGTGGAGAACGCCTGATCCGCCAGGTCAGTTTCGCGAAACGAAGGCCGCGAACAGCTCCAGCGTCCGCTCGCTCACGTGGTGCTCAATGCCTTCGGCGTCCCTCTCGGCCGTCTCCGCATCAAGCCCGAGGCTGAGCAGGAACCGCAACACGATCTCATGCCGGTGCCGACATTCCTTGGCAAGCGCCCTGCCCTGCTCGGGCAGGAAGATCGAGCGATACTTGGCCCGGGTGATGAGACCATCGCGGGCGAGCCGGTCCAGCGTCTTTGCCACTGTCGGCGCGGTGACACCCATCCGGGTGGCGATGTCGACGGGCCTCGCCTCGCCGTGGCTGTGAATCAACTCGGCGATCAGCTCCACGTAGTCTTCGGCCAGCTCGTTTCGCCGCGCTGCGCGCACGCCCTGAAATGCCTCCGCGCGCAAGTCGGGAGAGCGGTCGTCACTGGCAGCGGGCAGGACTTCATGAGGATCATCGTGCATCGTGGTCACAGTGTCGCACGATCTGGGTTGACAGGTAAACCCTGTGGGCAGATTATTAGCCTTGACTAACATTTCGCGCCAAGACTTTGGTGCCCGGTCCGGGAAGTCCCATCCATGCCTGCCGACGAAACCACCAAGGTCGATCCGTCACGGCGCGCCTTGCTCGTCGGGAGCCTTGCCGCTGCCGGTGGCGCAGCCATTGCCGTCGGCACGGCACGGTCGCAAACTGCACCTGACCCGATGGCTGGACACGACATGACGGCGATGTCCGCCGATCCTTACGCCGCACCGATGTCCGGCATGGCGCATGGCAACATGACGACGGTTGGGCGCGTGGACCACGACGCGAACGGGTTTGATCCGTCGGCAATGTTGACGGACTGGGATACTGGAACGACCGAGCTTCTGCCCGATGGCCGAACCCTGCGCACATTCGAAGTCACTGCCATCGACCGCGAGATCGAGATCGCCCCCGGCATCTTCTTTCCTGCCTGGACGTTCAACGGACGCGTCCCTGGCCCGGCCCTGCGAGCCAAGGAAGGCGAGTGGCTGAAGATCATCTTCCGCAATTATGGCTCGCACCCGCATTCCATGCACTTCCATGGGATCCACTCGGCGCGAATGGACGGAGTTCCGGGGGCCGGGCTGATTGGCCCGGGGGAGGAATTCATCTACGAATTCGATGCCAAGCCCTTCGGCTGCCATCGCTACCACTGCCATGCCCTGCCGCTGAAACGGCACATGCACAAGGGCATGTACGGCCTCTTCGTGATCGACCCGGACCCCGCACGTCAGTCCGATCCGGCGCTTTCGGCCGTTGCCGCCTCGCGTGTCCTTGGCAGTCCCGAGAATGCCAACTGGCAGGAACTGGCGATGGTGATGAATGCCTTCGACACCAATTTCGACGGCGGCAACGAAGTTTATGCCGTCAACACGGTCGGCCAAGCCTACATGAACGTGCCGATCCGCATCGACAAGACCCGGCCTGTGCGGGTCTATCTGGTAAACGTGACCGAGTTCGACCCGATCAACTCGTTTCACCTGCACGCCAATTTCTTCGACTACTACGACACCGGCACGCAGCTGACGCCCACCTTGCGCACCGTCGATCTGATCATGCAGTGCCAGGCACAGCGCGGCATTCTCGAGTTCAGCTTTGCCGACCACGAGGACGGGATGTACATGTTCCACGCGCATCAATCCGAATTTACAGAACTTGGCTGGGTGGGCATGTTCGACGTGCGCGGGCCGGGCGCATGAGCGATCAGAGCCAGCCCACCCGCCCCACTGCGATCCGGCTTCTGTTGGTACTTCTGCCACTGGCTGCCATTCTTGGGTCTTTCGTCTGGATCGCGTCACTCGATCCACTTCGCAGCTTCAACAACGGCGCGCCGCCGGTCGAGTCCCTTACGGTAGAGCGAACCGTTCTCGACCAGACCGGCATCCAGATTCTGGTGCGGGCGGGCGGCTCGGAGGCGATGCAGATCGCCCAGGTTGCCGTCGATGACGCCTATTGGACCTTCACGCAGAACCCGCCGGGGCCGATTGCGCGCGGTAGCGCCGTCTGGGTACAGATCCCCTACCCTTGGGTTCTGGGCGAAGCGCATCACGTTGCTCTGGTGTCGAACACAGGTACCGTTTTCGGGCACGAGATTGCCGTTGCAGTGCAGACGCCAAAGGCCACGGCGGGACAGTTCCGCATGCAGGCGCTGGTGGGAGCGCTGGTCGGTTTGCTGCCGGTGGCGCTCGGTCTGATGTTTTACCCGGCCATGCGCGGCTTTGGCACCACCGGCATGAACTTCGTGCTCGCGTTGACGGTGGGGATGCTGGCCTTCCTGCTTTTGGACATGTTGGGCGAGGCCACAGAACTAGCAGCCGAAGCGGCGGCAATGTTCCAAGGATCTGCCATGGTCTGGCTATCGGCGCTGGCCAGTTTCCTGCTGTTGATGGCAATCGGGCGCTGGCGTGGGCGACCCGAGGGGCTGGCATTGGCCTTCTATATCGCGCTCGGAATCGGGCTGCACAACTTCGGCGAGGGGCTGGCCATCGGCGGCGCGTTCGCCGCCGGTGCAGCGGGCTTGGGTACTTTTCTCGTCCTCGGCTTTGCTCTGCACAACGTGACCGAAGGCATCGGCATCGCCGCCCCGATGCTGCGCATCCGCCCGCCGCTTTGGAGCTTTGCTGCGCTGACGCTGTTGGCGGGTGGACCGGCTGTGCTTGGCATCTGGGTTGGCAGCCTCGCCTATGCGCCACAGTGGTCAGCCTTGGCACTTGCGGTCGGTGCCGGTGCCATCCTGCAGGTGATGGTCGAGGTCACGGCCTATCTGCAGCGTCAGAACATTGATCGACAGGCGATCATGTTCTCTCCGGCCGTCCTCGGTGGCTTCCTTGGGGGTATCGCCTTCATGTATGTGACTGCAGCGCTGATCAAAGTATGACTCCTGCGGCACCTAACCAAAGCCTTATGGTAAGGATCACGCTCGCGGCGACACAAGAAGCAGGAATGTTCGATGTTAAGAATTGAAAGTTTCGGGGTAACACAACCGGGCGACGCCTCCCAGCCGATTGGCACCACGACGACCAGCGTCCTGAGAAAGTGTCGGCCAGTCCTTGTTGCTGTCGCTCTTCTGGCGCTCGGGGCCTGCACTGTGCCGATTGATCAGGGCATCGACAAGTTTACGGGATTTCTGAAGGAACTGCCCGAAGGTGTCGCGCTGATTGCTGCACCCTATCAGAATCTTGAGGAAGTGATCCTCAAGCCTGAGGACGGCTGCTACTGGTACCGCCATGTCGGGCCGGTTGAAACGACACTGCTGCCGTTGCGAACGGTCGAAGGAAGGCCAATCTGCACACAGGCTTCCGCCAAACCCGCCGTTTCGAGCTGAGAGTACTGCTGCTCAGGCCGCGCGCCGGCAGCAAGGACAGCAAACCGCATGTCAGCGACGCGATTGCGGGTCGGTCGAACTTGCGCGCCTGGCGTTCCAGAAACGAAGGCCCATGCGATCCCCTTAGCTGGTCGTCGCCACGTTCCCTTCTTCTGCGGGATAGAGATAGGCGGTCACGCCGGTCTCGACCTGGTCGAACAGATCGTTGATGTGTGCCATGACCATGCGCACGCAGCCCGAACTTGCGCGGCTACCAATCGAACCTGGAAGCGGCGTCCCGTGGATCCGCAAGTAAGTGTCGCGGTTGCCGACAAAAAGATAAAGCGCCCGCGATCCAAGGGCGTTAGCTGGGCCAGGGTCCATGCCATCTGCGAACTTCGCATAGATTTCCGGCTCGCGTTCGATCATGGCTGGCGTGGGGGTCCAACTCGGCCACTTTGCCTTGCGCCGGATTGTATATGTTCCGGGTTCGTAAAGACCGTCCCGGCCAATGGCGACGCCGTAGCGCATCGCCGTGCCGTCAGCCTGGATGTGATAGAGATACCGCGCAATCGCGTCGACATGGATATCGCCTGGCACCAACCCGGCACGCGCTTCGACGCTGGTCGGAAGGAGGCGAGGATGCAATCCCCATGGATTGGTCGTGGCAGGGTCATAGCCTGACGGAGTGACCTCGGCATCCCAGGCTGCCCACTGGTCTTGCATGTGCGATGAAGCGAAAGCCGGGGCGGAAATCGGTGCCGAAAACAATGCGGCTGATGTTGCAATGAAGTGGCGTCGTGTGAACATGAGCCTAGCTTTCTTCTGGATACTGTGGCGCAGAGCCGTCGAATACACCTGCACCGTTTAATATGCCGTTGAGAAAAGCGCACCTCGTGTCCAGTCAAGTCTGTGTGACCGGACACCTGTTGCTATGGTTGAGCTGTTTCGCAGCCTGCATGGGCAAGGAAATTATGCGATATGCCGCATCGGCCTGACAATGCCGTGAAGCATCAAACCAATTGTTGCACCTCTAGTTGCTAGAGCAGCTAACCGTCTCGATGAACACAGGAGGCTGTTTCAAGATTGGCCACATTGGAGAACAAAGGGTTTCGAGCAGGCCGATCCTGCGAGGCTTTGCGGGTCTGGTATCCTCTGTCCTGGCTGGAGCCTGTATTGTCTTTGCCCTGCCGCCATACTCGATCCTGCCACTTGCGCTTGTCGCCTTTGCTCTGCTGGGAGTGTTGGTGCGTGGCGCATCCGGTCTCATCGCGTTCAGGCTCGGATACTTATTCGGCCTCGGTCAATTCGTGCCCGGGCTTTTCTGGATCACCGAAAGTTTTCAAGTTGAGGGGGACCGGTTCGGTTGGTTGGCTCTGCCAGCGGTTCTTGGTCTTTCCGGGCTTCTATCGGTCTTTCCTGCTCTGGCCTGCGCTCTCGCGGCACGCTTGGAACGCGCCGGGTTGCCGTTCGCGCTCTCGATGGCGACAAGCTGGACCGCCACGGAGTGGCTGCGAGGGCATGTTCTCACCGGGTTTCCCTGGAACCTGGCTGCCTACACGCTGTCCGACTGGCCGGTCGCCGCGCAAGCCTCCTCTGTCGTCGGAAGCTACGGGCTGGGGTTTCTTCTGGTGCTCTGCGCGGCACTTGCCGGACTGGCCTTTGTCTCGGCCGACAACGGGAAACGTAACGGCCGCCTCGCCACCGCAGGCGCAATCGCCTTGTCGACGGTGGGATTTGGTGCAGTGCGTTTGCTGCTCGCCGATGTGCTGTCAGAACGTGGCGCGCAGGTCCGTGTTGTTCAGCCGAACATTGCTCAAAGTGCCAAGTGGGATGATGCCGCACGAAACGCAAACATCCTGAAACTCATCGCACTTTCGGCCCGGCCCGGCGACTTCGACATCCTGCTCTGGCCAGAAACCGCTTGGCCAGGGTTCCTGGCAGAGGATGCGGGCGCCCGGGCGATGTTGGGCTGGCTCTTGCCCGAAACCGGCGTCTTGCTGACAGGAAGCCCGGAAAGGGAGGAAACCGAGGCCGGGACAGTCTACCGGAACGCCGTGCTTGCTATCTCTTCCGATGGTACCATTCTGACGCGCTATGCCAAACATCATCTTGTTCCGTTCGGTGAGTACATTCCGTGGCGCAACCTTTTGCCCCTCCAGCGTCTGGTTCAATCGCTCGGAGACTTCACGCCGGGGCCAGGGCCCCGGACACTTGCGTTCGGCCCGCACCCCTATGCGGGGATCGCTATCTGCTATGAGATCATTTTTCCCGGACATGTCGTCGATGATGCAATCAGACCGGACTGGATCTTCAACGCGACAAACGACGCCTGGTTCGGTGCCTCGATCGGACCATGGCAGCACTTGGCATCGGCCCGGATGCGGGCCGTTGAAGAGGGCCTTCCACTCGTGCGGGCCGCCAACACGGGAATTTCGGCGGTGGTTGATGCTTATGGGGCAACATTGGCAGTGCTCGATATCGACACGTCAGGCGTGATCGACATCCGCTTGCCCCGCCCATTGCCTGTAACCATCTACGCCCGCCTCGGAGACTGGGCGCTTCTCATTCTGATCATCACTTCATGGGTGATCGGTGGCTACTGGGCCCGGCGGCAACAGGCCAACCTGAAAGGTGCATCGACATGATCGGGCCGCTCTTCGCAATCATCGGATTCCTCTGGGGTTACCTCGTTGCACGGCGGCGCGGCGGAAAGACTCTCGACCGTCTGCAGTATGGCGTAGGCTTCGCCATCGCCTTTGGGCTGTTTGGCACCTTCCTTGGCATTGCCCTCGCCAGGTTTCTTGGGGCCGCCTGATCGGCGAAACCTTGCCGGTCCTGAAATCCTCACCTTTTTGTCGATTGAACCTCTAGTTGCTCGAGGTTCTAGACGGCAGGCTGTTCTCACATTCCGGACTGTTCATGCGTCTTCGTTCTCTGCAGATCATCCTTTGGATTGCCGCCACTGCGGCGGTCGTTACGTTCTCAGCGGTGCGTTGGATGCCTGCAAATGATGACACTTCGATCGCGGCCCCTGCCTTCACGCCCACGTTTGCGCTTGCAGACAGCGAAGGTCGCAGTCGTACCACTGCCGAATTCCGTGGAAAGTTTCTGTTGGTGTTCTTCGGTTTCACAAGCTGCCCCGATGTCTGTCCGACGACTCTCTCTGAAGTCGCACAGGTCATGGATGACCTTGGATCTGAAGCGGGATCGGTGCAGCCGATTTTCATTTCGATCGATCCCGAACGCGACAGGCGTCTGGGACTGGCCGACTACACCAAGGCCTTTCATCCAATGATCCTCGGTCTGGCCGGAAGCGAGGCGGAAACACAGTCTGCGGCCGCAAGCTTCAAGATTTTCTACGCGCGGGAGGCCGACACCTCGTCGCCGGGTGGGTACACAATGGCGCACAGTCCTGGCCTCTATTTGATCGGCCCGGATGGCGCGTGGCTACGTCAATTCACCTACGGCACATCTGCGGCCGACATCCTTTCCGACCTTCAATCGAGATTCTGACCCATGAAACACTTCCTTCTTGCCGCAGCTCTGATCCTGTCCGCGCCTGCCGTAATGGCATGCGAGACCGTGACCATCGGTGATCTGACCATTGAACACGCATGGTCGAAGGCAACGATCGGCGCGGGACGTCCCGGCGTTTTCTATGTGGAGATCACCAACGCTGGATCTGTGGACGATGCCCTGATTGGCATCGCGACTCCCGCAGCCCGTATGCCGATGTTGCACGAGACCGTCGTCAAGGATGGCATCGCATCAATGCCGCATGCGATGTCGATCCCGGTACCGGCCGGCCAGAACGTGCAGCTTTCGCCTGGTGGATACCATGGCATGCTGATGGGACTGACCACCGCCCTCAAGGAGGGCGACAGCTTCCCGGTTACCCTGTCCTTAAAAAAGGCCGGTGAGGTTACCGTGAACGTCGACGTCCTGTCCTTGCGTGCGGAGGGTCCGGATTGCGCCGACGCAGGGCAATAATCCTCGTTGCTGGAGGGGCAGTCGGAGCCGTCGCCTTCATGCTGGGCGTCGGGGCCCATCGCACGCGCAATCTGCCAACCCGCAGCGAGCTCCTGCCCTTGCCAATCGGCGAGATGACCTGGACATTGACCGATCACCGTGGCCGATCCGTCAGACCCGCAGACTGGGCCGGTCGCCCGGTCATGGTGTTCTTTGGCTTCACCTGGTGCCCGGATGTCTGTCCAACCACACTGAGCGACATATCGCTCTGGCTCGAAGAACTGGGTGCTGACGCCGATCGCATGATTGTCGCGTTGATTTCGGTCGATCCGGAGCGGGACACGCCCGACGTCCTTGCCGACTACGTCAGCAACTTTGATCAACGTATCCTGGGGCTGACGGGATCTGCTGACGAGGTCGCGCAGGCCGCCGCAGATTTTCGCGCAACCTATCGCCGCGTCGCCAAGGACGCCGGTGACTACACGATTGACCATACCGCCGGTGTGTTCCTGTTCCACCCCGATGGGCGCTTCGTCAGCATCATCGACTTTCACGAGGACCGGCGCTTCGCCGTTCCCAAAATCCGCCGAACCCTTAGTTGAAAGGTCATTCTGCCAGATGATCCGCTCCGCATTTCTGATCCTTGCTACCGCGGCTTTCGCCCCACTCCAGGCAGTGGCCGATCCTCCGACGGCGCATTTGCCTGTGGCATTCGAAGTCACAATCGCCCCCGGTGACACCCTGGACAGCGTCCTTGGTCACGCAGGAATCCCCGGGACGGTCCGGGCAGAAGCCGCCCTCGCGCTCTCAGGTGTCTACGACCTGACGGACCTCCGACCTGGCCATCGGATCGAATGGACTGCGGCGTCCGGGGATCCGGCATCGCTGACACGCCTGTCGCTTTTTGTGGAAGATGGTGTGGAGATCGCTCTCTCGTTCGACGGGCCGATCGCGGCACAACGGCGCGAACCGCCGGTTCGTGAAACGGACCGCCGGGAGACCTTGACCCTCGACGGAACTCTCTATGACGCCCTGATGGCGCGAAATGCACCCGAACGATTTGCAGTTGACCTAACGGCGCTGCTTGCGGGTCAGGTCGATTTTAGACGCGACCTCAAAGGCGGAGAAACTTTCGCTCTTGTCTGGCAGGAAGATCAGCTGCCCGATGGGAGCATCGCGGGCGAGCCGCGCCTGAGTTACGCTCGATTGGAGCTTTCTGATCGCGTCCTTGAACTCGTTGCGACCGAAGCCGCTGGCCCAGTCATCGTTTTCGAGGACGGCGAAGCCGTGCAGCGTTCAGCAGCACCCATTCTTGGCGCCCGCCTGTCGTCAGTCTTCGGCCGACGGAACCATCCTGTACTGGGCGGGGTTCGCATGCATACCGGAATCGATTACGCTGCACCCGTGGGAACGGAAGTCTCTGCGACCGGCGCCGGGAGGGTGATCTTTGCGGGCACGATCCGTGGCTACGGCACCACGATCGACATCGATCACGGTGGTGGGGTCGTCACACGCTATGCACATCTTTCCGAAATTGCCGAAGACGTTCGCGTGGGGTCGCGGGTCAAGGCGGGAGACGAGATTGGCGCGGTCGGCGCGACAGGGCTCGTGAGCGGCCCCAACCTTCACTACGAAGTTCGTGTCGACGGCAGACCGGTCGATCCTAAAGACCAGGACGCCTTGCCGGAACAGGAGATTGCTTCGGCAGATGATCTCAATGCGCTCGCCACTTGGCGCAGCGAAACTGGCTTCATTTCAGGAACTGACGGAGAACGCGGATGAACAGATATTTGATCGGACGCCGCGAGGTCATCCTTGCAGCAGCAGCTTTTGCCGTAACCCCTGCCGCCAAGGCTCAGGCAGAGGGAGAACCGCCAATCCATGTCGTCAAGGGACGCGGTTGCGAATGCTGTGAAGCCTGGGTCGACTACCTGCGCGATCAAGGCTTCACCGTGACCGATGAAATTTCGATGGGTACGCTGCTGATCCGCTTCAAGATGGATCAGGGCGNNGCGCCCGGCATGGGGTCTGAAGACAGCCGCGATGCCTACGATGTAATACTGATCCGGCGCGATGGCGGCCTAGAGGTTTACACCAGCTATCCGGCCGCCTGATATCACATCATTGCTTGCGGATTCCGATCCTTGCCTTCGCGCTCTTCGGCCGACACAACAGACCAGTCAAAAGGCACCGACGATCTGTTCGACGGCGTCGTCGCTGTCCCAGGCGAACGGACCTTGTAGCCGTCCGATCTCGCGGCTTTGACGGTCAATCAGAAGCGTTGTCGGCAGCCCGATAAAGGCCAGGGCAAGCTGAACCCTTAATGGCTCAGCCCAATAGAGCGGCAGAGCGTCCAGACCGATCTCGTCATAGAACTGTCGGCCCCGGCCAATCCCAGCGTCATCAATGCAAAGAGGCAGGACCGCGAAATCCGCGCCGCCGAGCCGTTTTTCAAGTCGCTCAAGCATCGGCATCTCTTCCCGACAGGGCGGGCACCACGTCGCCCAAATGTTCAAAAGGATCACCCGTCCGGCGAAGTCGTCGAGATACCGGGTGGTTCCTTTCTCATCCAGGATCGGGGGTGAAAGCAGTTGCTGAGGGTCGCTCCGAAGTCGGAATGGAGGCCGAGCCTCAGCCGGAGTTGCGAGATAGGGCATGGCGAGGCCGACGAGTACCGACCGGCGGCAGATATGGGTGAGCATGGCGTGTTCCCCGTAAAAAGGCCCGGACCCGCAGACTGGCTGCAGGTCCGGGCGCGCTTCAGGCTGAAACCGCGAACTCGGTCATCATGCCGGTCGAGAGGTGGGGCATATGGTGGCAATGCAGCATCCAGCGCGCGGCTTCACCTGCGTCCAACGCAACCGTCACCATGCCCATCGGCGGCACATGCACGGTGTCGCGTACCGCACCTGCAAAACGCGCACCGCCTGTGCTGACCACCTGAAACGCGTGACCGTGAAGGTGCATCGGATGTGCCATCATGGACATGTTGTGAAACATCATCTCGACCCGATCGCCGGACTTCGCCGTTACCGGCACATGGGTGCCCCAGGTCTGTCCGTTGATCGTCCAGACATAGGGCATCATCGAGCCACCCAGCATGAGCATCGGCTGCGATGCGGGCGCACGTTCGGGCAACGGAGTGACCGCGCGAAGCAAGCTTTCCTGTGCGAGATCGCCGCTGAAGGCGGGATGGTCTCGCTCCGACAAGTCAGCGATCTTCGCCACAGCGGCCCCCGGCGTGGCCAGGATGACACCCGTCCTTTCCTTGGCGCCCTCGCGCAAGGCGAGAACCGGATACGCCCCGCCCTCCCTCGGTACATCCAGTTCGATGTCGAGACGCTGGCCCATGGCGACACCAAAGCGACTGCCAGGCAGCGGTTGCACCGGCTCGCCGTCCACCGCAACCAGCCGTCCGGGAAGCGCGCCCGTATCGATCCAGAAGACAGTCGCAGCGGCGGCGTTGATCACGCGGACCAGCACCTGCCCGCCTTTGTCCACCTGTACGACTTCCGGGTCGTCAAGCGTCCGGTCGTTGGCGAGATAGGCATCGAAGTTGTAGTCGTTGAGGTCCATTGCCATGCCGTCCATGCCCGGCATCGCCATCATGCCGCCCTGCCCCATGGCGCCCATGTCCATCCCGGAATGGTCCATGGCACCTTGCTCCGGCTGGCCATGATCCATGCCGGCCATCGATGCGCCGCCGGTGATCTCGGTCAGCACCTCGGCGGGCGACTTGAACGAGAAGTCATGCAGGAACAGCGTCACCTCCTGACGATCTGCCTGAACATCCTCGTCCCGCCGCACGATCAGTGGCGCTGCCAGAAGTAGCATTTCGTGCGCCGGGATGTGGGCGTGCATCCAGTGGGTGCCCGGCCTTGCCGCGAAGTCATAGGCGCGGATTTCACCGGGCTGCAGCATTGGCATCGGCAGGTCGGGGACACCGTCCTGTGCGTTGTCTGGGATCTGTCCGTGCCAGTGAATGATTGTAGGCTCGGTCAGCGTGTTCTTGAGGTCGACCGCGAAGGCCTGTCCAGGATCTAGTACAAGCCCGGAGCGGCCTGTGCCATCCGTGAGCCCCCAGACGTTTGCGGCCCGGCCTTTGATGTCAAGCGTCCGGGATGTGGCCGTCAAAGACATACGGGCGGATTGGGCCCGCACACGAGCGGGTAGGACCAAAGATGCGGCCGTAGCGGCAGAAGCGGCCAAAAAGCCGCGACGAGAAAGGGATAGCATGCGAGTTCTCCTGAATCGCTAGATGATTGGGACGAGCGGTTTCCGGCTCAGGCCGGAACCGCGGGGTCAAATCACTGCAATTTTGGGAGGGTGCCCCAGAGGTGGAATGGCCAGCGAAGCAAACAGCAAGTCAAAGCGGGGCTCGACATCCGCGGCACGCACCACCACTTCGGTACCACCGTTCGGTGCGGGCAAGGCCGCAGTGGCGAAAAGGCAATGCTGCTGGCAAAGAACCTGTTGCGCGTCGCTGTCAGAACCGTCAGTCGTCTGCATGGGCATCAAATGGCCAGCCATCGCCATCATCTGCGCATGGTCAACCTGAGATTGCCCACGCCCTTCGCCCAAGGCCAGCACGGGCAAGACCGCAGCCAATAGGTAGGCGGCAAAGATCAGGATACGCATGCGAAAGGTCGTAAATGCCATAGGCGGAACATTATCAGGATGGATTGTTGCAGTCACCTGACAGTTTGGTGTCCCTGCCCGACATCGGGCTGTCTCGCGTGCGGTAACAATGCCGAGTTTTCTGATGTCTTGAAACGCTATCGCAAAGTTTACCGGAAACCGCGTCCGGCGAGCAGGACCATTTAGGAAAATGCGGGACAATGATTTGATGAAAAAGCTCCTCCTCGCCCTCACAGCATTGATTAGTCTGGCCGCCTGCGGGGCCGAACCTATCTGGGCGCCGGATGATGCCGTCGCGACCGCGCGCTATGCGCATCCCGGGCCGACCTCGGTTACCCTCTACACGGTACTCTCGACCCGAAGCGGTGCGGGTGCGCATGCGGGACTTCTGATCAACGGATCAGAGCGTGTTCTGTTCGATCCGGCTGGATCCTGGCGACATCCCAAGCTTCCCGAACGCAATGATGTCCATTTCGGGATTACCCCGAAGATGGTGGATTTCTACATCGACTACCACGCCCGTGAGACCTACGACGTCGTGGAACAGACGGTCGAGGTTTCCCCTGAAATAGCCGCGATGATCATGCAGCGGGCCATGGCTTACGGTGCCGTGCCAAAGGCCAACTGCACCATTGCCTTGTCGCGCGTGCTGGAAGGCGTTCCAGGCTTCGAGAGCCTCCCTATGACCTGGTTCCCGAAACGGATGATGGAGGGCTTTGCTGAGCTTCCAGGCGTGACGACTCGAAAAATCACCGACGACGACGCCGACGAGAACCATGGCGTTCTGCTGGTCCAGGCAGGCGACGCGCGACTGGAGTAGTTTTTTGGTGATTGCTCCGGCAGAAATCACGACTTGACTCGCCGCAGCAATTATTCGGCGGTATCGTTGGCGAGAACTTTCGACATGAGGTACATCTGATGAGCATGACGCGCCGCACCATTCTGACCGCCGGTCCGGTCTTCCTGGCCATCGCCGCTACGCCAATACTCGCAGAAACGGATGCTCGCATTCATGTGGTCAAGGACGCCGGCTGTCCTTGCTGCAATGCCTGGATCGGACACCTTCGCGAGAATGGTTTCAATGTCAGCTTCGAGGAGCGCAGCATCGAAGACCTCGCAGCGTACAAGCGCGAGCGCGGCATTCCGGAAGAACTTTCCTCCTGCCACACGGCGACGATCGATGACTATACCATCGAAGGGCACGTCCCCGCCGCAGACATCCGCCGCCTTCTGGACGAACGTCCCGAAATGGTTGGACTTACCGTTCCGGGTATGCCGTTCGGTTCACCCGGAATGGGTCCGGAGACGGAGCGCGAGGCATACGAGGTTCTTCTCGTCGGACTCGATGGCAGCAGCCAGGTCTTCACCAGCTATCCGAGCGCCTGACTTCGCTTCAGGATGAAAGGGCGTCACAAGAAGCAGTGGCACGAAGCGCTTGTCTCCAGGTGCCACAGTAGTATCAAGGCAAACTCAACTCGGTTGACCGCCATACTTCTTCCAGCGCGGCCTGCAGGTTGACGCCGTCCAATGGTCTGATCGCGGCATCAAGACGTCGCGCGGCGTGATAGGCCGTGGCCGCCATTGCACTGGGCGCCGTGCCATGGACGAGCCGGTAACGCGCCGCGAAACTGTCCATCTGACTCTCGCCTTCCCATCCCGCTGGAAGGACATCCTGCACCAAGACGATGCCTTCCGATTGATACGCGCGCGCGGTTGCGCTGGCTGCTGGCTCGGGGCCAAGGACCACCACCACATCGGGGGGCTCGCTAGGTGTTCCTAACAGGTCCTCGACCAACCCTGCTGCTTCGCGCGGAAGCGGCAGAACATGCACATCAACCCCGCCCAAATGCCCGTCAGACGTCTCATTCGCGTGCCCATCCCGCTCGTCCGCCGCCAGCAGGAAACCGCGGACGGCTTCGGCGAGGCCTACTTCACGGTCTTCGCCGACGACCAGAAGTGCGGCCGTGAACGAATGCGCCGATGCAATCCCTGACATCCCCATCCACAGTGCGGCCACCAGGACGGGACTTCTGAACAAGGTCAGGCCGCTTTGCGAGATGGCATAGACGGGTCGAAGACGAGCAGAGAGAGGGTGCGGGAAAAGAGTGGTCATTTTATCGCCCGAACTGCGGTCACTACTTCGGCCAGCTGCGCCTTTTCGACGAAGCCAGGAATCAACTGATCGCCAACGACGAAGGACGGCGTGCCGCTGAACCCGAGCGCCTCGGCCAGACGCATCGACGTGGCGATGTGCTCCTCGATCTCGGGCGATTGCATGTCCGCCTTGAGCATTTCGACGTCCAAGCCGATCTCGCCAGCAACCCTCAGCACGGTGTCAGCTTCGACCTTGCCGCGCATCCCCATCAGGGCGTTGTGCATTTCGGCGTACTTGCCCTGTTTCCGCGCCGCCAGTGCGGCCCGAGCAGCAAAAGCAGACCCCTCGCTCAGAATCGGCCATTCGCGCATGACCAGCCGCACGTTGCCGTCCTCGGCCAGCAGCGCGTCGACCTCGGACATGGCACGTTTGCAGTAGGGACAGTTGTAGTCGAAAAACTCCACCACCGTCACATCGCCATCCGGGTTGCCCAGCACCGGCGCGTTGGGGTCGCGATCAAGCAGTGTACGTTCGCTGGTCAGTACTGCGGCCGCGGCAGCGGCCTGGGCATCGGCCTGTCGCGCTTCCAGCGCCTGAAGCGCCTCGAGCACAAGCTCCGGGTTCTCGCGCAGGGTCTCGGCGATCAACGCCTTGATGCGGTCGTCGGAAAGATCCTGCGCCAAGGACAAGCCAGGCAGGACGAGAGTGAGTGCTGTGGCAAGCAGGATTGAATGGATGCGCATAGGAAGAGACCTGTGTGATGAAAGCGGGATTTCGTGTGGTCTGCACGCTCTAGCTACTAGAGGGGCAAGGGGATTCTGGGGGGCGTTGCCCTGCGCGGCTTCATGGGGCACCGGCCTCCAGACGGCTACGGTCAGATTGTGCTGCGCGAATGCGGTCGGGCCAGGTTGACTTTATGTAGTCAAGGACGGCCTCGATATCGTCCGCCGTCAGTTCATCCCCAAAGCTAGGCATGCCGGAGGTGAAGTCCACGCCCATGTCGTCCAGCACCGCCTGCCCACCGCGACGGATGTAGTCAAGCAGCATGGCATCGCCATGGTGCCAGGTGTGGCCGGTCTCGTCGTGGGGCGGGGCGGGATAGGTGCCGTCCTCCTTCGCCGACTGCCAGTCCGGTTGCCCTTCCAGATTGGCACCGTGACAGGAGGCGCAATTTGTGTCGTAAAGTTTTCGACCCCTTTCCAGATCTGGACTGTTGTGAAAAAAAGCATTTGCCTGGGGTGCCGACAGCACATGTGCCGCTGCGGCAAACATCTGCGCCGACCTGCGAAGTGTTCGCACAACTGCCCTCATGTCCTGCTCACTGCCGTCGGTGTCATGCCATCTGGCGGGAGGATCCGCTCCGACAAGAGGGCCAGATCTTCCCTTACGCGTCCTCTTTGGGCGGCCGGATAGGCGTCCTCGGGAGGCAAACCGCCGTGCTGCGCAAAAAGCATGATGTCGCGCGCAATTGGCGCTGCGGCGGTCGACCCACCTCCCCCGTGCTCGACCACGACGGTCACCGCATATCGCGGTGTATCGAAGGGGGCGAAGGCGACGAACAGCGCGTGGTCCCGACGATTCCAAGGAAGTTCGTCTTGCGATCGAACTCCGGCAGCACGCTCCGCCGCAGTGATCGAAAAGACCTGACTCGACCCGGTCTTGCCGGCCATCACCTTCGTCTCATCCGCAATCCGGGAACCATATGCCGTCCCGCGCTCGTGGTTCGAAACCTCATACATTCCCTGCCGAACAATCTGGAGCGCTTCTGCTGAGAGCCCCAGCTGGGCAGGCACAGGTTCGTCCGGACCGAAACCGCCAAAGGGGCGCACCAGACGCGGTAGCACCGCTGTGCCGGAGGCAAGGCGCGCCGCCATCGTGGCGAGCTGGATCGGCGAGGCAAGGGTAAAGCCCTGCCCGATCGAGGCGTTGATCGTGTCGCCGATCCGCCATTCCTGGCCATAGCGCTGCTGTTTCCAGGCCTTGTCGGGCATGACGCCTTCGGTGATGGCCGACATTGGCAGGTCATGCCTTTGGCCCAGACCGAAGACCCGGCCCATTTCGGCAATCTTGTCGATGCCGACGCGCTGCGCGATATCGTAGAAATACACGTCACAGCTTTCGGCCAGCGCCGAGTTCAGCGACACGGTGCCATGGCCGCCGCGCTTCCAGCAGTGGAAACGACGGGTGCCCACCTCGTAATGGCCGGGGCAATAGACCCCGGTCTGCGGCGTGATGACCCCGGCCTCCAGCGCGGCAAGGGCGGTGATCATCTTGAAGGTCGACCCCGGAGGATAAGCGCCCTGCACGGATTTATTGGCCAGCGGGCGGTGATCATTGCCGGTCAGCCCGGCATAATCCGTCTGGCTGATGCCCCGCACGAACAGGTTGGGATCAAAGGACGGGGACGAGGCGATGGCGAGGATATCGCCGGTTTCCACATCTATCGCCACTGCGGCAGCGCTTTCCTCGCCCAGACGCACCTGCGCGAAATTCTGCATCTGGGCGTCAATCGTCAGCCGGATGTCTGATCCGGGTACGCCCTCCTGCCGCTCCAGCTCGCGCATGACGCGGCCGACGTGGTTCACCTCGATCCGCTTCTGGCCTGCACGGCCGCGCAGGCTGTCTTCGGTCCAGCGTTCGACGCCGATCTTTCCGATCTGGAATTTCGGGATCTGCAGCACCGGATCGGGGTTTTCCAGCCCTTCCAGATCACGTTCCGACACCGGGCCGACATAGCCCACGATATGGGCAAAATCGGTATCCAGCGGATAGCTGCGGCTGAGACCGACCTCGGGGGTGACCCCCGGCAGGCTGGGCGCGTTGATGGCGATCTTGGAGAAATTGTCCCAGCTGAGCCGGTCTGCCACGGTGATCGGCACGAAGGGCGACCGCCGCTCCACCTCTTTCAGGGTGCGGTCGATCTCTTCGGGGGTAAGCGGCACGATGGCGGCCAGCCGGTTCAGCACCAGCTCTACATCACCCGCATCCTCGCGCGTGATGACGACGCGATAGTTCTGTTCATTGCCCGCGATCAACTTGCCGTTGCGATCCTGAATCAGGCCACGGGCGGGCGGGATCAGGCGGATGTTGATCCGGTTTTCTTCGGCCAGCAGACGGAATTCTTCGGCCTGATCGACCTGAAGATAGCGCATCCTGGCGCCCAGCACCGCCACGAACCCGGCCATGGCGCCACCCATCAGCAAGGCCCGGCGCCGGATCTTGCGGACGCTTTCTTCGGTATCGCGTTGTGTGCGTCTCATAGCCGCCGTCCCATCTCGTCGACCTCGCCCATCCCCGGCTTGTGAACGCCCAGCGTGACATGGCTGAGCCAGACCACCACCGGATAGAACAGGATCGAGGCCAGCACCTGTGCCAGAGCATAGCCAAAGGCCACCTGCGGCAGAAAGGTGACCGCAAGGATCAGCCGGTAGCCCAGAAACATGGCCAGCATCAGTGCCGCCATGAATAGCCATTCTACCACAAAACTCAATTCACGGGTCAGTGCGATGCGCGAGCGCAGAAATTCGGTGCCCACCAGCATGAGCGCGGCCCAAAGGCCCGGCGGACGCATCAGCAGCAGGTCTTCCAGCAGCACCATGGCCACGATCAGCAGGGCGGGCAGGTAATCGGGGCGGCGCAGCAGCCAGGCGAGGATGAGGCACATCAGCAGATCCGGCCCCGGCAGGGTGCCGGGTAATCCGCCCATGGGCATCAGCCGGATGAAGATGAGGGCCAGCGCCACCGCAACGAAGATCCCCCGGTGCAGCAGGATATCGCGGCGGAGCGGATCAACCATCCTGCCCGGCCTCTGCCGCTTCGGCGTTCACCTCGGCCTCGGGCACGGGGGCCGGGCCATAGGGCTCGGTCGGCACCGGGGCGGCCACCAGCCCGCCCGGATCGGTGAGCGGTTCCAGATCGTGGCTGCGCAGCACGCGCAGGAACTCCAGCCGTTCATAATNNAATCGGCAGACAGGCGCACCCGCAGCCGACGATCCGGCCCCTGGGCCACGGCCCCCACCAGCAGGCCCGCCGGAAAGACCCCGCCATCGCCCGAGGTCACCACCTGATCGCCGGGGCGGATCATGTCGGGCTTTTCGATGAATTCCAGCGGCGGGGCGGCGGTATTGTCGCCCGACAGCAGGGCGCGCTGCCCCGAGGGTTCGATCACCACGGGGATGCGGCTGTTGCTGTCGGTCAGCAGGATCACCCGCGCCGTGCGCCGCCCCACCCCGGAAATCCGGCCCACCAGCCCGATGCCATCCATCGCGGCCCATCCATCGCGGATGCCATCACGGGCGCCCACGTTCAGCAGCACCGATTGCCGGAACGGGCTGCCGCTGTCGGCCAGCACCACGCCGGTGATATGGGTCAGCTTCGGGTCCAGCCGCACCTGATTGAGATCCAGCAGCTTGGCGTTTTCCTGCTCCAGCCGCAGGGCGGCCTCTTTCCAGACGCGCATCTGCTGCAGTTCCTGCCGCAGATCCTGGTTCTGCTCGTAAAGCTTGGTGTAGGACTGGAAGCCCTTCACCATATCGCCTGCCTTGGTCACCGGCAGCAGCATCCAGTCGAAACTGGGCACCACGCGATCCACCAGCGCGGTGCGGAAGCGTTCCACCCGCGGGCTGTCGATCCGCCACAGCATGAACAGGGCGAGCAGAAGAATTGCCAGCAGCCCGATCAGGATACGCCGGATCGGGCGGGCAAATTCTTCCGGTGATGTCCGGTTGCGTGCCAAGCTCGGCCCTCACCCTGTGGCGTCAGATGCGATCAGCTGTCGTAGTCGATGACGTGGCGCAGCTGCTTTTCGTATTCCAGCGCCTTGCCGGTGCCCAGAGCCACGCAATTCAGCGATTCATTCGCCACGCTGATGGACAGGCCGGTCTGTTCACGCAGCGCCAGATCCAGATCGCCCAGCAGCGCCCCGCCGCCCGTCAGCATCACGCCCCGGTCAACGATATCGGCGGCCAGATCCGGCGGGGTGGTTTCCAGCGCCTGCATCACCGCATCGCAGATCTGCTGCACGGGTTCGGCCAGCGCCTCGGCCACCTGGGCCTGATTGATCTCGGTTTCCTTGGGGACACCGTTCAGCAGATCGCGGCCCCGGATGGTCAGGGTGGCGCCGCGGCCGTCATCGGGCATCCGGGCGGTGCCGATGGTGGTCTTGATCCGTTCGGCAGTGGATTCACCGATCAGCAGGTTCTGGTGACGGCGCAGGTAGCTGATGATCGCCTCATCCATCCGGTCACCGCCCACGCGGACGGAACGGGCATAGACGATATCGCCCAGCGACAGAACCGCCACTTCGGTGGTGCCCCCACCGATATCCACCACCATGCTGCCGGTGGGTTCGGTGATCGGCATCCCGGCGCCAATGGCCGCGGCGATCGGTTCGGCAATCAGGCCCGCGCGGCGGGCACCGGCCTGCAGCACCGAATTGCGGATCGCGCGCTTTTCAACGGGCGTCGCACCATGCGGCACGCAGACGATGATCTTGGGCTTGCTGAACGTCGTGCGCTTGTGAACCTTGCGGATGAAATGCTTGATCATCTCTTCCGCGCTGTCGAAATCCGCGATGACACCATCGCGCATCGGGCGGATGGCCTCGATGCTGCCCGGGGTGCGGCCCAGCATCAGCTTGGCATCCTCGCCCACGGCCAGAACCTGTTTCTTGCCGTCCTTCACATGGTAGGCCACCACGGAGGGCTCGTTCAGCACGATGCCCTTGCCACGGATGTAGACAAGGGTATTCGCGGTGCCGAGATCGATCGCCATATCCGACGAGAACAGGCCGGTGAGTGACATGCGGACAGTGTCCTTATGATTGCAGAAGCGGTTCGCCCCGCGACTCAGCGCAAGTGCAGCGGGCGCTTTCATATAAAGACAGTGTGACGGCGGCGAAACCCCGCTATCCACTGCGGCGGCACAATTCCGCGTGTCCCGCAAGGGCCTGTATAATTGCGATTTTTTCTGTGCGGATCTGGGCAGTTTGACCAAGAAAATTGCACAAATCGAACAATCTGGCCCTTCACCCTATCGACGGCGGCGGACAACCGGCAAACGCGACGGGGCATAGCTCGCCTCTGGGTGGTCAGGGTGGCCTGCGGTGCGCCGCCAGAAGGCCGGGCCGCCCCGGCGCAGGAAGGCCGGAAGGCACAGGATGATTCCCGCCAGGAAGCCGCCGGCATGTGCCCAATAGGCCACGCCGCCCATATCCGTGGGGTTAGTAAAGCCGCCCAGCAGCTGCATCGCAAACCAGAATCCCAGCACGATCCAGGCCGGAATGGGGAAGATGCGGAAGAAGAAAATGATGATGACCAGCACATCCACCCGCGCCCGGGGATACAGCAGCAGGTATCCCCCCATCACCGCCGCAATGGCGCCCGAGGCCCCGACCATGGGGATGACAGAGGCCGGATCGGCCCCCACCTGCATCAACGCCGCCCCCACCCCGCCTGCCAGATAGAACAGCAGGAAACGGGCATGGCCCATCAGATCTTCCAGATTGTCACCGAAGACCCAGAGGAACAGCATGTTCCCCAGAAGGTGCATCCAGCCGCCATGCAGGAACATCGAGGTGAAGACGGTGTGCCAGTCCCCCAGCTCGATCAGCCGCAGCGGGATCAGGCCCCAATCGAAAAAGAACTCGTCGAGTGCCGGGCCTTCCGGCAGGCCGAACCAGTAGGACAGAAAGACAAGGACATTGGCCGCAATCAGCGCCAGTGTCACAAAGGGTGTACGCCCCGAAGGGTTATGGTCGCGGATCGGAAACATGGTGCAGGCTTCCCGATCCGCAGCCTTTCGTCAAGCGATCAGCCCTCCGATACCTTGGCCAGCAGCTGCGCATTGCCGCCCGAGGCAGTGGTGTCGATGCAGACATGCCGTTCCAGTGCCACATGGGCGGCATCGGGCAGACCGCCGATCAGCGGCAGGATGGGGCCATGGCGGCCCGCCAGCGCCTGCGCATGGGCGCGACCGTCGCCCCCCCAGAGGATCGCCCCGGCAAAGCCTGACAGCCGTGCCAGCGCCGCAGGGTCCAGCCCCGGCGCCTCGACCGCAAGGCCACCCAGCGCCCGCACCGCCTCGGCCTGCGCCAGCGCAGCCTGTGCGCCGGGGCCAAGGCACAGCAGGGGCGCGCGCTGATAGGCCGACAGCCGGTTGCTTTCGCCCGTCGGCCCCGGCAGGTCATGGGTCAGCAGGGCCGCAGGATGGGGCGCCAGGGCCGTNNGCCTCTGCCGGGGCGCGTGCGGGCTGTACGGTATAGCGCGCCAGATAGTCCGGCCCGCCCGCCTTCGGCCCGGTGCCCGAAAGCCCCTCGCCGCCGAAGGGCTGGCTGCCCACCACGGCGCCGATCTGGTTGCGGTTGACATAGATATTGCCGACATGCAGCGCCTCGACGATGCGCTGCACCCTGTCGTCGATCCGGGTATGCAGGCCGAAGGTCAGGCCATAGCCGGTGGCATTGACCGCCGCGATCACCGCGTCGATCTGCGAGGCCTTGAAGGTGACGACATGCAGGATGGGGCCGAAGATCTCGCGCTGCATCTGCGCGATGCCGCTCACCCGGATCACCGCCGGCGCAATGAAGGTGCCGGTGGCCGGGGCGGCCAGTTCCTTCACCACCCGCCCTTCTGCCCGGGCAGCATCGACATAGGCGCGGATCGCCCCCTGCGCCTCGGCATCAATCACCGGGCCGACATCGGTGTGCAGATGCCAGGGGTTGCCCAGCGTCAGCTCATCCATCGCGCCCGCCAGCATCTCCAGCAGGTGATCGGCGATGTCTTCCTGCACATAGAGGCAGCGCAAAGCCGTNNCCGCCTGTTCCGGCAGGGCAGTGCTGTCCACCAGCATGGCATTCAGCCCGCCGGTTTCCGCGATCAGCGGTGCTGTCGGGTCCAGATGATCGGCCATGGACTGGCGGATCTTCAGCGCGGTCTCCGTCGATCCGGTGAAGGCCACGCCGTTCACCCGGGGATCGCGGGTCAGCATGGCGCCCACAGCCCCGTCGCCCGGCAGCAGCTGCAGCGCTGTCGCAGGCACGCCCGCCCGGTGCAGCAGATCGACCGCGAAAGTGGCGATCAGCGGTGTCTGTTCGGCGGGCTTCGCCAGCACGGCATTGCCTGCCGCCAGTGCGGCCGCAATCTGGCCGGTGAAGATCGCCAGAGGGAAGTTCCACGGGCTGATGCAGACAAACACCCCACGCGGCGGCGCGGTCTG
>DOMY01000144.1 GCA_003509785.1 Gemmobacter sp.
CGTCTTTCTGGTCTTCACCGTGCTGGCAGGCTGGATCGCCAAGGGCCTGATCGGCCGGTCGGTGATCGCCCAGACCGAGGCGCTGGTGGACAGGATGCCGGTTGTGCGATCCGTCTATGGCGGGTTCAAGCAGATCACCGAAACCTTCTTTGCCAAATCAGAGAAAAGTTTCGACCGCACCTGCCTGGTGGAATTTCCGCGCCCCGGCTGCTGGGCGGTGGGCTTTGTCGCCACAACCGCCAAGGGCGAGATCGCGGCCAAGCTGCCCTCCGACAAGAAGATGATCGCGGTCTTCGTCGCACTGACGCCGCTGACCTCGGGCTTTGTGCTCTATGTGCCCGAAGAGGATGTGATCTTCCTCGACATGAAGGCNNGGCAGGGCTGGTTTCGCCTAGCAGCAAGGATGGCGCGGCCTAACCGAACAGGCCGCGCAGATCGACAGAACTCTGCTTTCCCAGCGAATCGCCGTGCTGCGACAGAAACGCCTCGCAGGCCACGCGCCCTGCGGCGTGCAGACGTGACAGCAGCGCAGGCGCCGGGCTCAACTTGCTGCCACCGCCCAGCTCATTCATCAGCGCATCATCCGAAATCAGATGAATGTTCAGATCCTTCATCGTGCCCCGCGCCATGCGGCCATCCGCCAGCAGCCGTTTCACGAAATTCACCGCGCGCAATTCGCCCAGCAGGGCCGCGTTGAAGCTGATTTCGTTGACCCTGTTCTGGATATCCACCGGGGTCACCGGGATTTCCTCGCGCCGGATCGGGTTGATCGACACGATCACGATATCGTCGGGCAGATGGGGTTGATACAGCGGAAACAGCGCCGGATTGCCGGTGAACCCGCCATCCCAGAACACCTCCATCTGGCCCGTGGCCGGGTCGCGCAGCTCGATCGCCTGAAAGGCCGTGGGCAGACAGGCCGAGGCGAGCAGGGTTTCAGGCGAGATTTCCGCCCCCGAAAACACCCGGATCTTGCCCGAGCGCACATTGGTTGCCGAAACGAACAGGTCCGGCCCCTGTGCCGCACAGATCTGTGTGAAATCCAGCCCGGTCACGATTTCGGCCAGCGGGTTCTGCCAGAACGGCCCCCAGGCATAGGGCGTGTAAAGCTGCGCCGCGATCCCTGCGGGAGAGATCGGCAGACTGGCCGCCGCGGCCTCTGCCATCGCCGTGCCCAGCGGGAAGGCCATGCTCAGCCAGCGCGACACCCGCAGATCCCCCAGCGCCCCGACGCCCTGCCACAGCTGATCCAGCCGTTCACGCGCCGCAGACGGCCCGCCTTGCAGCAAGCCCATCTTCAGCGCCGCCGCATTCAGCGCCCCGGCAGAGGTACCGGTGATGCCCGCAACCTCGATCCCCGGTTCCTGCAGCAGCCGGTCCAGCACGCCCCAGGTAAAGGCGCCATGCGCGCCCCCACCCTGCAGGGCCAGGTTCAAACGAATCGGGCCGGGCATCAGAGGCAATTTTCTTCAAAGAAAATTGCAAAATTCTTCGAAGAATTTTGCGCCGCCCGCATCACAGCGCCGTCCATCCACCATCGACGCTGATCGCCGTGCCGGTGATCTGATCCGCCGCCGGGCTGCACAGGAACACAACCGTGCCCCCCAGCTGTTCGACAGTCGCAAACTGCCCTGAAGGCTGACGCTGCAGCATGACCTGCTTGATCACCGTTTCGCGGTCCATGTTGTGCACCTTCATCTGATCCGGGATCTGTGCCTCGACCAGCGGGGTCAGCACATAGCCCGGGCAGACGGCATTGCAGGTGATGCCCGCGCCCGCCGTTTCCAGCGCCACGGTCTTCGAAAAACCAACCACACCATGCTTGGCCGCCACATAGGCCGATTTGAACGGCGAGGCGGTCAACCCATGCGCCGAGGCGATGTTGACGATCCGGCCCCAGCCCTTGGCACGCATCCCCGGCAGCGCCGCAGCCGAGGTATGAAACGCCGAAGACAGGTTGATGGCGATGATGGCGTTCCACTTGTCCACCGGAAATTCTTCCACCGGCGCGACGTGCTGGATGCCCGCATTGTTCACCAGAATGTCGCAGCCCCCGGCCTTTTCCACCAGGGCGCGGCAATCTTCGCCCTTGGACATGTCGGCCGCGATATACCGCACCTCCACGCCATGATCGGCCGCGATCCGCGCGGCCAGCGCGTGATCTTCCTCCCGGTCGGTGAAGCTGTTGATGATGACGCTTGCCCCCGCCTTGGCAAGCTCTTCCGCCACGCCAAGACCAATACCCGAGTTCGACCCGGTGACGATTGCCCGTTTGCCCTTGAGGATCATGTCAGCACTCCGCTTGTCTGTTCGCCCGTACCATAGGCGCGGCTCCGACGGATTGCAGCCCAAACTTTCTGCAATGCGGCGCTCTGCGCGAAGAAGTGTTCGAAGGGCCTGCCGGGGCTTTGCGCATAAAAAAACGCCGGCGCGAAGCCGGCGTTAAGTCGTTGAGGCAGGTTTCATACAGGCAAGAAACCTATCGAGCAGTAAGTCTCTTATACGCCTCTCTGCGTCATGATCCAAGTTAAAAGTTTGAAATGGCTTGAAAGCCGCCTTAGTCTCGGGGCCAAGAAAAACAGGCAGCCGAAGGATTGTTCCCCGCATGAAACAGGTTTTTTTCAGAACATTCCGGGCGGCAGGGCTAGCCGCCGGTCTGATCTGCGGTCTTTCCCCTGCGTCAGCCGACTCACCCCGCCATGCCATCGCGATGTATGGCGAACCCGCACTGGATGCAGGCTTCACCGCCCTGCCCTATGCCAACCCCGATGCCCCCAAGGGCGGGCGCATCACCTTTGGGGAATCCGGTGGATTTGATAGCCTTAACCCATTCATTGTAAAAGGAAATGCGCCCAGCCAGATCACCCCCTTCACGGTCGAGACCTTGATGGGCCGCAGCCTGGACGAGCCCTTCACCCTCTACGGCCTGCTTGCGGAATCGGTCCAGACCGATGCGGAGCGCAGCTATGTCGAATTCACGCTGCGGGCCGAGGCACGCTTTTCCGACGGCACGCCGGTCACCCCCGAAGATGTGATCTGGTCCTTCGAAACGCTGGGCACAAAAGGCCAGCCGCGCTATGCCGGCGCCTGGCGCAAGATTGCCCGGGCCGAGGTGACGGGGCCGCGCAGTATCCGCTTNNCTCGGTTTGCGGCCGATTCTGCAGAAGGCCCAATGGGCCGACAAGGAATTTACCGAATCATCCCTTGTGGCCCCGATCGGTTCCGGCCCCTATACGGTGGCGGATTTCGAGCCGGGCCGCCACATCACCTTCCGCCGCAATCCGGACTGGTGGGGCAAGGATCTGGCCTTCAACAAGGGCCTGCACAACTTTGATGAGATCCGGGTTGAATATTACGGCGTCGATACCGCCCTGTTCGAGGCTTTCAAAGGTGGCGCCATTTCCAGCTTCCGCGAGCTGAACCCGGCAAAGTGGAATTCCAATTACAACTTTCCCGCCGTGGCGTCGGGGGATGTGGTGAAGGAAGAGATCCCGCATGGCCGCCCCTCGGGGATTGAAGGGTTTGCCTTCAACACCCGCAAACCGATGTTTGCCGATTGGCGGGGNNGAGGCCTTGATCCACGCCTTCAACTTCGAGCTGGTCAACCAGACACTGAATGGCGGCGCACAGCCGCGCATCACCTCGTATTTCGGCAATTCGGTCCTGGGCATGGTGCCGGGCGCCCCAGCGGAAGGCCGGGTGAAGGAGCTGCTGCAACCCTTCGCCGCAGAACTGCTGCCCGGCGCGCTGGAAGGCTATGTGCTGCCCGTCAGCGATGGGACGGCGGCCAACCGCAAGAACATCCGCACCGCCACCAACCTGCTGGCAGAGGCCGGATGGACGGTGCAGGACGGTATTCTGAAAGACGCCTCCGGCGCGCCGTTCCGCTTTGAAATCCTGCTGACCCAGGGGCAGGACGAAATGATTTCGGCCGCCAGCATCTATATCGAGGCGTTGAAACGGCTGGGCATCGAGGCGCGGATCACCACGGTGGACAATGCGCAGTATAAAGAGCGTACCAACGCTTATAACTTCGACATGACGCATCACATCCGCGCCCTGTCGCTCAGCCCAGGGAATGAACAATACCTCTATTGGGGCGCGGCCGGCGTGACAGAGCCGGGCACCCGCAACTGGCCGGGCATAAACTCGCCCGCAGCCGAGGCAATGATCGGTACCATGCTGATGGCCAGCGATCCGGCAGAGTTTACGGCAGCCACCCAGGCGCTGGACCGGATTCTGACAACCGGCCGCTATGTGGTGCCGGTCTGGTATAACAACGTCTCCCNNCTATGCCAAGGGATTGAAACACCCGTCCCATACCCCGGTCTATGGCGACTGGCCGGGCTGGATGCCCGAGGCCTGGTGGGCCGAGAACTGAGATCACGCAAGCGGGGGCAGCAAGCCCCCGCAGTAAAAGACCAAGGCAGAAAAGACTGAGGCAGAAAGATGACCCGTAAAACCCTGATGCTGATTGCCGCAATGCTTGCCCTTGCCGCCTGCAATACGGTGGACGGGATCGGCCGCGATATATCCGGCGGCGCAAATCAGGTGGCAGGCTGGCTGGGCTAGGCTTCAGCCACCCCAGCTGCGCCGCAGCACCGACAGCCAGTTGCCCCAGGCCAGTTTCTCGATCAGCGCGGGGCCATAGCCATGCGCGGCCAGCGCCGCGATCAGCCGCGGCAGGCCCGCGGCATCGCCAATGCCCTGCGGCACGGTGGCGCCATCGAAATCGGAACCGAAGCCCACATGATCTTCGCCCAGCCGTCCGATCAGATGATCCAGATGGCGCAGCACCGGCTCCCATCCCATATCGGGTGACTGGCGGCCATCGGGGCGCAGAAACACCGTGGCGAAGTTCAGCCCCACCATGCCGCCGCTGTCGCGGATCACATCCAGCTGGCGGTCGGTCAGGTTGCGGGTCGATGGGGTCACCGCATGGGCGTTGGAATGGGTGGCCACCAGCGGCGCATCGCTGATTGCAGCAATGTCGTTGAACCCCGCCTCGTTCACATGGCTCAGATCGACCACGATCCTCAGCTGGTTACATTCCCGCACCAGCCGCTTGCCCGCATCCGTCAGCCCCGGCCCGGTATCGGGCGAGGCCGGAAACCGGAAGGGCACTCCATGGCCAAAGATCGTGGGCCGCGACCAGACCGGCCCGAGCGAGCGCAACCCCATCGCATGAAACACATGCAGCGCATCCAGGCTGTCGTCGATCGCCTCGGCCCCTTCCATGTGCATCACACCAGCGATGGCCCCCGCCGCCTGTGCCGCCTCGATCTCTGCCACGCTGCGGCACAANNATCTGCACGGCCACCGGCAGCGCCAGCTGCTGCGGGATCATGGCGGGCAGTTCGATCTCGTAGGGCGGGTTGTCCATCATCGCATCGTAATCCGGCGCCCCCGGATCCATCGGGCTGGGCACATAGATGGCGAACATGCCACCGGCAAAGCCGCCGGCCTGCATCCGCGGCAGATCCAGATGGCCGCGCCCCTCGCCCGCAAGCCAGATCGCCTGCCGTCGTGCCGGCGCAACCTGCATCCGCAACAAGATGTCGTTATGGCCATCGAATACCGGCTGCAGCGCCATGTCCGTTCCCCCGTCTTTCCGCAGAGCCTTACATGCAGCGCCGGGGAAGACCAGAGCTCAGCCGCAGGGCTTTGGCGCGATGCCCTGCAGGATCGGGCAGTCCGGCCGCCCATCACCCGCACAGCTGGCCACCAGATCAGACAAGGTGCGCTGCATCGCCAGAAGCTCTGCCAGCTTGATGGCGATCTGCGTCAGATGATCTTCGGCAATGCGCTTCACATCGGCGCTGGCGCGCGACTTGTCTTCGTAAAGCTGCAACAGCGCCCGGCAATCCTCGATGGAAAAGCCAAGGCTGCGGGCACGGCCCAGAAAGGCCAGCTTGTGCAGATCGCTGTCGCGGAAGGCGCGATAGCCATTGGCCTGCCGCAAGGGGCGGATCAGCCCGATTTCCTCGTAATAGCGGATGGTCTTTGCCGGCAAACCGCTGCGCTGCGCCACCTCCTTGATGTTCATTCACGCCTCCACCGCTTTCAGGCGCCGCAGCCGCAGCGCNNCTGCGGCCCGCCAAAGGGCACCAGAACGCCCGCCGCCACCGGGATCAGCGCGGCATTATAGCCAAAGGCCCAGATCAGGTTCTGCCTTATGTTGCGCATCACTGCCCGGCTGATGTGAACGGCCGTGGCGACTGCCAGCGGATCGCCCGCCATCACCACCACCTCGGCGGCTTCAATCGCCACATCGGTGCCGGTGCC
>DOMY01000259.1 GCA_003509785.1 Gemmobacter sp.
CCCAGCAGCTTGATGCGATAGCCCATCTGATCGGCATGGCGGATGTCGTCGATGCTGACGGCGCCGATGCCTTCCAGTTCGACCGCGTCGAAATTCACCTTTGTGCCAAAGGCAATGGCGGCGAGCAGGCTGAGCTTGTGGCCCGCGTCGATCCCCCCCACGTCAAGGTTGGGGTCTGCCTCCAGATAGCCCAACTGCCGGGCTTCCTCGAACACGGCCTCATAGGGGAGGCCTTCGGATTGCATCCGGGTGAGGATATAGTTGCAGCTGCCGTTCATCACGCCCATCACCCGCTTGATGCGGTTGGCGGCCAGCCCTTCGGTCAGGGCCTTGATGACGGGAATGCCACCGGCCACCGCCGCCTCGAACCGGATGACCCGGCCCGCGGCTTCGGCGGCTTCGGCCAGCTGCTGGCCGTGATGGGCCAGAAGCGCCTTGTTGGCGGTGACAACATCCTTGCCTGCTGCAATGGCGGCTTCGGTCGCGGCTTTGGCGGCGCCTTCATGGCCGCCCATCACCTCGATGAACACATCCACATCATCGCGCTGTGCCAGGGCCACCGGATCGGTTTCCCAGGCATAGGCCGACAGATCTGCATCACGGGTCTTGCTGCGGTCACGCGCGCAAACGGCGGTGATGACCACGGGGCGCCCGGTGCGCCGGGTGATCAGATCGGCGTGTTGCTGAACGATCTTCACCACTCCGATGCCGACGGTGCCAAGACCGGCCAGCCCGAGACGCAGAGGCGCTGCCATGATAATCTCCGTATTTGCCCGGCCGATGCTCTAGCCTGTCGCGGGCGGCGGCGCAATGCGCGAGGCGGTGGGGCGGGTCAGCCTGCGGCCTGGGCCAGGCGGGCGCGGGTGGCGGGATCGGAGGGTAGGCCGCGCATCGCGGCGGCACGGGCGCGCAGGGCGGCGGCCCGGGCGGCAAGGGAGGGGGCCGGATCTGCCATGGCCGAGGCGGCATCGGTGGCAGCGAGGATCCCCGCCAGTGGCACCAGAACCGGCGGAGTGCCTGTGGCCGATTCTGCCCCGGCGTCGATGCGGGGCAGCGTATCGCAGCCCGCCAGAGCAAGGCTCAGCAGCAGGGCAGCGGCCGGGACGGGCAGGGGAAAGCGCATAGGGCCTCGCAGCATCATTCTGCGGCAGCATACAGTGCATTGGGCAGCTGCGGCAACCAATAGGGCGTGCCTGCGCTTTGCGGGCCCGGGGCCGGGCACGAGTCCGGGCACGGGGTTGAACAGAACGCCCGTTCAGTTAGCATGGGGCCATGGCACGCAAGACTGGCTCTCATTCCGAAATCACCGGGCCGCGCATCCGCGCCGCCGCAGAACGACTGTTCGCGCGCCACGGCTTTGCCGCGGTTTCGATGCGACAGATCGCCGCCGAGGTGGGGGTGCAGGCGGGGGCNNAAGCAAAGCCTGCTGGCCGATCTGATGCGCAGCCATCTGGACAGCCTGCTGGCGGCCCATGCCGCCCTGCCGCAGCTTGAGGGGCCGCAGGCGCGGCTGGCACAATTCGCCCGGTTTCACATCGGCTATCACATCGACAGGCCCGATGCGGTCTTCGTGGCCTATATGGAGTTGCGCAATCTGGCGCCCGAGAATTTCACGGAAATCGAGGCGCTGCGCCGCCGCTATGAAGACCGGCTGGAGGCGATCTTGCAGGACGGCCGGGCGGCAGGGCTTTTTCTGGTGCCCGATACAAAACTGGCCACTCTGGCGCTGATTGCGATGCTGACAGGTGTCACGAACTGGTATCGTGAAGGTGGCAGGCTTGGCCGGGCAGAGGTGGAGAAGATCTATGCCGATATGGCATTGCAGGCCGTTGGTGTGCCGCCCGCATGACCCAGGCCGTTGCCGCGTGGCGCTGCGCCGCACAGGGTTTGGCGGAAGGCATGCCGTTCAGGCTTGATTTTCGCGCCAAAATGACCAGTTAGCTTTCAAAGAAACAGGATAGGGAAAAGTCGATGGCGAATGGTGGTCCATGGGGTGGCGGCGGTGGCGGCGACAACCGCGATAACCGCAATGACGGGCGTGGCCCGCGCAAACCCGGCGGTGAAGGGCCGCAGATCCCCGAAATCGACGAGATCGTGAAAAAGGGGCAGGAACAGCTGCGCGTCCTGATGGGCGGTCGTGGTCGCCAGGGTGGCGGCGGCGGTGGCAATTCCAACCCGCTTGGCCCGATCTTTTCGGGGCAGGGTCTGGCACTTGGCGCTTTGGTGGCGGCAGGTCTCTGGGCCTATATGTCGTTCTACACGGTGCGCCCGGAAGAACGGGCCGTCGAACTGTTTCTGGGCGAATTCAGCACGGTCAGCGATCCGGGTCTGAACTTTGCCCCCTGGCCTGTTGTCACGGCCGAAATCGTGCAGGTGACCGGCGAACGCACCACCGATATCGGCTCGGGCGCGCTGGGGGCCAATGACAGCGGCCTGATGCTGACCCGCGATCAGAACATCGTGGATATCGAATTCCAGGTGGTGTGGAACGTGTCGGATGCTTCGGCCTTCCTGTTCAACCTGAAAGATCCGGCCGGCACGATCCGGGCTGTGGCCGAAAGCGCCATGCGCGACATCATCGCCCGGTCTGAACTGGCGCCGGTTCTGAACCGTGACCGCGGCGTGATCGCCGCCGATCTGCGCGCCAATGTGCAATCGACGCTCGACAGCTATAACGCGGGCATCAACGTGGTGCGGGTGAACTTTGATCGCGCCGATCCCCCGCGCGAGGTGATTGATGCCTTCCGCGAAGTGCAGGCCGCGCAGCAGGAACGTGACCGGCTGGAAAAAGAGGCCGATGCCTATGCCAACCGGGTGACTGCAGGCGCCCGCGGCGAGGCGGCGCAGCTGCTGGAAGATGCCGAAGGCTATCGTGCCCGCGTGGTGAATGCCGCCGAAGGTGAGGCCAGCCGCTTCCTGGCTGTCTACGAGGAATATGTGAAGGCGCCCGATGTGACGCGCAAGCGCATGTATCTGGAAACCATGGAAGGCGTGCTGAGCCGGATGAACAAGGTCATCCTGGATGGCGTGCAGTCTGGTGAAGGCGGGCAGGGTGNNGAACGAACTGAACCGCCCGGCCCCCGCCACCGGCGCTGCCGCTGCGACCCAGGGAGGAAACTGATATGGCCAAGGCCGCATTCATACTGCCCGCGCTTTTCGTTGTGGGCGCGGTTGCCCTGTCTTCCGTCTTTATCGTGGATGAGCGCGAAAAGGTGCTTGTCCTGCAGTTCGGTCAGGTCAAACAGGAAATCAACACCCCCGGTCTGGGCTTCAAGATCCCGGTGATCCAGGAAGTGGTCCGCTACGAAGACCGTATTCTTGGCCTGCCGACCCAACCGCTTGAAGTGACGCCGCTGGATGACCGCCGCCTTGTGGTGGATGCCTTCGCCCGCTGGCGCATCGTCAATCTGGTGGACTTCCGCGAGGCCGTGGGTCCGGGTGGCACCGATGCCGCACAGGCCCGGCTGGACCGGATCATCAATGCCGCCATCCGCGAGGTTCTGGGCTCGGTTCCCTCCGGCGCCGTGCTGTCGGAAGACCGGACCGGCCTGATGAACCGCATCCGCGATATCGCCCGGCGCGAAGCGGCGAGTCTGGGCGTCGATGTGATCGACGTGCGGCTGACCCGCACCGATCTGCCGGAACAGAACCTTGCCGCCACCTTTGCCCGGATGCGGGCCGAGCGTGAGCGCGAGGCGGCAGACGAGATCGGCCGCGGTAACGAAGCGGCGCAGCGTGTCCGCGCCTCTGCCGACCGCACGGTGGTCGAGGTGACCTCCGAAGCCCGCAAGCAGGCCGAGATCATCCGCGGTGAATCCGACGCGCAGCGCAACGGCATCTATGCCGAAGCCTTTGGCCGTGACCCGGAATTCTTTGCCTTCACCCGCTCGCTGACGGCTTATGAACGTGCGCTGCGCGAAGGGAATTCGTCGATCGTCATGTCGCCCGACAGCGAATTCTTCGATTACCTGCGCAGCGATCAGGGCGCTTCTGCCCCGGCCGACGCGGCAAACTGACCTCTGCCGCCTGGGTGGCACAGACGCGTCCCCTTTGCCGGGGGCGCGTTGGCATTTCGGGCGGCACCCTTCTTGCCCAACCTGCCCGAGCTGAAAGGCGCCTGCGTTGAAACCCCGCGCCGAAACCTCGCGTTGAAACAAAGAATCACATGTCTTTGACGCAGCGCGACGGGGTTTGCATTGCACATTTCCTTTCCTACCTGTTGGGTATTGGGGAAGCCCGGCCAGATCCGGGTGGATAAAACCGACCAAGACTATAGCGACCAGGAAGACAAGCGACCGAAAAGGAGTTCGCGGTGCAGTCGAAAGCGATTTCCATCGAGCTGGAGCATCAGGGCCTGCGGCAACGCGCGCTGAAGCTCATGGGGGCTCTGCTGCTGGGGGTGGCGGTGGCCATCGGGCCCGCCGGGCTGGTTGAGGCCCGCGCCGCACCGGAAAGTTTTGCCGATCTGGCTGAACAGATCAGCCCCTCTGTCGTCAATATCACCACCTCTGCCGTGGTCGAAGCCTCGACCGAAAACATGCCGCAACTGCCGGAAGGTTCGCCCTTCCAGGATTTCTTCGACCAGTTCCAGAACCCTGATGGCAATGGCGAACCCCGCCGTTCCGAGGCGCTGGGCTCGGGCTTCGTGATTTCCGAAGACGGCTATATCGTTACCAACAACCACGTCATCGAAGGTGCCGACGAGATCGAGATCGAGTTCTTCTCTGGCGACCGCCTGCCTGCCAAACTGGTGGGCACGGATCCGAAAACCGATATCGCGCTGCTGAAGGTGGAAAGCAGCAAGCCGCTGCCCTTCGTGAACTTCGGCAACAGCGATCTGATGCGCGTGGGCGACTGGGTTTTGGCCATGGGCAACCCGCTGGGGCAGGGCTTCTCGGTGTCTTCGGGCATCGTCTCGGCCCGCAACCGCGCGCTGTCGGGCACCTATGACGATTACATCCAGACCGATGCCGCGATCAACAAGGGCAATTCCGGCGGGCCGCTGTTCAACATGGATGGCCAGGTGATCGGGGTGAATACCGCGATCCTGTCGCCCACCGGCGGGTCCATCGGGATCGGCTTTTCCATGGCATCCAATGTGGTGACTAAGGTGGTCGATCAGCTGCGCCAGTTCGGCGAAACCCGTCGCGGCTGGCTGGGCGTGCGGATTCAGGATGTCACCCCGGATGTGGCCGAGGCCATGTCGCTGGGCACGGCCACCGGCGCGCTGGTCACCGATGTGCCGGACGGCCCCGCCAAAGACAGCGGGATGCTGGCGGGCGATGTCATCACCAGCTTCGATGGCAAGGAAATCAAGGATGTCCGCGATCTGACGCGCCGGGTGGCTGATGCCCCGGTAGGACAGGCTGTCAAGGTGATCGTGCTGCGCGAAGGCAAAAGTGAAACGCTCGCCGTGACGCTGGGCCGCCGTGAAGAGGCCGAGGCCGCCGAGGCTTCGACCACACAACCCGGCGCCGATCCGGCCCCCGCCGCGACCGAGATGCTGGGTCTCACCGTGGCACCGCTGACCGATGAACGCATCGCCGAACTTGGCCTGCCGGCCGAAGCGCAGGGCCTGCTCATCACCAAGGTGGATGGCACATCCGAGGCGTTTTCAAAAGGCCTGCGCGATGGCGATCTCATCACCGAGGCAGGCCAGCAAAAGGTGACCAGCGTGCAGGATCTGCAGGCCCGGATTTCCGAGGCGAAAGAGGCCGGCCGCAAATCCATCCTGTTGCTGATCCGCCGTGAAGGTGAACCGCGCTTCGTGGCGCTGAGCGTCGAATAAGCACCAATCGCCGGTGCAACGGGGACGGCAGGGCAACCTGCCGCCTTTTTGCTTTACGCGGGGCGCGGCTGCGGCAATTCTGCACCTCCGCCATGAACAGGACCACCATGACCGACATCAGCCCGCCGCCGTGCCCGCCAGATCACCAGCCCGTCATCCGCACCATTGCCATGCCCGCCGNNGGGCAATCTTGCCGCGCGCATTGCCCGTGGCCGCGCCGCCACCATCGCGGTGGAAGGCATGACCTTCCTGAAGCCGGTGAAAGTGGGTGACGAGGTCTCGCTTTATGCGGATCTGGAGGGGATGGGCCGCAGCTCCATGCGTATTCATGTCGAGGCCTGGCGCCGTGATCGCTATGGTGCCGAAAGTATCAAGGTCACCGATGCCACCTTCACCTTCGTCGCCATCGACGCAGACGGCCGCACCCGCGCGATTCCGCGGGATTAGGCAAGGGCGCGCCTCCCCCTTCCTCTTGGCAGAAATACCCTCGGGGGGAGGCCCCGCAAGGGGCCGTGGGGGGCGGAAAGCCCCCCGGCGCCGATTGCCATCCCGCGCAGTCCTCAGCCGATCTCGCGCAGCAACCGGCTACGGAAGGCCTGCATCCATTCGGCGCCCTCCTCCGCCAGCAGGCGGCCCTCGGCGGTCTGCATCGCGTCGGCCACCGGGAACAGCTTCACCTCCAGATGATCCAGCGCAAAGGTGCGGTCATCCAGCGGGCAACGCTGGGCAAGCGGATCTTCGGCATCAAACAGCGCGCCACCCATGGCGCCTGCCACACAGAACATCCGTGCCAGCCCCAGCGCCCCCAGCGCCTCCAGACGGTCGGCATCCTGCAGGATCTTCGCCTCCAGTGTTTCGGGCGCCACCCCGCCGGAAAAGCTGTGCGCGGCGATGGCATGGGCCACAGCCGCAATCTTTTCCGCCGGAAAATCGCGGCCTGCCAGATAATCCGCAGCCACACGCGCCGACATCTGCGCCGCCTTTGCGCGATCCGGCGAATCCTTGGGCAGGTTCACCACATCGTGGAACATGGCCGCGGCCAGCAGCACCTCCAGATCGGCGCCACCTTCGGCCCGGGCGATGCGCTGGCAGTTGCGCCAGACCCGGCGCAGATGGCCCAGATCATGCGCACCATCGCTTTGCCCGGCCCAATGGCGCAGCACTTCGGCCTCATATTCCGCCTGACGTGCGTTGAGCATCTTACAGATCCTTCAGATCGGTGGTTACCAGCCCCAGCGCCCGCGCTGCCGCAAGCGACAGCACCGGGCTGTCCAGCCCCAGCGGCTCCTGAAAGCGGCGGATCGCGTCGCGGGTCGGGGCATCCAGCACGCCCGATACCGGCGCCAGATAATAGCCCCGCGCCTTCAGCGCCCGCTGCAGCGTCGCCACAAATTCCAGCGTCATTTCGGCCGGGCAGGGGGTGCGGAAATGCACGGCCGTGCGGTCGCGCACGATGCGTTGATGGGTATCGCTGCGATAGCTGGCGGGGCTGATCACCCGGCCCGTGGCATCGCGCCGTTCCGGGGTGACCACCACCTGTTCCGACACGGTCTCGATCACGGCGGGCGTCACATCCGTGGCCCAGCACTCCCCCGGTCCACCCGCGGGCGGTGGGGCATCCGGCGTGGCCGCACGGCGGATTTCCGTCTTCAGATCGGCGGTTGCGGGGGCTTCGGGCCGCGGTCCCGGCTGGCAGCCAGCCAGAACCAGCACTGCAGCAATTGCCAAGGATCTTGCCATGCGGGCTTTCTGCTCTGCCTCTGGGATGCGGTGCAAATCGCCGCGCGGGCAAAGATAGCGCCATTCCGGCTGCGGCGAAAGGCCCTGCTGCCCTGCAGCACCACTGGCAAAGCCTTGGGATATCGCCTATCTCTCTGCGCAGCGATGGATGCAAGAGGCCCGGCAAATGGCAAAAATCACCTATGTGGAGCATAACGGCAAGCAACACGTCATCGAGGTCGCCAGCGGCCTGACGGTGATGGAGGGGGCGCGCGACAATGGCGTGCCGGGGATCGAGGCCGATTGCGGCGGCGCCTGCGCCTGTTCCACCTGCCATGTCTATGTCGCGGCGGATTGGGTTGAAAAGCTGCCCAAGAAAGACGCGATGGAAGAAGACATGCTGGATTTCGCATGGCAGCCCGATCCGGTCCGCTCGCGTCTGACCTGCCAGCTCAAGGTCACCGATGCGCTGGATGGCCTGGTGGTGAACCTGCCGGAAAAGCAGATCTGAACGCCGGTCAGGGCGGCCCCTGTCAGAAAGCGTGCGGCCGCCCGTCCCAGGTTTCGAAACAGCCGGTTGTGGCCAGCGACAAGGCCTGCAGCCGCTGCATCAGGCCAAGCGCGGCCTCGGTCGCGGGGATTTCCGCATCCGCGCCGCCCATGTCTGTCTGCACCCATCCGGGGTGATAGATGCCAACCGCCACACCATCGCCGCGCAGGTCGGTGGCCAGATTGCGGCCCAGATTCAGTACCGCAGCCTTGGAGGCCCGATAGGCATAGCTGCCGCCCGGCGCCCGCGTGGTCGATCCCATCTGCGAAGACAGGATCATCACCCGCCCCCGCGCCGCGCGCAGATGGGGCAGCAGCGCCTGCACCGTCAGAAATGTGCCGGTGACATTCACCGCAAAACTCTCGTCCCAGATCGCGGGCGGATAGCCATCCTCTAGGCTTTGCCCCTGATCCAGCAACACGCCCGCATTGCAGATCACCGCATCCAGCGCCACATCCTGCAGCCGCCGCGCAAGCGCCGTCTGCGATGCAGGCTCGGTCACGTCCAGCCGTTCCCAGCGGATCGCCGGTTCCTCGGGCGGCGCACCGCGCGTGGTGCCGATCACCTGCCAGCCCTGTGCCGCAGCCTCCCGCGCCAGATGAAGCCCGATGCCGCGCCCGGCGCCCGTCACCAGCAGATTCCGCATCAGCTTACCTTCCGGCCCGGCATGAACGGCAGCGGGGCCACCGGCACACCATCTTGGATCAGCTTGCGGGCCTCATCGGGTTTCGCCTCGCCATAGATCGGCCGTTCGGGGGCATTGCCCGCATGGATCTTGCGCGCCTCGGTCACGAAATTCACGCCGACATATTCCGAATGGGTTTCAATCTCGCGCCGCAGCGCGGCCAGCGCCTCTTCCGCCGGGGTGGCCGGGGTCGACAGCGGCCGGGCAGGCTCTGCCGCCTTGGTGGCCACGGCCGGGGCCATCAGCGCCTTTTCCACCTGCGCGCTGCCGCAAACGGCACAAGACACCAGCCCACGCGCCTTCAGATCATCGAAAGCGGTGCCAGAGGCGAACCAGCTTTCGAAATCATGGCCTTGGTCGCAGTGCAGCGTGAAGCGGATCATCGGATCTGTCCGTAAGCCCAGCAAAAACCCATCCGGCAGAAATGGCCTGCCCGGCGATGGAATTCAAGTCGTTACCAGATCAGCCCTGATTGGCCGTGGTATTGGCAAGCTGTGCAGGCAGCGCGGCCAGCAGATCGCGCAGTTCCGGTTCGGCCACCTTGCCAGAGGCCTTTTTCGGGCTGAACCACTTGCGCCGCCGCTGCCCCGCCTCGGGAAAGCTGTTGGCCAGCTTGTTCACCTTCAGCGCATAAACCGCAACCACGCAGGGCACCTGCACTTGCGGCCCCTTCGGCTTGTCCAGCAGCTTGTCATAGGAATAAAGCCCGATGCAGCGCGGGTCGGGCTTGCCTTCGACCCCTGCCTCTTCCCAGGCCTCGCGCGCGGCAGAGCTTTCGGGCGGCAGCCCCTTGATCGGCCAGCCCTTGGGGATGACCCAGCGCCCGGTATCGCGGCTGGTGATCAGCAAGACCTCTGGCCCTGCCGCGCCTTCGCGCCAGCAGACGGCCCCGAATTGGGTGCGCGTATCGCCCGCATCCTGCGATGCCAGATATGCCTCTCCCCCGATCGTCATGCCCTGCCTGCCTGCCTTCTGTCCCGAACCCTGCACATTCCGCAAAGATACTATAAGGATAGTATAACGCCGATGCCGCCCCGGTTCACCCCGGATGCGACCTGTTACCTGCGATATAGGGACATCTGCGCCGATTTCAAAACTCAGGGTGCAATTGCCAGCGCAAAGCGCATTGACGCGCGTGGAACGTGCATTATCTGCAACACTGCATGTTTGTGTGGCAGCAGGAGAATGGGATGCGCTGGTCAAGGCGGCAGGTTCTCGGCGGAGGGGTGACCCTTCTGATGGCAAGCGGCCTGATTGCCACGGGTCTGGCCCCGGTTTGGGCGGCAGCGGCGCCCGGCTTTCGCTTCGACAGCATCGACGGNNCGGCGGCAGTTTCGATCTGGCCGATTGGCGCGGGCGCCCGGTTCTGGTGGTGAACACCGCCTCTCTCTGTGGTTTCGCAGGCCAGTTCGACAGCCTGCAACAGCTGCAGGATCGTTACGCCGACCGTGGCCTGATCGTTCTGGCCGTGCCTTCTGACGACTTCCGGCAAGAGCTTGCCAGCGCGGCCGAGGTCAAGGAATACTGTTCCGTGAACTTTGATCTCACCCTCAGGATGACCGGCATCACCCATGTCAAAGGTGCGCAGGCCCATCCCTTTTATCGCTGGATGGCCGAAACCCATGGCTTCACCCCGGGCTGGAACTTCAACAAGATCCTGCTGGGCCGTGACGGACAGCCGCTGGGCACCTGGGGGGCACCGGCAGCACCGCTTTCTGCCCCGATCACCGGCGCGATCGAGGCGGCCCTGGGCTGATCTGATGTGCCGTTGGTCCGGCCTGTGGNNGAGCCGCCGAAGCCCCGGTCGGCCCGCTGTTCATCGGCTCTGAAATCTATCGCGGCTCCTCCTATGGCGGGCTGCATCCGCTGCGGGTGCCGCGCGTTCCCACGGTGATGGATCTGGCGCGCGCCTTGGGCTGGCTGCCGCACCGGCTGTATCGCGCCAGCCCGCGCGCCAAGGCCCCTGCACTGGCCCTCTGGCACGATCCCGACTACATCGCCGCGCTGGAGGCTGCCGAAGCCCTGGCGCGCGACAACCGCCCCGCGCCCGAAGACTGGCGCCTGCGCTATGGGCTGGGCACGCTGTCGAACCCGCTGTACCCCGAAATGTTCCGCAGGCCCGCCACCGGCGCGGGCGCCATGCTCTGGGCGGCCGAGGTGCTGGCGGCGGNNTGGCGGCGGCACCTGCCGGGGTGATCCATGCGCCGGGCGCGGGCACCCACCACGGGCTGAAGGGCCGGGCCAACGGCTTTTGCTATCTGAACGATGTGGTGCTGGGCATCCTGGCCCTGCGCCGTGCCGGGCTGACGCGCATCGCCTATGTCGATATTGACGCCCATCACAGCGACGGGGTGGAAACCGCCTTCGCAGGCCAGCCCGAAGTCCTGATGATCTCGGTGCATGAAGAGGGGCGCTGGCCCTTCACCGGCGGGCTGCAGGACCGGGCAGGGGGCAACGGCTTCAACCTGCCGGTGCCGCGCGGCTTCAATGACAGTGAAATGGCCGTGGTGCTGCAGGATTTCATCCTGCCCCGGGTTGCGGCCCATGCGCCGCAGGCCATCGTTCTGCAATGCGGCGCCGATGCGCTGGAGGAAGACCCGCTGTNNTGTCGCTGTCCAACCGGGCGCATCTGGCCGCGGTGGCCGCGCTGCGCGATCTGGCGCCCCGGCTGATCGTCACCGGCGGTGGCGGCTACAATCCCTGGTCGGTCGGGCGCTGCTGGACGGCGATCTGGGGCCTGCTGTCGGGCCAGCCCTTGCCCGAAACCCTGCCACCCGCCGCGCAGGCCGTGCTGCAGGGCCTGCACTGGCATGGCGGACAGCGGCCCTTGCCAGATCCCGCGCTCTTGACCACATTGGTCGATGCCCCCCGCGAAGGTCCGGTGCGCCCGGTCATCCGCGACAGGATAAAGGTTCTCGCCACCCGATGATCCGCGCCTTTGTCGCCATTGCCATGCCCGAAGATGTGGTGAACCGCCTGCGCCTGCTGCAATTCCTGCTGCCCCTGCCCAGACGGGTCGAACCAGAGGATTTTCACCTGACGCTGGCCTTTCTGGGTGAACAGCCCGACCACCGGCTGGAAGCCGTGCATGACGGGCTGGAACGTCTGGCCTTCCCGCCCTTCGCGCTGGAACTGCGCGGCCTGGGGCTGTTTGGCGGGGCCAAGCCGCGCCTGGCCTTCGCCGCCGTGCCGGACCTGCCGGATCTGATCCGCCTGCAGGCCAAGATCGCCCGCATTGCCGTGGCGGCCGGTATCGCGGTGCCCTCGCGGGATTTTCATCCCCATGTCACGCTGGGCCGCTTTGCCCCACCCCCGCCGGATCAGGCGATCCGGCTGGAACGCGGCGTGGCCGCAGAACAGGGCTTTCACGCCGGGCCATGGGCGGTGGCAGAGATCGGGCTTTACGCCTCTTATCCGCAATCGCATGGCCCGAAATATGATCTGATCGCCAGCTATCCCCTGGCCTGAGGCAGCGCCGCCAGCACCGCCGATACCAGCGCGGCCTTGTCGCCCCCTGCATCGTCTTCGGGCTGCAAGGCTGCCGTGGCGGCCAGCGCCAGCCGCGCCTNNTCCTGTGCCGCCGCATCCAGCCCGGTCAGCGCCCGCGCCAGCCCTTCGGCATCTGCCACCGCCACCGCAGCACCTGCCGCATCCAGCGCCGCAAAAACCTCGGCGAAATTGGCCACCGATGGCCCATGCAGCAGGGCCGATCCCTGCGCCGCCGGTTCATAGGGCGTATGCCCGCCCGCCGGGCCGAAGGTGCCACCCACCACAGTGGCCCCGGCCATGCCATACCATTGCGCCATCTCGCCCAGGGTATCGGCCAGATAGACCGCCGTTTCCGGCCCCGGCACCTCGCCCTTCGACCGGGTGGCGAAGGCCAGCCCGCTGGCCGCGATCACCGCCGCCACCTCGGCCGACCGGCGGGGATGGCGCGGCG
>DOMY01000035.1 GCA_003509785.1 Gemmobacter sp.
TTACATGCCGCAATACGCCCTGTCACGCCACGCGGCCCGGCTTGAATCCGCAGGCTTCGTGCGGCGCGAGAAACTGGCAGGCGCCGGGCGGGCGCAGAAGCTCTATTTGACAGACCGGGGGCAGGGGCTGCATCAGCAGATCTGGCCGGTCTATATGGCGGCCATCCAGCAGGAACTGGCGCATCGCCTGACGGTGGCAGAGGCCTATGATCTGACGCGCGTGCTGATCCGGCTTTATCCCTGACACCGGCACCATGTGAAAGCGGGGCCCGAAGGCCCCGCCACGCATCAGAAATTTGATACCTCAGAACTTCGATACCAAAGACAGGGTGACATTGCGCCCCGGTTCCATCAGCGGCACGATGCTTTCGAAATCGGCGCCATAGGTGGCACGATCAGCATATTCCACGTCGAACAGGTTGTTCACCTCGGCGCGCAGCCGCAGGTTGGGGCGGGTCGGCGGCACATATTCGGCAAAGACGCTGATGACCTCATACCCCTTGATCGGCTCTTCGGCGGTATCGGGCACATCGTCGTAATCCAGCGCCAGATCCAGGCTGCCGCCCAGGGTCCAGCCGCTGTCGCCGATCCCCTGCTGTAGTTCCAGCGCCAGAACCTGCCCCAGCGGCGCGCCGAAATCGACGGCATCATAGCTGCTGGACAGCGTGCCGTTCACCTTCACCTTGCTGTTGGAATAGGTCATCCGGGCAAAGCCGCCCTCCCAGCCATAAGTGGCCCCCAGATTGAAGCCCCGGCTTTCGAAATCGAAATTGCCATCATACGACCGCGCATCCTGCATCTTGGTCAGGAACACCTCGCCCCCCAGCCGCAGATTGCCGGAGTCGAAATCCGCGCCCAGGGTGAAGTTCTCCGATTCCCCGGCCTTCAGCCCGGCATAATCCCAGTCGGGGCTGCGCCAGTATTCGTAATTGTCCTCGATCGACAGCCCGCCAAAGACCCGCGAATAGCCGCCCCGCAGCACCAGCTCGTCCGTCAGCGCATAAGAGGCCGACATGTTGTTGCTCATCCCGTCATAGCTGTCGGAAAATCCGCCCTCGCCCTCGAACTCCTGCCAGTCGAAGCGGGTGCCGAACGACAGTTTCAGCCCCGCCAGCGGTTCCAGCCGGGCCTGGGCAAAGACGCCGATATTGCTGGCAGCCTCGCGGTAATGTTCATCGGCATCATCATAAACGCCGGTGCGATCATAGAAATCGACGCCCGCTTCCACCGTGTCGGTCTCCGACAGATGGAAGGTGTTCTGCAAAGTGCCGCTGACCGAACGCGATCTGCCCTCCGAAAGCTCGGGGTCGGGGATGTTGATCAGGTTTTCCGACAGGCCGATCACCAGCTTGGGATCCCACAGCCCTTCGGCCTGGGTATTTTCATAGCTGAACGACAGGTTGCGCCGCTCGGTATCATAGCGGCGCAGTTCCGGCACCGGGCGGCCGCCGATCACTTCGCCGATATTGGCGCGATAGCGGCGCAGCGCATCATCGGCCAGCACCATGCCCGACAGTTCGAACCTGTGGCCCTCCGGCGCCTCATAGGCCAGCTTCAGCAGCCCGCTTTGCAGATCCGCCGCCGTGCCCGCGATGGTTTCGCCGCCGCCTGTCGTGTAATCCGATCCGGTGGCCGATTTGGCATAGGCCAGTGCCTCGAACCCGGCGTGCCGCGTGGCCAGCGTCAGGGCGCGGGNNCATAGGCCAGCCGCAGATCACCGCCGAAGACCGCATCTTCCGCCAGAATATCTGCGGCATCAACGGTTTCGAACACCACAGACCCGGCGATGGCATGGGGCCCCGCATCCGCCGGGGCCGCGCCCGCATCGGCCCGCGCCGCCTTCAGCAGGCCGGGGTCGATGGCATTGGCGCTGACATGGTGAAAGGCGCGGTTGTTCTGCGCCACCCCATCCAGCGTCACCGCCAGATTGAGCATATCCACCCCGTTGACGAAGATCTTCTGCGCCACCGGCACCGCGCCGCCTACTGCAACCGAGGCGATGCCAGAGAACAGGTCTTTCAGATTGCCGGTCCGCGCGCGTTCCAGCTCTGCCTGCGACACATATTGCGTCGTTGCCCGGTCCGCCGCGCCGGATTGTTCATCGGCCTGTTCCACGATGATCGGATCAAGGCTGATTTCCTGCGCCGCTGAGGCCGTGGCCGCGCAAAGCGCAAGCCCGGCCACACCGGACAGCAGCAGTCCGTTCAGGGAAAGCCCCCGCCGCGGGGGGTGGTTCAATCGGATCATCTGACTTCTCCAGAAAAACGGCGTGGCTGAGGTCGATCCGTGGCTGCGCGATTCCGCCTTGGGTTACTGCGCCACCCTATTACATGCAAGTGCATGTTAAAGATTTGTCGCACCCCCACCGCATGTTTCCCGCTCCTGTTGCCACCCTGCGCCCCCTGCCGCCTGCGCCTGCGATCTTGACAGCGGCGGGCATCGCTCCTACCTGTATCCTGCTCTTCGGAGCTATGGACATAAACGACTGTCTTACTAGTTGGACTGGACTCGGCTGCGAAGCCGACGCCTCCACCAAAACTCCCTCATTGGGGGCCTATGGGGGCGAAATAGGATCGACAGACGGTGAACGGGCTGTTCTTTGTCTCGGTGAGCTACCACCGTTATCGGTGCAAAACGTACAGTTGCCAATGACAACCGTGCTCCGGTCGCTCTTGCTGCGTAAGCAGTTCGGGTACCGAAACTAAAGCCCTTATGCTTAGCCGTATAAGGCGGGGTTCGCAGGTACCTGGCAACAGAAACCTGCACTTTACTTTCTCACCCATAAGCATCTGATTTTCCTCGGATTCCGCTTTACAATTTTTCAAAGTTTTACAGCTTTGGTCTTGTTGCGTTCTTTCATCTCACGCAGCACGGCTTGCCCTCCTGCCTTGCGGTCGGCGTGGCGGCAGTAGCGTTCGATCATCTCGATGGACATTCCCACCATGTCGGAAATCTGCTGCCCGGTGTAATTGGCCTGCCGCAGCCGGATGACTGCATTTGCCCGCAGGCCATGCCAAACCGCGCCTTCAAGTTCGGGATGCTTCTCCCGCGCCTTGTCCAGTTCCTTCCAAAGCTGGTTGGTGCTGAACGGCTTGCCTGCGCCCTTGCCTGTTTCCTGAATCAGATAGGGGCCGGGGCGCTTCTCCCAGTTCGCCATTTCGGCTTCCAGTTCTGGGAAGATCGGGCACCAAGGCTGGAAGCCGGTTTTCTTCTGCGGCAGGCTGAACCCGCCTTCGTCAATATCGGTCGGCCCGAGGCGCACAAGATCGCTCACGCGCTGGCCAGTGTAGCGGGCCAGGACATAAGCGCGGCGCAGCGGCCCGGTCAGGGTCTCGTCTGCGAATTTCAGTTGCGCGGGCGTCCAGGGCTTGTGACCCGCCCCAGCTTCGAACCGGCGAACCCCATGGGTCGGATCGCGGCCCACCAGCTCGCGCGGGCCGGTGGCCCAGCTGAACATGGCTTTCATCGCGTCCAGCACATTGTTTGCCCGGCCGGGTTTCGTCGCCCCGATCTTCTCGATCAGCGCCTGGACATGCGACGGGCGCAGGTGATCTGTCGGCAGGTTGCCCCATACCTCGCGGACCACCTCCAGGTGGCGCCGGTAGTGATCCTGCGTCGAAGGGGCCAGCTTGCGGGGCAGGGCGGGCCAAGCAACGATATAGGCATCAATTAGTGCGCTTATGGTATCGGTCGGGATCGGGCCGACGATGCCCTGCGCTTGGCGCACCGCAAACCAGAATTCCGGCGTCTGGGGATTGTTCGGCAGCTTGATCCGGTCCCCGGCATGTGGGGTGCCACGCCCCTTCTGGTAATAGAAATACTCCCGGCCGCCCGAGATGACGCGATGAACGCCGGGCGGCAGGGAAATCTTAACGGACATTATTNNCACCCGCCATGAAGGGGTCAGTCTCTGCCTGTGCCTTCTGCGACATGGCCGCCTGCACTTCCGCCCAGGACCAGCGCGGGGTTGTGCCGCAGCGGATCGGCTGCGGCAGGATGCCCCGCTCTACCCAGTTGTCTACCGTCGCTTCGCTTACGTCCAGTTCGGCCGCCAGGGTGGATTTGGCGACAAAGGAAGGCGGGCGGTCGCCGTAGATTTCGCGTTGTTTCCTCATTCTTCGGTTCCCTCCTTGCCAAGAGCGGTCATATTCAGGGGTGACAGGTATTCGTCGCCGCCGTCGATTTCAGGCATGTTTTCCAGCTTTCGGATTTCGTTCGGGCTCAGCCATCCGCCATCCCTGCCGATCCGGTAAGCGGCGTAGCGGGCGCCCAGATCGCCGCGCAGCAGGCCCGCCAGATCGTGTTCGATAAAGAACGTGCGGCGGGCTTCGGGGGTCAGCAGGGCCATGTTCATGGCCTGTTCGATCCGCTTGGCCATCGGTGCGAGGCAGCGTTGCACCAGCGCGCGGCTTTCCTCCCCGATGTTGGAATAGGTCGCATTGTCGGTGATGCCCGCAGCCGAAGGCGGCACACCGAAGACGCGGCACACGTCCAGCGCGGTCAGCTTGCGGCTTTCCAGAAATTCCGAATCCTTGGAACTGAAGGCGAAGGGCTTCCAGTCGGCGCCGCCATCCAGAACCAGAATGCCCGAGGTGCTGTCATTGCGTTCGATCTTCTGGCGCAGCTTGTCCAGCACATCGACTTTCTGGCTCGGGTTGATCGACTGCGCGAAGACCACCGCGCCCTCGGGGCGAAAGCCCTTGGCGGCCTGCTTGGCGGCGGCATCCTGTTGCGACAGGGCAAGGCCGAAGGTCTCGCGGGCGATCTGGATGGGTGACAGACCCATGATGCCATTGGGCGCCAGCCGGTAGCGCACATGCAGAACCTCGCCTTGCAGCAGCACCCGGCCCGGTGCCCCGGTCACGGTATAGCGCAGCCGCCCGGAGGTGCGCAGCCTCTCCACCGCCACGGCGCGCGGGTCGATCAGGTGCAGGCCGATGACCTGGCCGCGCCCGTCGCGTTCGACTTCGGCATAGGCGTTGCCATGCACCAGCACATTGGCAATCATCGCCTCGCGGAATTCGAAAGCGGTCATCTGGCCGTTCGGGGAATCGTGCAGAACGGAATAGGCCGGATGATCGGAGGCCCGATCCCGGCTGCCGCGCTCGCCCTGGCGGTAGACAAACAGCGGGACGCTGGCCATCAACTCGGCCACCAGCGTAACGCAGCGATGCGCCACGGCCAGCCCCGATGCGCGGGCCGGGTCCACATGGGCCAGCCCGCTGCCGTTCTGGCCGAAGAACTCGGCCAAGTAGGGATCGGAGGTCGGCACGGTGCTGCGGGTCTCGCGGCCCATCAGGCGGTTCAGGAAGCCCATTGCTGCGCCTCCATGATGCGGATCACCCGTTGGGCATGTGCCAGGGCGATATGGCCGACAGGCTTCCAGCGGGCTTGAACCGTCGTTTCGGGATAGGCGGGCCATGCCGACACCACCGACACCTCGAACAGATCCACCGCGCGCAAGATACGCCGGTCACCGTCGCGGCGTTCGTCGGTCGCGGTGAAGCCGAAGGACATGCCGCCCAGATCGCCGCGTTCGGCCAGTGCCAGCACGTCGCGGCCTGCCTGGGTGTCGGGCAGGTCGATTTCAAAGGCCAGCCCCCGGCTGTCTTCGGCCAGGCGCAGGGTCTTGGACATGGTGCGGCCCAGAACGCGGGTCGGGTCATGATCGGCCAGCGCCAGAATATCGGCCCCGGCCCGCAGGGAACCTGCGAAGGCGCCGGGGGCGATGACTTCGGTAAAAGCACCGGAAATCCGGGCTTCGGTATTGAAGGTGGCCGCATAGCCTTCCAGCTTGCGGCCCTTGGTGCGCAACTCTGCTGCCATTGCGCGGTGTTCGTGTTTCACAGGGCAATCTCCCGGTAGGGCGCAATCAGGCGATAGAACGAAGCAGGCAGCCGCGCTTCCTCGCCCGCGCCCGATTTGCGGGACTGGAAAAGATGCGCGACCAGAAGGAAGACGGCCTGCTGCAACGGGGCGGGGAGTTCGGCGGAATCGATCGCCACGCCGATCGAGGCAAGATGATCCAGCGCGGCTTTCGCCTCGGCCATCAGCAGGTCGTCATAGAACCCTTCGTCCGAAGCCTTCGGGTTCAGGTCGGCGTCTGCTGCCATGTCGTAACANNCGTGAGATCAATCCGCCGGTCCATGGCTTAGTCGATCTCCGCCCAGGCGAAGCCCTCGGGGTGCCGCACCACCACATCGCAGTCGAGGAAGGCATGAAGCAGGGCACCGCCTCTGGAAGCCACATCGGAATGATAGGGGTTCACCAGAATGTCGATGCCAGACCAATAGCCCAGATACAGGCTTGCCCATTCGCCATAGATCAGCGGGTATTTGGCTGCGGTAGCGGGGTCAGCCACGGCAGCCGTGGTGAATGGCACCTGATTGGTGGCTTCAACGCGCTGATTGTGGAACAGTTCAGCCTGGGTGTAGATATGCGCGTCCGTATCTTTCAGTTTCCGCGCCGCGTTCATCACCCGCGGGTNNCGCGGGTTGGTCAGAAAGGCCGTGGTGCCGGTCACATCGTCCAATTCCAACGCCGAAATTAGATCCGAAGTGAGGTCCGACGACAGGGCAGCATTCGCCAGCTGAACCACATCGTCACTGGACAGGATGCCCGCCGGCTCGTTGGCACCGCCGCCCATGATTGCGGCTGCATCCATACGCTGCGACAGCAGGAAGGCCAGATCGGCGCGCAGGAGCGGTTCCAGCGCGGCCTGGGATTGCAGCAGCATACGCCGGCTGATCTCATATTCCGCCGCAACCGTCTTCGGCCCCATGCTGGTTTTCGAGAAACCGGCATCGGACCGGGTGCTGGTCGTGTGTTCCGCAATCCAGTGCGCCGAACCCGATTGCGCCAGGCGCGGCAGATCCAGATTGCCGGTCAGGCCGCGCAGCACCGTGGCGCCCATGGCCTCGATTTTCAGGCCGGGGCGGCGGCGGTCGGTGATCGGCGCCAGATCGGTGCCCACCAGATTCCCCCCCGGAACGCCCACCGGCGCCGTGGTGGTCAGGGCGCGGGCCTCGAACAGCACTTCGGCGGGAATCATCACCCCGCGCGCTTCGCGCCCGCGCGACAGTTCGGCATGGCATTCGGCTTCCAGCCCGGTCAGGCGGCCCGCCATGCTCTCTGCAACGGCTTTGGCAAACGAATAGCTGCGCAGTTCACGCCGCATTTCGGCACCGCCCACCGGCTCGCCCTGGGCCTCGAACCGTTCGAACTCTGCCAGCCTCTCGGCGTCGCTAATCCTGTTGGACAGGCTGCGCACTTCGGTTTCGAGGGTGTCGAACCGATTGCGCTCGCCCTCGTCCATGTCGCGGTTTGCGGCTTGGGCGGCATTGGTCAGGCCGCGCATTTCCGCAATGCGGGCTGCGCGGGTTTCGCGCAGCGTGTTAAGGGAACTCATCCTTGATTCTCCAAAAGGGTTGAGGGTCGAAGGCTGGAGCGGTGAGGTTTGGCGACTTTGGCCGTTCCAGCCCGGTAAAATCAGCGCGGGCCATAGGCCCGGAGCATTTCCGCTTCGGGATCGCCGCCGATCCGGCGCACGGTCTTTTCGAACACCGCCGTGGCGTCGATCCATACGCCGCCGATCTGGCGCTTGCCCTCATCCTCGCCCGACAGGGCCAGAAACAGGTCGAAGGCGCTTTCGCCGGGGCGCACTGCGATTGCGCGCGACCAGTCGGAACCGGCCACAATCAGTGTGCGGCTGCCCTGCTGGCCGAAGGGCAGGCCGGGCAGCCGCTGCGCGGTGTTGGTGGCATAGGCGAATTGCGAGGCGGCGCGGAACGCCCCCACCAGATCGCGCATCCCGGCGTCGATCAGCGCCTTGACAAAGGCGATGACCAGCAGCGCTTCGAAGCTGAATTTCCGGTGCCGCCCCTGCGATCCGCCGCCCTCGGGCACGGCTTCGCCCATGATGTAGCCGCGTTTGCACCAGTTCTGAATGTCGTTGATGGTAACGCCGGTGATGTCTGCCACCTGGCCGCTGGTGAACTTGTCTTTCCTGACCGTCATGATTGCCTCCATATGGTCTTAAGACACTATATCGGCCTGCGGACAGAAGGTCAAACGAATGTATCAAGGCCCGATCACTTCTCGCGGAACAGCGGCGGGTGATCGTCGCGCCCGGTGGCGGACTGCCAGAGGGCGATCTTCGGCTGGTTTTCCGGGCAGTTGGCTTCTTCGTCATAGCCCGGCCAGTTGCGGCTGAACGCCGGTCCCGAGGCATCCCAGATCACATGCGCCAGCGCGGCGATGCCATCCATAGTTCTGGCGCGGATCGCCATCATGGCGTCAAAGGCGGCATATTCCCGGCGGTTGGCATCCTGACATTCCGGCGTATCCCAATATTCATGGCCGGGCGCATCGCACAGGCTATACCAGTCGCGCTTCGCCTGCCCCCATGCGCGGTAATGGTGCAGGAACTCGGCATCGGCATGGCTGGCGCGGGCGATCAGCGGGGCGGCCAGCAGGCCGGGCGCGGCGAGGATCAGGCGGCGGTTCATGCGCGATCCCCCATCAGGCGTTCGGTTTGGCGCAGGGCGGCGCGCATGTAACTGCGGGCTTCGCGCAGGGGCTGCGGGTAGCCATCCGGGCTTTCGGTCGCGTCCAGCGCCAGGGCAAGGCAATCGTGGATTTCGTGCAGGCGAGCAGAAGGCAAGCCGATAGCGGCTGCCGGAACAGGGTTCGGCATGACAGGCTCCGTTGTCAGGTTTGATCCTTCTGGTATAAAAAGAGATACCAGAAGGCTTGTCAATCCTTTTGGTATCTCTTGTGATGCTAGGAGTATCAATGACGGCTGGACAGATACGAGCAGCACGGGCACTGATCGGGATGACACAAGCCGAACTGGCAGAAGCGTCTGGAGTATCCTTGCCCACGATCAAGCGTATTGAGACTGGTGCCGATGCAAAGGTTTCGACGGTTGAAGCGTTGCGGTCCGCTCTCGCGACTGCGGGTGTTGAGTTTCTCCCCGAGAATGGTGGCGGTGTGGGTGTGAGGCTTAAAAAGGGTAGCTCTTGACCGAATCGGATTGATTGGGCAAAGATCCCCAAGAACATTGAGGGAACAAAAATGGCAACTTATGCAGTAACCTTTCGTATTTCCGCTAAGACAGTTAACGGAAAAACCTACATTGAACGGTATTCTAGCTTTATGGAAAAGTTGTATTCAAAAAGCGGATACTGGGAGGAAACTACGTCCTTCGCACTGACAATTTCCGACAAATCAACTCAGGCACTTGTCAGGCATCTCTCGCAAGATTTGAGCGCAACGGAAGATTTGGTAGTGGCTTTTGATCCAAGTGACATGTCGTCGGCATACTTTGGAAATCTCGAACATAAGGACGTGCTTGCGTCATTCTTCAATACTTGCACAAAGGTCTAACTTCACCCGATCAACTCCGCCAGACACGCCGGAAGCTGATCCTCCGTCATCTTCCCAGACGCCGCCAGCGCCATAGCCAGCGCCACCATGCCGTCAATCCGGCCCGTGCTCTTATGCTTGGCCAGCTTGCGGTTCCCCGCCGCGTCCCGTTCAATAACTGCATTGCTGGCGCACATGGTCAGGATCGGGTTGCCGCCATGGCGCAGCTTGCCTTCGGCCACCAGCCGTTCCAGCGTGTCGATGGCCGGGGCCATGTCGCGGAAGCCCTGGCCGAATTCGCGCAGCGGCAGCTCGGCGCCGATATTCGCCAGCTCGCGTTTCAGATCCTCGATGCGCCAGCGGTCATAGGCCAGCCCTTGCAGATCGTATTCCGCCGCCGCCTCGGCAATATCCTGCGCCACGAAAGACGGATCGACCACCGCGCCGGGAATGGCCGTCAGGTGCCCTTGCCGCGCCCAGACGTCATAGGGCACCCGGTCGGCTTCGGCCTTTTCGCGCAGGCCCGCTTCGGGCAGGTAGAAGCGCGGCAGCACATCGAACCCGCCTGCGTCATCGGGAAAGACCAGCACAAAGGCCGTCAGGTCGCGGCTGGCTGACAGGTCCAGCCCGGCAAAGCAGGGGCGGCCGCGCAGATCGGCGCGGGGGGCTGTGCTGTTCATGTCCCATTCCGCCTTGGCGATGAAGCGCACATGGGCGCTGACCCGCTGGTTCAGGATCAGGTTGCGGAAGCTGTGTTCGGCGCTTGGCATCCGCTGCGCCTGCGCCGCCTGGCGCTGCACGTCCGACAGGCTGCGGAAGTCGCCCAGGGCGGGGTTGGCCTTCGCCCAGGTGTCGGGGTGCCACGGGTCATCCTGATCGGTGGCGCCGTAGAAGGTCAGGTGAAAGGCCGGGTCCTCCATCTCGCCCGCGTTCAGGCGCTGGCCGTAATCCACCAGTTCCGACATGATGGCGTGATCGTCGGCAGCCTGGGTGGAGATCACCACCATCAGCGGATTGTCGCGGGCGCCCATGGCGGTATCAAGGGCTTCGTAAAGGTCGCGCTTGGGGGCCTGCCCGAGTTCGTCATAGACGATGAAGGACGGCGAAAGCCCGTGCTTGCCCGCCGCATCGGCAGACAGGGCAGCGAAGATCGACCCCTTGCCGGGGCCTGCCAGCACCTGGATTTCCTTGCGGAACTTGGTCACGTTCACGCGGCCTTCCAGATCGGGCAGTTCGTCCAGGATGGCGACGATTTCATTGAAGGTCTTGCCCGACTGGAAGCGGTCGTTCGCGGCAGCATAGATTTCGCCGCGCTGTTCGGCCTCGGGGCCAAGCAGGTGGCACAGGGCAAGGCCCGCCACCAGCTGCGTCTTGCCGTTCTTGCGGGGCATGGACAGAACCGCAGTGCGCACCGGGCGCNNCACCACGCGGTCAACGCGGCTCAGGCCGGGGGCATCCCACGGGGCTGCCTTCTGAATTTGCTCAAGTTCCCCGGGTGCGAACATATCGCGTTGCAGGGTTTCCACCACCTGCAAATGCTTCGGTCTCGCCCCGATCCCACGCTGGCCCATATCTGCTAACCTCTTGTTTCGGCTGGTTGTAATTAAGTCTGCGCCCGTCTTGGGGTATCGGTCCGTGGCCCGGCTTCCCCGTCCTTTGACCGCCCCCCGGCCTTGCGGTGCCAATCGTCGAATGGGTCAATCGGGTTGCCCTCGGCATCGAAGCCCTTGAAGCGACGGCGGAAGGTCTGGCCGCCGGGCCGGTCGAAGCTGGCGGTCTTCTCGTTATGGCAAGACAGGCAGAGCGACAGCAGGCCCGACAGGGCAGGGAAGGGCGATCCGCCTTGCCTGACCGGCTGGAAGTGATCGACGGCCACGGCATCCACGATCAGCCCGCGCCGGGTGCAGATTTCGCAGAGCGGGGTTTCCGCGAGCTTGGCTTCGCGCAGCCGCGCCCATTTCGACGTGTTGTAAGGCCAATGTGCCATCACTGTTCGCCTTTCAGCAGCGCCTTTTTCCAACCTTTGGGCGGTGGCCACTTCACGCCCCAAGCTGCAAGCGTCTCGCGTGTCCAGCCACCTTGCTCTGTCTTTGCCGCTTCGATTTCCTCAATTGTCACCTGCATCTCCTAACTCCTCTGTCTCTGCTCAATGGTGAGTTNNGTTCATTGTGACGGGCATAGGGAGACCAGCCCGGGCAAGAATGCCCGAGTTGGTCCCTATCCCGTCAGCGTCTAAGTCCTGCTCAACGGAGCCGGTCCACCGCTTAGGGCGCCCGAGGTCGTATGACCCCGCCTCGGGCTTGCTCGCTACTTAAAGGCGCCGGGTCGGGCACCTGATCCCCCGCTTCGAGCTTTCGGGCTGCGGTTGGCCTATGGGATCGCCCCGTGGCAGGCCGTATCTGTGTTGAACGCCACCGTCTGAACCGTCCAATCAACACAGGTTCACGCGGTCAGGCTGCGCGGTGCCCTCCCTTGCCGGTGTGGGCATTGGCGGGCGCAGGGCGCTCCACCTCGATCAGGCTGGCGCTATCCCCATAGAACAGGGCATCCGTCATGCGGCGCATGATGACCAGTTGCTTGCCCGTGGGTCGCCACCAAGGCTTTTCAGCCTTCTTGGCGATTTCGGCAGCGAACTGTTGATCCCATCCAGAACCGGCGGCTTTCACCACGGCAGACCAGTGGAACAGGCATTCTTCGGCGCAGCGTTCTTTCATGCCGCAGCCCTCCCCGTCACATAGGCGAGGAACCCGGCTTGATCCTTGGGGGGCATGGCCTGAAAGCAGGCGAGGCAATAAGCCTTCACCTCGAACGGGGTGGCCCATGCCGCCCAGTCGCGTGCTTCCTCCATGGCGTTCATCAGCGGCGGGATGGGCGCGCCTTGCCGCAGGCGTTCCAGTTCGTCGGACAGGATCAGCGCGGCGTCCAGCGGGTCGCATTCTCGAATCGCCTGCCGCAGGGCCATTGCCCAGGCGCGGCGATGCCTGTATTCTGCCGCCAGATGTTTCTCGACATCGACATTGGCCCCGGTCGCGCCCGCCAGCGCGCCGGGGTTTTCCATTTCCGGGCGGGCGTTCAGGCAGTCGGAAGTACCGCCCGAACGGGCTTTACAAGAACCTTCTTTGTTCTTGCTATGTTTTTGGTTTGGTCCGCAGTCATTGAAAAGCGCAGGTGATTGATCTGAAACGGAAATTCCCGTTTCGGATAGAGACCTGCACTTTCCCCCCTTTTACCCGCATCCGTCCGCACCCCACTGGGGCGCTTTCTCCTGCATGCCGTCATGCAAAAGGCCCGAACCATGGGTTCGGGCCTTGCAGGGTCAAAGGGGCAGGGGGATCAGAAGCCTGCCTTGATCGCTTCGAATTCCTCGATCATCTTGTTGCGGAAGTCCTGGCTCACCGGGGTCTGCGCGAACAGCGTGGTGGTCACCGGGTCCACGAAACGGGCCTTCAGCGCGTCTTCCGGAACAGTGGCCATGGCCGCGTCGTTCGACAGGGCATAACCCAGACCATCCAGCAGGCCCTGGGCCGATTCCGGCGCCAGCAGGCTGTTGATGAAATCATAGGCCTTGTCTTCCTTGCCGGGGCCGTCCTTGAAGTTCACATAGCCGCAGAACCAGGTCGCGGCCCCTTCAGTCGGCGCCCGTTCAAATCCGACGGGGAAGCCTTCATCCTGCAGCAGCGCCACACCGTCATTCCACGACCAGGCCACCAGAACCTCGCCTGTCGCCATCAGCTGCGACATCTCTGCCGGGTCCGACCAATAGGCGCGCACATTCGGATGCACGCTGCGCAGCCAGTCGGCAGCCGCCTTGAACTGGTCATCCGTCACATTTTCCCAGCTGGTGACGCCGGTGGCCAGGAAGGCCAGCGACCACACATCATCCGTCGAATCGGGCAGCGAGATGCGGCCTGCATATTTCGGATCGGCAAAGACCTGCACCGTCGCCACATCGGCGGCGGGCACTTCCTTGGTGTTATAGGCGGTGGCGGTATAGGCGTAATCGGTCGGGATGAACCAGACGCCCGCATCATCCTTGAAGATCGGCGAATTCAGCATCCGGGGCGCGATATTGGCAAATTCCGGGATCTTGGTGGTATCCCACGGCTCGATCAGATCGGCTTCGCGGTAACGGTTCACCGAAGCGGCGCAGGGGTGGCCGATATCGGCCCGGAACCCCGAAGAGGCCTTCTGGAACGCCTCGTCATCATCCGCAAAGAAGGAATAGGTCGGGGTATCGCCGTTCTTGGCGACATAGCCGCCCAGCACGCCCGCGATATCCCAGCCCGCCCAGTCCAGAATGGTCAGTTCCGGGTCGGCGGCATGGGCGGGAAGGGCGAAGGCCAGCGCAACGCTGGTCAGAAGGGGAAAGCGGATCGACATGTTGCTCCTCGGAGTTGGGTCCGGGCGGGCCTGGCATCCTGGCCGCCATTTGCCGGATGAGGCTAAGCGACAGCCGGGGGAAGGCTCAAGAAAAAATTCCGTCATTCCGGCCAAATCTGCGGAAAGGTTCAGCAATTGCCCGAAACTTCGGCAAGGGCTGCGTGCCCGGCCTTGCGCCATGGCCATGGCCGGGGCAGGATCGCCGCAACCGACACAGCCCGTCGCCCGGAGGTTTGCCGCGATGCCCGCCCTTGATACCGATTTCGTCCGCCGCCAGTTTCCGGCCTTTGCCTCGGTCGCACTGCAGGGGCAGGCCTTCTTTGAAAACGCAGGCGGCTCTTACACGGCAAAGCCGGTGATCGACCGGCTCACCCGGTTTTACCATGACCGCAAGGTGCAGCCCTATGCGCCCTACGAGGCCAGCCAGCTGGGCGGCGCCGAAATGGACGAGGCCCGCGCCCGCCTGTCGGCGCTGATGGGTGTGGACCGTGACGAGCTGTCTTTCGGCCCCTCCACCAGTGCCAATACCTATGTGCTGGCCAATGCGGTGCGCCAGTGGCTGCGTGGCAAACAGGCCGCCATCGTCGTCACCAATCAGGATCACGAGGCCAACAGCGGCGTCTGGCGCCGTCTGGCCGATGAAGGGGTCGAGGTGCGCGAATGGCAGATCGACCCCGATACCGGGCATCTGGATCCCGCCGATCTGGCACTGCTGCTGGAAGACGGCAAGGTAAAGCTGGTGTGTTTTCCGCATTGTTCCAATGTGGTGGCCGAAATCAACCCGGTGGCGGAAATCTGCGCCATGGCAAAGGCGGCGGGGGCCTTCACCTGCGTCGATGGCGTCAGCTATGCGCCGCACGGCTTTCCCGACATGCCGGCCCTGGGGGCGGATGTCTATCTGTTCTCGGCCTACAAGACCTATGGCCCGCACCAGGGCATCATGGTGATCCGCCGCAAATTTGGCGATACCCTGCCCAATCAGGCGCATTTCTTCAACGGTGACACGCTTTACAAACGCTTCACCCCGGCCGGGCCGGATCATGCGCAGGTCGCGGCCTGTGCGGGCATGGCCGATTATCTGGATACACTTTACGCCCATCACTTCGGCGCCACCCCGGCCACGCCGCTGGCCCGCAACGCGGCGGTGCATGATCTGATGCGCGATCACGAAACCCGGCTGTTGCAGCCGCTGCTGGATTATCTGGCCGCCCGCAACGACCTGCGGCTGATCGGCCCGCGCGCCGCCGCAGGCCGGGCGCCCACGGTCGCCGTGGCGCTGGATCGCCCGGCGCTTCCGGTGGCCACCGCGCTGGCACCACTCGGCATCAAGNNCATGGCGGGGGGCGGCGATTTCTACGCCGTGCGCCCGCTGCAGGCCATGGGGGTGGATACCGGCCTTGGGGTGCTGCGGCTCAGCTTCGTGCATTACACCCATCCGCAAGAGGTGACGGCGCTGATCGCCGCACTGGACCGCGTGCTGTGACGCAGCCGGGAAGAGGGCGCCAAACCCCTCTTCCCATCCAACGCCCCCGCGCCTATGGTGACCTCAAAAGGAAGGGGTTCGGAATGGCGCGCTCGATCGAATATGGCAATCTGATGCACCGCGCGATGCGTGGGCTCATTCAATCCGTCCTCAAGGATGTGGCGGATAACGGCCTGCCCGGAAACCACCATTTCTTCATCACCTTCGACACCCAGCACCCCGGCGTCGCCATCGCGGATTGGCTGCACAGCCGCTATCCCGAAGAGATGACGGTGGTGATCCAGCACTGGTTCGAAAACCTCGAAGTCACAGACGAAGGCTTTTCGATCACCCTGAACTTCGGCAATTCGCCGGAACCTCTGGTGATCCCCTTCGACGCTGTGCGCACCTTCGTGGACCCGTCGGTGGAATTCGGGCTGCGGTTCGAAACCCATGATGACGAAGACGACGAAGAAGAGGACGAGGAAGAAGAGGTCGAAGGCGATGATGCGCCCGAAGCCGCTGCCCGCCCTCATGCCGCCGAAGTCGTCAGCCTCGACAAATTCCGCAAGTAGACAACGGTATACCGCCGTATGCTGATTGATTTTCACGCCTCGTCTTCCTAGAAGGGGCGTGACTTTTCATGGAGGCTTGCACATGACCGCCACCCGCATCGAGACAGACAGCTTTGGCCCGCTTGACGTCCCTGCCGACAAATACTGGGGGGCGCAGACACAGCGTTCCATCATCAATTTCCCCATCGGCTGGGAAAAACAGCCCGTCGCCATCGTGCGCGCCCTGGGCGTGATCAAGAAGGCCTGCGCGCTAGTGAACATCGCGCAGGGCGATATTGCGCCGGAGCTGGGCAATGCCATCGCCGCCGCCGCCACCGAGGTGATCGAGGGCAAGTTCGACGACAACTTCCCGCTGGTGGTCTGGCAGACCGGATCGGGCACCCAGTCGAACATGAACGCCAACGAGGTGATCTCGAACCGCGCGATCGAAATGCTGGGCGGTGTCATGGGCTCCAAGAAGCCGGTGCATCCGAATGACCATGTGAACATGGGCCAGTCGTCGAATGATACCTTCCCCACGGCGATGCACGTGGCAATTGGCATGATGGCGCGGGATGTGCTGATCCCGGGGCTGGAAAAGCTGCATGCAGCCCTTGCCGCGAAATCCGAAGAATTCAAGGACATCATCAAGATCGGCCGCACCCATACCCAGGATGCCACGCCGCTCACGCTGGGCCAGGAATTCGGCGGCTACGCCAAGCAGGTGGAAAAGGGCATTGCGCGGGTCAAGATGTGCCTGCCCGACATCTATGAACTGGCACAGGGCGGCACGGCCGTCGGCACCGGGCTGAACACCCGCGTTGGCTGGGATACCCGTGTGGCGGCACAGATCGCCGATATCACCGGCCTGCCCTTCGTCACGGCGCCGAACAAGTTCGAGGCTCTGGCGGCGCATGACGCCATGGTGATGTTCTCGGGCGCGCTGAAAACCGTGGCGGCATCGCTGTTCAAGATCGCCAACGACATGCGGCTGTTGGGCTCTGGCCCGCGCTCCGGTCTGGGCGAGCTGATCCTGCCGGAAAACGAACCGGGCAGCAGCATCATGCCGGGCAAGGTGAACCCGACCCAGGCCGAAGCGCTCACCATGGTCTGCGCCCATGTCATGGGCAATGATGCGGCCATCGGCTTTGCCGGTTCGCAGGGGCATTTCGAACTGAACGTCTACAACCCGATGATGTCCTATAACGTGCTGCAGAGCATGCAGCTTCTGGGCGATGCGGCTGGGTCTTTCACCGATAACATGGTGGTGGGCACCCAGGCCAATGTGGGCCGCATCGACAAGCTGATGAAGGAATCGCTGATGCTGGTGACGGCACTGGCCCCGACCATCGGCTATGACGCGGCCACCAAAGTGGCGAAGACCGCCCACAAGAACGGCACGACCCTGAAGGAAGAGGCGATCGCGCTGGGCTATGTGGACGAAGAAACCTTCGATCGCGTGGTGCGCCCGGAAGACATGATCAGCCCGAAAGGCTGAACCATGGCCGAGCCGGTCAATCTGAACCGCTTCCGCAAGGACAAGGCGCGCGTCGAGGCGCGCGCCCGGGCCGATGCCAATGCGGTGAAATTCGGCCGGACCAAGGAACAGAAGGCGCGCGAGGCGGCAGATGCCGCCCGCGCCCGTGCCGAACTGGATGGCAAGCAGCGCGAGAACGACGCGGATTAACCCACGCTTAACCCGGTTGGGCCAGGATGCGGGCGGAGGTGCGCCATGCCCGTTCCCGCCTGCCTGCCCCCGGATCGCTGGTTGATCCAGCTGTTTTCTGCCCGCGCCGCTGCCGAAGGCGGCATCCTGCGCCGCAGCGTCGCCGATGTGGATCGGCTTGTGGGGCGTGACCGTTTCCTGTGGGAAATCCGCCGCCGCGGCTTTCGTGTGGTCGAAAATGCCGGGCAATTCGTGATCTTCTGCAATGCCGAACCCGTGCGGCTCTTGCCTTAGACCGGTGGTTGCAGGCAAATTTCTTGCAAGAAATTTGCAAATCTTTTCAAAAAGATTTGCCGCCAGCCCCGAGGTTCCGCCATGTCTGCCCGCCCTGCCAAACATTCGCTGACGCTGCGCGGGCATCGCACCAGCGTTTCGCTGGAAGAGCCGTTCTGGAACGGCTTCCGCGCACTGGCCACGGCCCGCGGGATGGGCCTGAACGAGCTGGCGGCAGAAATCGACGTGGGCCGCGACGAGGATGTGGGGCTGGCCTCTGCCATCCGGCTGGCCGTGCTGCGGTTTTATCAGGAGAACAGATAGGGGCAGGAAAACAGATAGGGGCGTTCCGCCCCTCTGCGCGCCAGAGGCGCACATTCACCCCGAGGATATTTGCACCAAGGTAAAAGATCAGGTGATCTGCTTGCGGGTCTTCTGCGTATATGCCTCTGTTCGAACAGGATTTTCCACACGATGACCGACAAGCCGCTTTTGCTTTGGTTCCGCCGCGATCTGCGGCTGGCCGACCAGCCCATGGTGCAGGCCGCTGCGGCAAGCGGGCGCCCGCTGATCCCGGTCTTCATCCTGGATCCGGAGACCGAGGCCATCGGGGCTGCGGCGCGTTGGCGTCTGGGTCTGGCGATTGCCGAGTTTGCCCGGCAGCTGCAGGCCCTGGGCAGCCGTCTGATCCTGCGGCGCGGGGTTGCGGCTGAGGTGCTGGCGGATCTGATCCGCGAGACCGGGGCGGAAGGCGTGCATTGGTCGCGGCTTTACGACCCGGCA
>DOMY01000159.1 GCA_003509785.1 Gemmobacter sp.
CAATCGGACGGCAGGCCGCCCGCGTCACATTCTTTAATTCGAATGTAATTCTCATGGATGGGGGTGCCGGGCCTTGATCTGGATCAATAACCCGCATCCCGAATACAGGTTCAGCCCCGCAACCGGGGGTGCAAAACGTCGCAGCCGGGCCGGTGCCCATGAAAAATCCCGCCCGGAAACCCGGGCGGGATCATCCTTTTCTCGCCGCCGATCAGCAATATCCTGATCTGCGCATCAGGATTTGGTGGTCAATGGCTGTGCAGCCGGTCCAGCGCGCCCGGTTTGTCATGCAGGCCCAGACGATCCACGATGGTTTCCGATGCGGCGTTCAGGCCGATGATATCCACCACCGCCCCGGCGCGGCGGAATTTCAGCACCACGGTATCCAGCGCCTGCACCGATGAAATATCCCAGATATGCGCCGCAGTCACATCAATCACCACATGGGCCACCGCCTCGCGGAAATCGAAGGCCCGGATGAAATCTTCAACCGAACCGTAGAACAGCTGGCCTTCCACCCGATAGCTGCGGGTCCGGCCATCCGCGCTCAGATCAGAGGTGACGCCGAACAGCTGCGCAATCTTGGCGGCAAAGAAAAGCCCCGACAGCAGCACCCCGGTCAGCACGCCGATGGCAAGGTTATGCGTCAGCACCACCGCCGCCACCGTCGCCACCATAACGACCGAGGACGAGGCCGGATGCACCAGAATGCTGGGCAGTGACGTCCAGGAAAAGGTGCCGACCGAAACCATGATCATGATCGCCACCAGCGCGGGCATCGGAATCTGNNAGAAGATCAGCAGCATCACCCCGGCAAAGAAGCACGACAGCCGCCCCCGCCCACCGGATTTCACGTTGATGACGGATTGGCCGATCATGGCACAGCCCGCCATGCCCCCGATGAACCCGGTGGCGGTATTGGCCAACCCCTGGCCGATACATTCCTGATTGCGGTTGCTGGTGGTGTCGGTCATGTCATCGACGATGTTCTGCGTCATCAGGCTTTCCAGCAGGCCGACCACGGCCACCGCCAGCGCATAGGGAAAGATGATCGCCAGCGTGTCTAAATTCAGCGGCACATCAGGGATCAGGAACACCGGCAGCGTATCAGGCAGCNNCCCAGCCAAAGGCCAGCGTCAGCGCCGTCAGCACCACAATCGTCACCAGGGGCGAGGGCACGGCGCGGGTGATGCGGGGGAACAGATAGATGATGGCCAGCCCGGCCGCCACCATGGGATAGGTGATCCAGCTGACCCGCGCGGGATCAAGCTCTGGCAACTGCGCCAGAAAGATCAGGATCGCCAGCGCGTTGACAAAGCCGGTCATCACCGATTTCGACACATAGCGCATCACGAAACCCAGCCGCAGCAGGCCCATGCCGATCTGCAGCAGCCCCGCCAGAACGGTGGCGGCCAGCAGATATTGCAGGCCATGGTCTTTCACCAGCGTCACCATCAGAACGNNGCGATGATGGAAAAGGCGATGGCTTCGGGGATCAGGGCAAGGGCCACGACAAGGCCCGACAGCAGATCGCCCCGGATATTGCCCAGCCATTGCTGGCGGTAAATATGAAGGTTCATGTGGAATTCCGCGTTTCACCGATGCGGCACATGCGGTGCCGGTCGGTCTGGTTCAGGGTAAGTCTGAAGGTTGTCCGGCGGATCGGCGGCCGGAAGAGCCAGCCGGGGGTTGCACCCGGCTCCATGTTTGCTGAAGGTCCGATACACGGGCGCGCCCGAANNATGAAAAGCCGCAGCCCGCGATTTCCTGCGCCACAACCTGCAAACCCCGCTTTCGCGACACAGGTTTGACGATCTCTGCCGTGCAAAACGGCACAGCCTGCGCTAGAACCGCGCAGAAGGTGCAAGGAACAGGGCATGACCGGCAGGATTGATCTGAACTCCGATCTGGGCGAAGGCTTCGGCCCCTGGCCCATGGGCGATGATGCCGCGATGCTGGATGTGGTCACCAGCGCCAATATCGCCTGTGGCGGCCATGCAGGCGATGCGGAAACGATGTTCACCACCCTGCGGCTGGCAGCAGATCGGGGCGTGGTGATCGGCGCCCATCCGGGATACGAGGATCGCCCGGGCTTTGGCCGCCGCGTGATCCCCATGACCCCGGCCGAAATCGGGCGCATGGTGGCGGCGCAGGTGGGCGCCATGCAGGGCGTTGCGGCACTGGCCGGGGCACAGGTGCGCTATGTGAAACCGCATGGCGCGCTGGCCAATCTGGCCGCCGATGATGCCGCTGTGGCGCGCGCCATTGCCACAACCGTGGCCGCCCTGCCCGGCAATCTGGCCATCCTCGCCATTTCGGGCACCGAACTGGAGCAGGCGGCCCGGGCCACCGCGCTGCCGGTGTTTTCTGAAATCTTCGCAGATCGCGCCTATCTGCCCAATGGCCGCCTGATGCCGCGCAGCCAGCCCGGCGCCGTGCTGCATGATCCGCAGGCCGCTGCCGACCGTCTGCTGCGCTTTCTGGAAACCGGGCAGATGCCCGTTGCGGGCGCAGACCCCATTCCGCTCGCGGCGGATTCCGTCTGCGTGCATGGCGACAACCCGGCCGCTGTGGCCATGGCCCGGCTGATCCGTGACAGGCTGGCGGCCGCCGGCGTGACGCTTTCGCCCTTCCTTTCGGCCTGACCCATGGCCGATCCGCTGTTCCGCCCCGTGGCCGATCACGCGCTTCTGGTCGAATTCGGTGACCGGATCGACAGTGCCACCCATGATGCCGTGCTGCGGCTGGATCAGGCGCTGGTCGCCCACCCCTTTNNTGCACGAGGCGACCCCGGCTTTCGTCAACCTGCTGGTCTCCTTCGATCCGCTGCAAACCGATCACGCCACGGTCGAAACCCATCTGCGCCGCCTGATCGCGCAGGCCGGTGCCGCGCAGCTGACCCCCGCCCCGCGCGAGGTGCTGATCTGCTATGATCCCCCCTTCGCCCCCGATCTGGCCGAGGTCGCACAGCGTTGCGGCCTGACACCCGAGGCGGTGATTGCCGCGCATCTCGCCGCTGAATTCGAGGTGTATCTTTATGGCTTCGCGCCCGGCTACGCCTATATGGCGGGCTTGCCCGCGGCTCTGCGTCTGGATCGCAAATCCGCCCCCGTCCGCGGTGTGGCGGCGGGCAGCGTGCTTGTCGCCGGGGCGCAATGCCTTGTCTCCACCCTTGTCATGCCGACCGGGTGGTGGATCATCGGCCGCTCTCCGACCGCGATCCTGACTGGCGATGCCGGTCGCCCCTTCCTGTTCGATGTCGGCGACCGCGTCCGCTTTCGCCGCATCGGCGCGGATCAGATGGGGGCGCAGCCATGACCGCCCGCTTCCGCATCGCCTTTGCCGGGCCGCATGTCAGCCTGCAGGATGGCGGCCGCCCCGGCCTGATGCGCTTTGGCGTGCCGCGCTCCGGCGGGATGGACCGCAAGGCACTGGCCATCGCCAATCTGGCGCTTGGCAATGATGCCGCCGCGCCCGTGGTGGAAATCTCGCCCGGCGGGCTGCTGCTGGAATGTGAGACAGGCCCGGTCACCCTGGCAGTGGCCGGTGGCGGCTTCATCGTCGAGGCCGGGGCGCAGCGCCTGGGGTCCTGGTCCGTGTTCACCTTGCGGGCGGGGGACAGGCTGGCCATCCGGCGCGGGCCCTGGGGCAGCTGGTGCTATCTGGCCTTTGCGGGCCGGTTGCAGGCCGGCCAATGGCTGGGCAGCGCCGCCACCCATGCGGCATCCGGTCTGGGCGGCGGCAAACTCGTCACCGGCGGCCGCCTGCTGATTGACGATGCCGAACACCGCCCCGCCCGTGAAGGTCCGTTGCCCTGCCCGGTCTGGGCACGGCCCCGGCATCTGCTGCATGCGGTTGCAGGCCCGCAGGACCGCTTTTTCCCGCCAGAGGCGTTGCAGGCCTTCTTCACCCAGCCCTTCCGCATGACCGATGCCTTTGACAGGATGGGCACCCGCCTGGCCGGCCCGCCGCTTGTGCCGCAGGCCGCGCTTGGCATCCCGTCAGAACCCATCCTGCGCGGATCGGTGCAGGTGGCGGGCGATGGTCTGGCGACCGTGCTGATGGCCGATCACCAGACAACGGGCGGCTATCCCAAGATTGCCACCCTGCTGGCGGATGATACCGATGGCTTTGCGCAGCTGCGCCCGCAGGACAGCCTGCGCTTCGTGCAGATCACGGCGGATCAGGCGGTCAACCTCGCCCGCAGCCGGGCAAGGTTGATGGCGCCATGGTTTCACCGCCTGGCAGACCGCGGCTGATCCGTCAGATCGCCAGATCCGCGATCATCCGCACGGCATGGGCGGCCTCGGCCCCCTTCTTCAGGAAATGTTCCGAAAAGAAGCCCACATGCTCCGCCGTGGGCTGAAAGTGATGCGGCGTCAGGCTGACGGAAAAGGTGGGAACGCCGGTTTCCATCTGTGCCTGCATCAGGCCCGAAACCACCGCCTGCGCCACGAAATCATGGCGATAGATCCCGCCATCCACCACCAGCGCTGCCGCCACGATGGCATCGAACCGCCCCGTCTGCCCCAGCTTTTTCGCCAGCAGCGGCATTTCAAACGCCCCCGGCACATCATAGGCGATGATCTCCACCGCGCGGCCGGCTGCGGCCATATCGGCCTCAAAACCCTTCAGCGCCTGATCCACGATATCGGCGTGCCAGCGTGCCTTAAGAAAGGCGATCGTCAAAGTTTTCGTCATGTCGGAACCTCCTGTGTCCAGAACGGTCCCAAGGCGATACCGGCCGGGGCCGAGGCTTGCGCATCGTCCCGTCCGTTCTCTTCCATCCGGACTATACCGTCGGCCCCGGANNACCCAGAACCATCGCAAGATCGAAAGCGACCGGAAAACGCACATTCACCCCGGTGCCTGCGAACATATCCCGCCATCCGCGCACCCGCCCCGTTCGCGACTGGCGCGACCCGATGGCATCTGGCCTTGCCCCCGTGGCTTGCGGTATCATTCGCGCCAATACCGCCGAAGGAACGCCCGTGCCGCCCTCCACCCGTCGCCCCCTGCCCCCCAGCCCGGCCGAACCCGTTGTGGGCGCAACGGTGCAATATGTGATCGACACGCTGACGCGCCGTATCTTCACCCAGGAATATGGCGTGGATGAACGGCTGCCCTCGGAACGCCAGCTGGCGCAGGATCTGGGTGTGGCCCGCAACACCGTGNNGAACCCGAGATGGTGCGGCTGGCCATCATCTCCATGCCGCCCCGCCAGATCGAGGCTTTGGGCGAAACCCTCTCGCAGATGGAGGCGGTGCAGACCGATGCCGGCGCCTTTGTCCGGCTGGAAGAGGAATTTCACCGCCAGATCGCAGGCGGCACCGGCAATCCCCTGCTGATGGCCTGCTACAATCTGGTGATCGACGCGCGGCGCCAGTCGTTCCGCGCCGCGATGTATCGCCGCCACCTGACGCCCAGCCGCATCGCCGCCTATCAGCGCGCCTATAACGCGCTGATCAACGCCATTGCCGCCCGCGACATCGAAGAGGCGACAGAATTCATGAAGCTGGCCCTGATCGAGGATCAGAAACTTCTGACGCAGGACGATTGAGCCTGCGCCGGGGCGGCGGCACCAGCCGCTGGTGCCACAGCTGGCCCAGCTCTTCCAGCTCGTGCTGCAACAACGCCGAATGGCGGCCCAGCCAGCCCAGAACCGATCCGAATTCCTGAATCCGCGCCCGGCCCTGCCTTATGCCCACCACCGGCCAGTCGCCCACCAGCGCATTGTCGATGCCAAAAACCTCTTCCCCCCACCATTCCGCCGGTCCAAAGGCATGGGGCATCTGCCGCCCCCGCTTCATCGCGGCCAGCACGGAAACCGGCTCGGTCGTATCGGCGATTTCCACCGCATTGTGCCACAGATCCAGGATCGAGGCATATTCCCAGCTGACCGCGCTCCACTCCCCCGGAAAGCGGCTGTTGTAGGTTTCAAAGAACGCACCCGGGCGACGAAAGAAAAACGCGGTATCGGCCAGCATCGGATCATCGAAATCCGGAAACTGGAACGTATACCGCTCCATGAACCCGGCCGAGGTGCGGGCGATCATGCGGGGGTAATCATCGGCGGTGCAGGCCAGGATCTGCCCGGCAAACCCCTGCGCATGGGCCGCCTCGGTCAGCGCCTGCATCATCGGCGGCGCAGAAGAGCACCAGCACAGTACATCGGGCTGCGCCTCCAGCAGTGCCGCAACAATCCCCCCAGCATCCTGCGTATCGGGGGCATAGCGGATTTCCTTCACCATCTGCCGCCCTGCCGCCTTGAACCCCGCCCGGTAAACCGCCAGCGACGGCAGCCCCAGACTGTCGGCCTGCGAACAGAGCGCGACGCGCCGCGCCTGCGGCTGGCNNCCAGCCAGTCCACCCCCGTCACGTTGAACAGCGGATGCACCTCGGCCGGGGCGATCAGATAGGGCGTATCGGGCGACAGGTCCGAGGGCAGCAGCGTCGCCACCAGCGCCCGGCGTTCCATCAGATAGCGCAGCGCCGGGGCGAAACTGTCGCCCCCCAGCGTCAGGATCAGCCGCACCCGCTGCCGTTCCACCATATCCCGCGCGGCTTCCAGCGTGGCTTCGGGATCGGCGGCGCTGTCATGCGCCACGATCTCCACCCGGTGCCGCTTGCCCGCCACCATCAGGCCGCCGCGTTCATTGATCCAGTCGGTCCAGATCCGGCAGCCATCCAGCCCGGGCCGGCCCCAGTATTCCTCTGATCCCGACAGCGGTGTGAGAAAGCCGATCCGCACCGGCGCGCGGTTCCGCGCCCCCAGTCTGGGCAGGGAACCACTGACGGCAAGGCGCTGTGCGAAGGATGATCTGCTCATATTCTCATCCATATTCCTTTTTTGCCGGGGCTAAACGCCCAAAAATGGCCCGCCACACATTCCGCTCATGAAAATTAGTTGACCTGAGATGCCGATTCGATGCGAAATTGGTCCATGCCGAATGAACCAGTTTCAAACACTGGTCCGAACCGGAAACAGGGAGCCAAAAAATGAAAAAACGTGTCGCAGTCATCGGCGCCGGTCCTTCGGGCCTGGCGCAGCTTCGGGCCTTTCAATCCGCCGCCCAGAAAGGCGCCGAAATTCCCGAAGTGGTCTGTTTTGAAAAGCAGTCGAACTGGGGGGGCCTGTGGAACTACACCTGGCGCACCGGCCTTGATGAGAATGGCGAGCCGGTCCACTGCTCGATGTATCGCTACCTTTGGACCAATGGCCCGAAGGAAGGCCTGGAATTCGCCGATTATTCCTTCGAGGAACATTTCGGCAAGCAGATCGCCTCTTATCCGCCGCGCGCCGTGATGTTCGACTATATCGAAGGACGCGTGAAAAAGGCCGGGGTGCGGGACTGGATCCGCTTTTCCACGCCGGTGCGTCTGGTGCGCTACAACTCGGACAAGGGCAATTTCACCGTCACCGCCCATGATATGAAGACGGACCGGATGTATGATGAAGACTTTGACAATGTCATCGTCGCCTCGGGGCATTTTTCGGTGCCAAACGTTCCCGAATATCCCGGCTTTGACAAATTCAACGGCCGCGTTCTACATGCCCATGATTTCCGCG
>DOMY01000045.1 GCA_003509785.1 Gemmobacter sp.
TGCGTGGCGCATAGCGCCCGCCCTTCTTGGAGGGGGCGGGCAGGGCGCCGCCCTCGATCTCCAGCAGCTGCAGCGTCAGCCCGCCGGTCACCGGCACCGCCTCTGCCAACCGCACGGTGACGCGGGCGCCCAGCCCGATGGTCAGCCCGGTATCCGATCCGGTCAGCTGCTGGCTGTCGGCATCGAAATAGAAGAACTCGCGCCCCACCTCGCGGATCGGAATCAGCCCGTCGGCGCCGGTTTCATCCAGCTTCACGAACAGGCCGAACTTCTGCACGCCGGATACCCGCCCGGTGAAGGTCTGCCCCACCCGGTCGCTCAGATAGGCGGCAAGATAGCGGTCCACCGTATCGCGTTCGGCCGCCATCGACCGGCGTTCCGCATCCGAGATCAGCTTGCCGGTTTCCTCCAGATTTTCCATATCCCAGGCGCTCAGCCCGTCATCGCCCCAGCCATGCCCCAGGATCAGCGCGCGATGCACGATCAGATCCGAATAGCGCCGGATGGGCGAGGTGAAATGGGCGTAATTCTGCAGGGCCAGCCCGAAATGGCCAAAATTCTGCGGCGCGTAATAGGCCTGCGTCATGCTGCGCAGGGTCGAGATGTTCAGCAATTCGTCGAATTCCGTCCCCTGCGCCTGGGCCAGCAGCCGGTTCAGATGCGCGGTCTTCAGCACCTGCCCCTTGGCAAGGGTAAAGCCCGACGCCTGCGCCACTTCGCGCAGCGCCTCCAGCTTTTCGGGGCTGGGCTCTTCATGCACGCGGAACAGCAGCGGCCGCTTCAACCGGATCAGTTCTTCTGCGGCGGCGACATTGGCGAGGATCATGCATTCCTCGATCAGCCGGTGCGCATCGAACCTTTCGCGGAAGGCGACAGACAGCACCTTGCCCGCGTCGCTCAGGATGATCTTGCGTTCCGGCAGATCCAGATCCAGCGGCTGGCGGATGGCCCGCCCGCGTTTCAGCACCTCATAACAGGCATAGACCGGCGCGATCACCTCGGCCATCAGCGGTGCCAGCTTCGGTTCCACCGCACCGTCGATGGCGGCCTGCACCTGGCCATAATGCAGCGAGGCGCGCGACCGCATCAAACCGCGGGTAAAGCGGTGCCCGATCTTGTTGCCCTGCGCATCGATCTTCATCCGCACCGCCATGCAGGGGCGATCGACATTCTCATGCAGCGAGCACAGATCCCCCGAAAGCGTGTCGGGCAGCATCGGCACAACCCGGTCGGGGAAATAGGTGGAATTGCCGCGCTTGCGCGCTTCACGGTCCAGTGCTGAATTGGGGCGCACATAATGCGCCACATCGGCAATCGCCACCCACAGGATATAGCCGCCCGGATTGCCTGGGTCTTCATCGGCATGGGCATGGACGGCGTCATCCCGGTCGCGGGCATCCACCGGGTCGATGGTCACCAGCGGCAGATGGCGCAGGTCTTCGCGGTCGCCCAAAGGCGCGGGTTCGGCGCGGTCGGCCTCGGCGATCACCGCATCGGGGAACTGGTCGGGGATGCCGTGCTGATGGATGGCAATCAGGCTGACGGCGCGCGGCCCGGTGGGATCGCCCAGCCGTTCGACGATCCGCGCCGAGGGCAGGCCCATGCGTTTGGGCCCAGCCTGTTCGGCCTCCACCAGCTCGCCATCGCGGGCCTCCATGGTCAGGCCTGCGGGCACACGCCATTCCGTCATGCCGCCCTTGTCGATCGGCACGATCCGCCCGCCCTCGTGGCTGGCGCGGAAGATGCCCAGCACGCGGATGGCATTGACCCCCAGCTTGCGGATCACCCGCGCCTCATAGGGGAAATCCTCGCCCTCCACCGGGGCCAGCTTGGCCAGAATCCGGTCTCCCTTGCCCAGGGCCGGATCGCCCGCCCGCGTCAGCAGATGCACGCGCGGGGAATCCGCCTCGCCCTGCCATTCCGCCGGTTCGGCAAACAGATCGCCTGCCGCATCCGCCTCCAGCACCCGCAGGATGCTGACCGGGGGCAGGGTGCCCGCTTCACGGAAATTCCGCTTGCGCCGGGTGACGGCGCCCTCCAGCTCCAGCTCTTTCAGCAGGCGTTTCAATTCGATACGCTCGGCGCTGCCCTTGATGGCAAAAGCCTTGGCAATATCGCGCTTCGACGCGAGCGTGGGGTTCTCGGCGATCCATTGGCGGATCTGATCTTTTGAGGGCAATTGGTCCATGCGCCTTGCTATCACGCAGCGCAAAGGGCGGAAAGCCGTTCTCCNNTTGCTCCTTCCCAAATACTCAAAAAACCGGCGCCGCCCGCGCGATTGCCGGGCAGACGGGCGCGGAATCCGCTCTCCATGGCAATGCCGCCTGCCGAGGGCTCCAGCGGGGTACGAGGCGGGCGGCTCTGGTTCCGGGGTCAGCCGCCGCCGATCAGGGCGCCGGCCGCGAAGACCAGCGCGCCGCCCAACACAACCTGCAGTGCGGCGCGCAGGAAGGGGGTCTCCATGTAGCGGTTCTGGATCCAGGCAATGGCCCAAAGCTCGACGAACACCACCACCATCGCGATGGCCGTGGCCGTCCAGAAATCCGGAATCAGATAGGGCAGGGCATGGCCCATGCCGCCCAGCGTCGTCATCACCCCCGAGGCAAGGCCGCGCTTCCAGGGGCTGCCGCGCCCGGACAGCACGCCGTCATCATGCGCGGCTTCGGTAAAGCCCATGGAGATGCCTGCACCCACACTGGCGGCGGTGCCCACCAGAAAGGTGGTCCAAGTATCCTGCGTGGCAAAGGCGGTGGCAAAGATCGGCGCCAGGGTCGAAACCGATCCGTCCATCAGCCCGGCCAGCCCCGGCTGCACCCAGGTCAGGATGAACTGCCGCCGCGCGCCCAGATCTTCCTCGTTCCGTTCATCGCCGGAAAGGTGTTTCTTCTCAAGGTCTTTGGCAGATTTGTGATGGCCCGCCTCGGCGGCGGCCAGATCCCCCAGCAGGCGGCGCGTGGCGGCATCGCTGCTGGATTGCGCGGCGCGCAGGTAAAAGGCTTCGGCCTGGGTTTCCATCGCGGCGGCTTCGGCGCGGATGGTCTCAAGGCTCAGGTTTTCCATCAGCCAGACCGGGCGGCGGGCATAAAAGCCCGCCACATGTTCGCGGCGGATCAGCGGAATCACCTCGCCAAAGCGGCTGCGATGCAGGTCGATCAGCTGCTGGCGGTGGCCATCTTCCTCGATGGCCATGCCGTCGAACACTGCCGCCGTGGCCGGGTAATCGGCGCGCAGGCGTTGGGCATAGCTGCGGTAGATGTGCCCGTCATCCTCTTCGGAAGAGATGGCGAGCGCGAGGATTTCCTGTTCCGACAGATCGGAAAACCGGCGGCGGGCGGCAAGGGAGGACAGCATGAAAGCACCAATTTAGAACTTTTCTAAATCTAGGCTTTTCGGTGCCAAACGCAAGCCCGATCGGCGCGGCGGGCCGGGTCAAACTGTCACGCCGCCGTACGCCCTGCGTCCCGCCCGCGTCGGGCCTGCGTCACGACAGATCGCGCGCCAGCAACTGCCCGCCGGGGCCGGGTTCCACCTCGAACCGGCTGGACATCTTGCGCACCAGATCCGACAGCTTGGCGCTGCCATAGGTGCGGGTGTCGAAGTCGGGGTTGGCCTGGGTGATATACTGGCCGATCTGGCCCAGCGAATACCATTCGCCTTCGGGATCAATCGCGCGCATCGCCGCCACGATCAGCGGGATGGCCTTCTGCGGCGGCTCTTTCTCGCGGCGGCCCTGCGGGCGGGGTTCGGCGATGCGGACGGGGGCGCCGGGGGCTTCGGCGCCCTGTTCCGCGGCCGGTTCTTCGCTGTCATCGCTGCCGAGGTTTTCGACATAGATGAATCGCTTGCAGGCCATGCGGAAGGCCTCGGGGGTTTTCTTCTCGCCGATGCCGTAGACATCCAGACCCTGTTCGCGGATGCGGGCGGCCAGGCGGGTGAAATCGCTGTCAGAGCTGACCAGAACAAAGCCGTCGAACAGGCCGGAGTGCAGGAAATCCATCGCGGCGATCACCAGCCCGATATCGCTGGCATTCTTGCCCTTGGTGTTGGAAAACTGCTGATCGGCCACCAGCCCCAGCGCGGCCACCTTCTTGGCCCAGCCACCCAGACGCTGCGCCGACCAATCCCCGTAGATGCGGCGCACGCTGGCTTCGCCCAGGGCGGCGATTTCCTCGAAAATCGCTTCGGCGTAACCGGCGGGCACATTATCGGCGTCGATCAGAACGCAGAGGCGGGGGGCGCGGGCGTTCGGGGCGCGGGGGTCAGACATGTGGTGTCTCCTTTTTGGCACAATCGCAGGTCATGGCGCGAAACGAAAGGGCCAAGCGGCATAAACCCGGGCGCTATCCGCCGGATCTGCACCGCCAAGCCTATGGACGTGGGCGGGGTGCATGGTGTCATCTGGGGCCAAGAGCCGCGACAGGAGACAGGATGCAGGCCGCAATTTGCACCGGCTATGGCGGGCCCGAGGTCATCGGGCTTGGCACTCTGCCTGCGCCGGTGGCGGGGCCGGGTCAGGTGGTCATCGGGGTCGAGGCCAGCACGGTTTCCGCCGCCGACCGCCGGATCCGCGCGCAGGATCTGCCGCGTGGTTTTGGTCTGGCGGGGCGGCTGGCCTTTGGTCTGCGCCGCCCGAGGCGGCCGGTGCTGGGCAGCGATTGTGCCGGGCGGGTGCTGGCCGTGGGCGCCGGGGTTACACGGTTCGCGCCGGGCGATGCGGTGATCGCGCTGACCGGCCTGGCCTTTGGCTGTCATGCCGAACAGGTGGTGATGCCCGAGACCGGCGCCATCACGGCGGCGCCGCGCAACCTTTCGGCGGCCGAGGCGGTATCGCTGCTGTTCGGCGGGGTGACGGCGCTGGGATTTCTGCGCGAGAAGGGGCAGCTGCGGCCCGGAGACCGGGTGCTGGTGATCGGCGCGGCCGGGGCGGTGGGCGCGGCTGCGGTGCAGATCGCTGTGGTGATGGGCGGCGATGTGACAGTGCTGGCGCGCGGCAAACGCGATGCCAGCCTGCGGGCGCTGGGCGCGCGGGCGGTGCTGCCGTCAATGGTGCACGCGCGGCCGGCCGAGGCCGGGCCGCGGTGGGATATCGTGCTGGATACCACCGGCGCCTATGCGACCGCCGAACTGCAGCGCTGTCTGCTGCCGGGCGGGCGGCTGTTGCTGGTGGCCGCCGATTTGCCGCAGATGCTGGNNGGGTCTGTGCCGGAACGGGCGGAAGATCTGCACCAGCTGGTGGACTGGGCCGAGGCCGGCTGGCTGGTGCCCTGGATCGACAGCCGCTTTCCGCTGGCGCAGATTGCCGAGGCCCACCGGCGGCAGGCGGAACCGGGCCGCATGGGCAGCGTGGTGATCGACATTCCGGGCTGAGCTTGGCTTTCCGCTTTGCGGGCCTTAGCAAGGGGCGGGCCTTAGCAAGGGGCGGGGCGCGCGGGGGGAAACCATGCAGAAAGCGGCAAGTCCGGTCACGGGGATTCTTCTGATGGCGGCGGCCATGGCGACGCTGCCGTTTCTGGATGTGGTCGCGAAGATGCTGGGGCAGCAGGGCGTGCCGGTGCTGCAGATCGTCTGGGCGCGCATGGCGATGGGCACGCTGGCCACGCTGCCGCTGGCGCTGATGGCGGAGGGGCCGCGCGGCGTGCTGCCGGGGCGCAGCGGGCTGCATGCCTTGCGGGCGCTGCTGCTGATCGCCGCGACCTTCTGTTTCTTCTATGCGCTGAAGTTCCTGCCGATTGCGGATGCGCTGGCGATCTTTTTCGTGCAGCCGCTGATCGTGACGCTGCTTTCGCCGCTGATCCTGGGCGAACATGTCGGCCCGCGCCGCTGGGTGGCGGTGGCCGTGGGGTTTCTGGGCACGCTCATCATCATCCGGCCCGGATTTCAGGCCTTCAACCCCGGCATGGGGCTGGCGCTGGCGGCGGGGGCGGCGCTGGCGCTGTATTTCCTGGTGACGCGGCGCATGTCGGGGCGGGATCATCCGATGGTGACCACCTTCCGCACCAGTCTGCTGGGCACGATCTTCGTCAGCGCCGTGGTCTGGATGGTGTGGCAGGAACCGACGCCCGCGCAATGGGGGCTGTTCGTGGCGCTGGGGCTGTTGTCGACGCTGGGGCACGGGATGATCGTCATGGCCTATGACCGGGCAGAGGCCAGCCTGCTGGCGCCGCTGGCCTATCTGGAAATGGTGATGGCCGTGGTGGCGGGCTGGTGGTTCTTTGGCGATTTTCCCGATATCTGGACCTTTGCCGGCGTGGCGGTGCTGATCGGCTGCGCGCTGTATATCTCGGCACGCGAACGGGCGGCGATGCGGGCCTGAGGTGCTGGTCAGGGACGCGGGGCAGGGAAACGAGCTTGCGGCACGGGCCAGAGACACGGGCTTGAAATTTCCGTACCGATGCGTATGTTTCAACCGGGAGGACGGCCTCCGATCTTATCCCCCCGCGGGACGGCCCGCCGTTTGCCGCAAAGGGGCATATCATGCGCAGCTTCCGCGACCGTCTTCGCCACGCCATCAGCTTTGAAATCCTGGGTCTTCTGATCATCACGCCGATTGCGGCGCTGACGATGGACGAGGATCTGGCCCATATCGGCGTGGTCACCGCGGGCAGCGCCACCCTCGCCATGGTCTGGACCTATATCTACAACTGGGGTTTCGATCACGCGCTGGAGCGGCTGACCGGCACGACGCAGAAGACACCGCTGGCGCGGGTGGTCAATGCGGTACTGTTCGAACTGGGGCTGCTGCTGGTGCTGATGCCGTTCATCGCCTGGTGGATGCAGGTCACCCTGTGGGAGGCGCTGCTGCTGGATCTGGCCTTTGCGCTGTTCTACATGGGCTATGCGCTGGCGTTCAACTGGGCCTATGACCGGCTGTTCCCGCTGCCGGAATGGCAGGAGGCGCGCTGAGCGCTTTTGCCTTGGGTCGGGCGCCCCCTCACCCTGCCCTCTNNCCCGTCTCCCCCAGGGAGGGGTGAGGGGCGCAGCCCTTCACGCATCTCACGCCACCAGAGCCACAGCCCGTGCCGCCAGCACCCGCAGCGCATCGGCGGGGGGGATGCCCAGCAGCAGGCCGCGCATCCCGGCATTGATCCAGATCTTTTCCGCATGGCAGACGGCCGCCTCGATCGCCGTGGGCACCGGGCGTTTCTGGCCGAAGGGCGAGATGCCGCCCACATGATAGCCGGTCAGCCGTTCGGCCTTGGGTGGGGGCATCATGGCCGCCGCCTTGCCGCCAAAGGCCGCGGCCACCCGTTTCATCGACAATGTGTGGTCTGACGGGATCACGCAGCAGGCGGGTTTTCCATCCACCTCGACCATCAGGGTTTTGAGGGTGAGCGCCGGATCAAGCCCCAGCGCCACGGCGGCGGCCAGCCCCACCTGATCGGCCTTCGGATCATAGGCATAGGGGTGCAGCGTGACCGCAACCCCCGCCTGTTCCAGCATCCGCAAACCCGGTGTTCCGGCCATCTGCCCGCTGCCCCCCCCTGACTGCAGCGCCCCCGGCTGCTGCCGCCGTGTTCAGCTGACCTTGCGCTGCTGGGCGTGCTGGGCGCGTTTCATTTCATACATGCTCAGATCGGCGCGGCGGGTCAGCGCCTCGACGGTTTCGCCTGCACGCAATGTGGCATGGCCCATGGCGAGCGACAGCTGCCGCGCGCTGTAGAAGCGGTTGTTGATCGCCAGCAGGCGGTGGATGTTTTCCACCATGGCCTCGGCCTCGGCCTCGCCCGCCTTCGGCATCAGGATGGCGAATTCGTCGCCGCCGATGCGGGCCGCCTCGGCGATGCTGCCGGCCACGGCTTCGCGCAGAACCTCGCCGGTGCGGCGCAGCAGCGCGTCGCCCGCATCATGGCCCCATTCGTCGTTCACTTCCTTGAGGCCGTTCAGATCAATCAGCACGGCGGACAGGCTGCGCAGCATCTGCCGGTCATAGGTGTTCATCAGTTCGATGTAATGCGCGCGGTTGTTCAGCCCGGTCAGCACATCATGCTTGCCCAGATAGGCCAGATAAGCCTCGGCCTTCTTGCGGGCGGTGATGTCGGTCAGCGCGATCAGCACGCGATCCCAGTCACGCTCATGCCCGGGCAGGACCGAGAACTGCATGATGACCACGCGTTCGGTGCCATCCAGCGCGTAATTGACCACCTCGCGGCTGTGGAACAGGTTTCCGCCCCAGAGGTCGATCAGCTGTTCGCGGAAATGGGTTTCCATCTCGCCCCGGAACACCTCGGGCAGGCGGCGCAGCAGCATCGTCTTGTCGGGCGCTCCGAACATGTCCAGCGTGGCCTTGTTCACATCCAGAACGCGGATTTCCTGCATGCACTGGCGGACGAATTCGGGATGCACATCGGTGAACACCCGCAGATCCGCGATGCCCCGGTCGCGCAGGCCCTGCAGCATGATGCGGATGCGGCTGAAATCCTCGACCCAGAGCGAGACGGGCGAATGTTCGAAAACGCCTTCGGCATAAAGCCTGCTGCGGCGTTCGGCGGCGCGGGCGGCTTCACGTTCCGTCACATCCTCTGCGGTCAGCAGCAGGCGGCCCAGATCGGCCTCGTGCCCCGGCAGAACGGTGGCCTTCAGCTGGATATCCAGCCGGCGCCCGGTCAGCGTGTAATTGACGGCGGCGCTTTCGAAAGAGGTTTTGCCCTCCCACAATTGCGCCAGTTCGTTGACATGGGTGCGCAGCATCTCGTCGCGGAAGACCAGATGCAGGTTTTCCACCAGATCTTCCTGATCGCGGGCCTCGAACTGGTCCAGCGTCTTGCGGTTGACGCGCAGCACCTTGATGCGGCCGGAACATTCGGCCACGCGATCCAGATCTTCCAGCAGCCATTTGCGCAGATCGGTGACACCTTCGGCGCGCCATTCCGCGAATTTCTCCTGAACCCCGCTGAAATCCTCGATCCACATCGAGACCGGCGCGAGGTCGAAGGTGCTTTCGACATCGAACGGTTGATAGGTATCGGCCATTCATGCTGCCTTTCGCTGGTGCAGGTTGCGTCATTCATACTGCCACATCTTTCGCACGAGTAGGCGGGAAATGGAGCCGAAATGTGACGGGTCTTGGTTCAACTCTGCCTGATCTATGCAAAAAGGCCCCGCCCTTAAAGGGCAGGGCCCATTGGATGCGCAACTCTTTCGTAGGGGGTCAGTAGACCACGACAGAGCGGATGCTTTCGCCCGCGTGCATCAGATCGAAGCCCTTGTTGATGTCTTCCAGCTTCAGCTGATGGGTGATCATCGGGTCGATCTGGATCTTGCCATCCATATACCAATCCACGATTTTCGGCACATCGGTCCGGCCACGGGCGCCGCCGAAGGCCGTGCCTTTCCACACCCGGCCGGTGACCAGCTGGAAGGGGCGGGTGCTGATCTCGGCGCCTGCCGGGGCCACGCCGATCACGACAGACACGCCCCAGCCGCGGTGCGTACATTCCAGCGCGTCGCGCATCACCTTCACATTGCCGGTGCAATCAAAGCTGTAATCCGCGCCGCCGATCTGATCGGCCGGGGTTTTCGTCATGTTGACGATATGCTGGACGACCGAACCTTCGATCTCTTTCGGGTTGACGAAATGGGTCATGCCGAAGCGTTCGCCCCATGCCTTGCGGTCATTGTTGATGTCGACGCCGATGATCATGTCGGCCCCGGCCATCTTCAGGCCCTGCAGCACGTTCAGGCCGATGCCGCCCAGACCGAAGACCACCGCCTTGGCGCCGATTTCCACCTTGGCGGTGTTGATCACCGCCCCGATGCCCGTGGTGACGCCGCAGCCGATGTAGCAGATCTTGTCGAAGGGGGCATCTTCCCGCACCTTGGCAAGTGCGATTTCCGGCATGACCGTGTGGTTGGCGAAGGTGGAGCAGCCCATGTAATGATAGATCGGCGTGCCATCCAGCATCGAAAACCGGGTGGTGCCATCGGGCATCAGGCCCTGGCCTTGCGTGGCGCGGATCGCGGTGCAGAGGTTGGTTTTCTGGCTGAGGCAGCTGGGGCATTGCCGACATTCCGGCGTATACAGCGGAATGACGTGATCGCCGGGTTTCAGCGAGGTGACGCCCGGCCCGCATTCGATGACGACGCCCGCGCCCTCATGCCCCAGAATCGCCGGGAACAGCCCTTCGGGATCGGCGCCGGACAGGGTGAATTCGTCGGTATGGCAGATACCCGTTGCCTTGATTTCAATCAGCACTTCGCCCCATTTCGGGGCATCAAGGTTCACTTCCATGATTTCAAGTGGTTTTCCGGCAGCAACAGCTACGGCAGCACGAGTGCGCATTGGCCTCTCCCTCTGTCAATTTGTGCCAAGCTGTGCCAAAGAATCGGGAAATGCAACGCGGGATACGGCACTTATGATTGGACTTGCGAAATCTTCAGCACTTCTTCTGATCCTTGCGGTGGCCGCCTGCGCCCCGGCGCCCGCGCCGCAACCGGCCTATGTGCCACCTGCGCTGCCCCCGGGCCTTGATCCTGTGACGGGCCTGCCGGTCGATCTGACCCCGGGCCTGAATGACCGCGAGCCTGACACCTGCCATGCCGCCGATCACCAGTATCTGATCGGCCAGACCGAGGCGGCGGTGAATGCGGCGGGGCTGACCCGGCCCAGCCGGATGGTGCGCCCCGGTGGTATCGTAAGCCAGGAGGAATATGATTCCTTCCGTATCAACTTCCACACCGATGCCGTGGGCAATATTGTCCGCATCACCTGCGGCTGACCGATCCGCGCAGGAGGCGCGCAGCGATATGACCAGAACCCTTTGGCTGTTTCCCGGTCTGCTGTCGGCGGCTTTGCTGGCGGGATGNNGCCTTCGCCCGGCATCCCGCCGCTGGCGCCGATCACCGAAGATGCCTGCGGGGCATCCGGTCTGCAGGGGCTGGTGGGGCAGGATGAGGCGGTGCTGGCCGGGATGCGGTTCCGCGGCCCGATGCGTCTGATCCGCCCGGGCATGGCCGTGACCATGGATTATTCGGCTGAACGCCTGAACATCACGCTGAATGATGCAGGCACCATCGAAAGCGTGACCTGCGGCTGAGGCGTGACCTGCGGCTGATGTGGCGCCCCGCCGCGGCGGGGCACCGGATCTGATCGGCGTTACATGCGATAGACGGAATGGCAGGCCTTGCAGCTGCCACCGATGGCGCCCATGCCGGCCTTCACGCTATCCAGCGAGCTGGCATCCAATGCCTCGGCGGCCACTTTCAGCGCATCGGCCTTGGCCACGAAATCATCCCAGTTGGTCCAGATTTCCGGCTTGGCTTCGGTTGCCGGATCGGTGGCCTGCGGTTCGAACTTGGCAGCGATATCGGCGGCCGCCGCTGCCAGCGCCGCCTTGGCGGCTTCGGCGCCTGCGGCATCGAACGCTGCCTTGCCACCGGCCATGTCGCCCAGGATCTTGGTGTTCATGCCCACGGTCTTCATCAGGGCCTGCCGGGCCTGCACTGTCGGATCGGTGGCCTCACCCTCGGCAAAGGCCATGCCCGCCGAAAGCAGCGCCGCACCAAGAACGAGTCGCGAGAAGGTCTTCATCATCTGGCTCCATGCTGGAAAAATCATGGCCAGTATAGGCGGGCAAAATGGCAAACCGATATGGTTCTGACGATGCCGGGCCTTGCCTCACGGCAATGTGTGCGGCCGGGGCGTGGCGAGCTGGCGGCGCAGCCGTGCCAGCATCCACCGCACGATCAGCCGATGGGCCGGGCCGACCGGCCACATATAGGCGCGGCCAAAGCGGTTGTGCGTCAGCACAGAGGAGGTGATGGCAAGCCTGCTTCCCTCGGCAGAAATGCAGGTCATCACATCCAGATGCCGGTCGCGGGCAGTCAGGGTCAGGGCTTCGGGGCTGGCATGTTCTACCAGAAAGAAATCCAGCCGGTCACCCACGGCCACATGATCGGCAGGCGTGCCGCTGAACCCGCCGATCCGCTGCACACCGAACCGGGCCGAAATCGCATCACGGATGCGAAAGGCAAGCGCCATCCCCGGAAGCGGCTGCGCCATGACCATGTTCCAGGCCACCAGCGGCGGCAGGGCATGGGCGAGGGTGACGGACTGGCTGTCGAAGAAATCCAGCTGCGCGGGCGGGCACAGCACCTGAATGGCTGTTCCCGGCAGGGTGAAACACGTCGCCTGCGCCATGCGGGCCTCCGATGCGATTGCCATTGCGATCAGATCACCGGGGCAGGCGGCTTGCAATCGGCCAGCGCCGCGTCATCAGGACACAGGCAGTGTTGTGCACCCTTGGGGAAGTTCTTGAATTTCGGGAAGATTTGGTCGGAGCGAGAGGATTCGAACCTCCGACCCCCTGCTCCCGAAGCAGGTGCGCTACCAGGCTGCGCTACGCTCCGACCGTGGCGTGGGGGTTAAACCGGATTGCGGGGCTTTGCAAGGGGCGATGGTGAAAATCTGTGCCGATCTCAGCCTTCGGAGCGTTCGGCCCGGCGGCGCAGCATCGACGAGATGCGCGGCATCACCCCGGTTTCGGGGCGCGAGCGGGATTCCAGCACGGGGCGGTTTTCCGAAACCTTGGTCAGCCCCTCGCGCAGCACGATGTAGAGGCCCGATGCGATGATGACCGCAGATCCGGCCACCGTCCATTCATCCGGGGTTTCGCCAAAGATCAGATAGCCATAGATCGCGGCCCAGATCATCTGCGAATACTGCATCGGCGCGACGATCACCGCCTCGGCCCGGCGATAGGCGGCGATCACCAGCATCATGGCGACAAAGCCGAAGGCGGCGATGATGCCCAGCATCCCCAGATGTTCCACCGGCATCGGGCGATAGACAAAGGGCAGGGCGCAGCCCAAAGCGATGAAGTTGCCGACAATCGGATAAAGCAGCAGCACGACAGACCGTTCCTCGGATCCGATCTTGCGCACCACCACCGATGACAGCGAGGAAAACACCGCCGCCGCCAGCGCCGCCGCATGGCCCATGCTCAGCGGGGCGGCCCCGGGGCGCAGCACGATCAGAACGCCGATCAGCCCGGCCCCCACCGCAAGCCCGCGCCGCAGCCCGACCTTTTCGCCCAGCACCGGAATGGCCAGAACCGTGATCAGCAGCGGGGCGGCAAACAGGATGGCGTAGGTCTGCGCCAGTGGCAGAACCGAAAAGGCATAAAAAGCGGAAACCCCGGTAATCACGGTGGATACGGTGCGCAGGGCCATCCACCAGGGATGCACCGGGCGCAGGGTGCCATCCGTCCGGTCGTTCATCAGCATCAGCGTGGCCAGCGGAAAGCTGAGCAGGCCCGCAAAGAATACGATCTGCACGGCATGGTAGTGAACGCCCAGGAATTTCACCACCACATCATGGGTCGAATAGATCGCGAAGGCCGCCAGTGCCAGCAGGGCACCTTTCACATTCCCGGTCATCCGCAATCCTCCCTGACGCGCGTTGGCGCTAACACCGTGATGCCAGAAATCCGCGTCTGGCTCAATCCGGCGGTGGCCTTGCGGGATGGGGGACGAAGGCAGAGACTGATCCGGCAGGAGGGCACCGCAATGAACGAGGGCTGGCTGGGGTTTGCGGGGGGCATCGGGCTGTTTCTGTTCGGCATGATGGTGATGACCGATGCGCTGAAGGCGTTGGCCTCGGGCCGGATGCGGGCGGCGCTGGGGCGGTTTACCACCACGCCCCTGCGCGGCGTGCTGAGCGGGGCGATCGGCACCGCGCTTCTGCAAAGCTCCAGCGCGGTGATATTGACGGTGATTGGCTTTGTCGGCGCCGGGTTGATGAGCTTTCCGCAGGCGCTTGGCGTGATCTTCGGCGCCAATATCGGCACCACCGCCACGGGCTGGATGGTGTCTGTGCTGGGGCTGAAGCTGCAACTGGGCACGGTGGCGCTGCCGCTGCTGTGCCTTGCGGCGCTGGAGGCGGCGGTAACACGCGGCCTGAAACGGCAGGTGGGTATGGCGCTGGCCGGGTTCAGCCTGATCTTTCTGGGGCTGGAGATGATGCAGACCGCGACCGTGCAGGTCAGCGGTCTGCTGGCCGGGGGCTGGCTGCAGGGGGACAGCTGGCCGGGTCGGCTGGCGCTGGTGCTGATCGGCGGGGCGGTGACGGTGGTGATCCAGTCCTCCAGCGCCGGGGTGGCCGTGGCGCTGGTGCTGCTGGGATCGGGCAGCGTGACGCTGATGCAGGCGGCGGCGCTGGTGGTGGGCATGGATCTGGGCACCACGGCGAAATCGGTGCTGGCCACGCTGGGCGGCGCGCGCGAGATGCGGCGCACGGCCATGGCGCATGTGGGGTATAATGTGGTGACAGCCGGGCTGGCCTTTCTGGCGCTGCCGCTTATGCCGCTGATCCAGCGCCTGCTGATGGGCGATGCGCAGACGGCGCTGGTGGTATTTCACACCGGGTTCAATCTGGCGGGCGTTCTACTGCTGCTGCCGGTGCTGCCCTGGTTCGCCCGCGGGATCGAATGGCTGGTGCCGGGCGGCAGCGGGCCACTGCCCGAACCGCTGGACCGCCGTCTGCTGGGCGATGCCGATGTGGCGCAGGATGCGGCGCGCGGCGTGGCGGCGGCGCTGGCTTCGGTGCAATGCGCCCGGCTTGCGGCGGCGCTGCGGCAGACCGGGGCCGCGCAGGAAGCGGGGCTGGCCCTTGCCGTGGCGGATCTGGAGGATTTCCTGATGCGGGTGGCCCTGCCCGCAGGCGGCACGGCGGGGCAGAACCGGCAAGCGGCGCTGCTGCATCTGGCCGATCACCTGGGCCGGCTGGCGCAGCGGGCCGGGCAGGAAGAACGGCTGGCGGTGCTGGTGGCCGATCCGGTGTTCCGCCGCCCGGTCCGGATGCTGGCCGCCGCGCTGGAACGGGCGGCGCAGGCGCCCGCCGACCCCCGGCTGGCCCTGCGTCTGGCGCGGCTGCATGGCACGCTGGGGGGCCGCATGGCGCGGCTGCGCCGGTCGGTCTTGCTGCGCGAACATGTGGGATTGGTCAGCCCGCCGGACCTGTTTGCCCTGACGGATGCGCTGCGCTGGCTGGAACGGGTGCTGTTTCACACCGAACGCATCGTGCATTACGGCGCTGTGGCCGCGACGGCGGCCCCTTCCCGTGAAGAGGCCGCCAGAAGGCTTTGCGACGAATGACGCCTTACAGGCTGGCGTCCAGTGCCGCGATCACCGCATCGCCCATGGCCGAGGTGGACACCGGGGTGCCGCCTTCGGGGCCCATCAGATCGGCAGTGCGCACGCCATCGGCCAGCACCTTTTCCACGGCCTGTTCCAGCCGCGTCGCCTCGTCGCCCAGATCGAAGCTGTAGCGCAGCGCCATGGCAAACGACAGGATGCAGGCGATCGGGTTCGCCTTGCCCTGGCCCGCGATATCGGGGGCCGAACCATGCACGGGCTCATACAGCGCCTTCGGCCGGCCATTGGCCATCGGCGCGCCCAGGCTGGCCGAGGGCAGCATGCCCAGAGAGCCGGTCAGCATCGCGGCCATATCCGACAGCAGATCGCCGAACAGGTTGTCGGTCAGGATCACGTCGAACTGCTTGGGCCAGCGGCACAGCTGCATGGCGCCGGCATCGGCATACATGTGGCTCAGTTCCACATCCGGATATTCCTTGTCGTGGATTTCCTGCACCACTTCGCGCCACAGGATGCCCGATTCCATGACATTGGCCTTCTCCATCGAGCAGACCTTGTTGTTCCGGCGGCGCGCCAGTTCAAAGGCGCTGCGGGCGACGCGGGCAATTTCGGATTCGGTATAACGCTGGGTGTTGATGCCCACGCGCTCATTGCCTTCGGTGAAGATGCCGCGCGGTTCGCCGAAATAGACCCCGCTCGTCAGCTCGCGCACGATGACGATATCAAGACCCGCGACCACATCCTTCTTCAGGCTGGAGAAATCGGCCAGCGCGTCAAAGCACTGGGCCGGGCGCAGGTTCGAAAACAGATCCATTTCCTTGCGCAGGCGCAGCAGGCCGCGCTCGGGCTTCACGCTGAAATCCAGCACATCGTATTTCGGCCCGCCCACGGCGCCCAGCAGAACCGCATCCACCTCTTGCGCCTTGGCCATGGTGTCATCATGCAGCGGGGTGCCGTGCTTGTCATAGGCGCAGCCGCCGACAAGATCTTCGCTCACATCAAAGCTGATGCCGCGTTTCGCATCATACCAGCCGATGATCTTTTTGACCTCGGCCATGACTTCAGGGCCGATGCCGTCGCCGGCAAGGATGAGAATGGAAGGATTGGCCACGGAAAGGCTCCTGCGCTGCAAGAAAGTTGTGCGGCTGGCCTATCGTTTCGGGATATTCGGGTCAAGCAGGCTTGGGGTTTTCACGCGGTCAGCGCAGATCCAGATCGGCCCAGACCGGGAAATGCCGCCCCGCCGCGCGCAGATTGGCGGCCAGATCAGGGGCCAGATCGGGAACGCTTTCGGGGCGCAGCACGCCCGCGTCCCTGACCGTGATCCCGGTAGAGGGCAGCAGGTAATCCACCCGCAGCGGGCCGGGGGGCTGGGCGAAATCGGCGGTGGCCGTCTGCCCGACCGGGTCTTGCAGCTGCGGATGATCCAGCAGGGCGCGGATCGCCTGCCGCCGCCCATCGCCGCTTTCAGCATCCAGATTGGCATCGCCCAGCAGCACGAAAGGCACCGCTGGGGGCGGATAGGGCAGGGCGCCCGCCAGCAGCTGCAGCCAGAAGGCGGCCTCGTCATGGTTGCGGCGGCCATTGCGGTCTTCCGGCCCGTCGAACACCGGCGGCGTGGCCTTCCAGCCCAGCAGGGCCAGTTGCCCGCCCCCCGGCAATTCTACCGCGACCTGCCAGTGATTGACCGAGGACAGCGGTTGCCCCGCCTGCATTTCGGGCGTCAGATCGGGGGGCGTCAGATCGGCGGGCAGCAGCGCGCCCGGCAGATCGGCCCAGCGAAAGCCGGTGTAATCCTGCGCCTGATCCACCGCCAGCGGCAGCCGCGACAGCAGCGCCATGCCGCCCTGGCCCGCAAATTCGCCGTAACCCCAGGCATCGCGCGGCTCGGCCTGCCGCCCGTTGCCATCCAGATCGAACCCGCTTTGCACCCCCGCATTGGGCCGCAGCGCAAAGCCATGCGGATAGGCCAGCCCCTCGGCGGCCAGCCGGGTCTGCAGCGCGGCCAGCGCCACCAGCTGCGTGTCGAAATCCATGTCGGTCAGCAGCAGCAGATCGGCATCCAGCGCCCGGATCACCGCGATCACCGCTGCCAGTTCCGCGCTTTCGCCCTTGGTGATCTCGGCCAGCAACAGCCCCGGTCCCCGGCGGCTGAGATCCGCGCCCCAGGTCGCCACGCGCAGCGGATCGGCCGCGGCGGGCAGGCACAAGGTCAGCGCGATCAGGCCGGCTGAAAGCCCGAACGCGGCACGGCGCCCGAAAGCCTGCGCTGTTCGCGGATCATCTGCGCGATCTTGTTCATCGCAATGCCGCGCATGAACAGGCTGCAGGGAAGGAAGGACCATGCGGTAAGCGTCCAGATCAGGGTTTGCGGGGTTTTCAGCGTCAGCTGATCAAAGCCCGAAGCGCCGATCTTCACCACGGCGGGAATCAGGAAGGGCAGCAGAAAGCCGAAGGCGATATTGATCTTGGCATCCCGTTCCAGCCGCGCCACCACATCGCCGCCCGTGGTCGGATCGAAGGTGGGCAGGTTGATCCAGACATTGAACACGCCGGTCTTGGACGGCCAGCTTTTCATCTTCAGCAGCAGCACGAAATAGGCCAGACCCACCAGCGACAGCAGATAGGCCACCCCGGCGGCGGTGCGCACGGCCACCACCTGCGCGGGCGGCGCGTTCTGGGTCATCATGATCGTGGCCAGACGCACCGGGGAATAGGGGAAATCCATCGCCTCGCCGATCACCATGCCGATGGCGCTGACCAGCCGGGTCAGGGTAGTGGGGGCGGCCAGATTCTTCTCGATCACGGTCAGCAGGAAGACGGTGAAGAACAGGATCAGAAACCGCATCCGGTTCAGCGGCGGCGCATCGCGGAATTCGACAAGGCCGGGATAAGTGGTCTTGTATTCGGTGAAGGTCAGCGCGCCGGCAAACAGCGCCACCAGCGCCACCATCTCGCGCCCGTCGGCGCCTGTTCCCGGCAGAAGCACCGAGGGTGTGATGATCAGAACCATCACAAGAAATGCGCGAAACGCCGCACCTGTCAGCCGTGTCACCACTGCCCTGCCTTCCTCGAACCGGACGGATGCGATCCATCGTCGCAACCTGTTTCCCACTGTTCCCCGCACATTGTGGCGGGCTGCCTCATTCTTGCCCAAATTGTGCCTACTTTCAGCCAAAGCCGCAACAATCCGTTTCGGGGATATTCCCGAGACGGGCCAAACCAAGGCGCAGTGTCGCTTTCTTGCACCAAACTGGACAAAGAATATGGCCGCCACGGGGCAAACCCGTGGCGGCCATGGTAATTTCAGCTTGAAGGCGAGTTCAGGCCCAGGGGCGCAGGGCTTTGGTCTGTGCCTCGAAACTGTCGATCGCGGCGGCCTTTTCCAGCGTCAGGCCGATATCGTCCAGCCCGTTCAGCAGGCAATGCTTGCGGTGGCTGTCCACCTCGAAGGCAAAGCTCTGCCCGTCAGATGTGGTGACGGTCTGCGCCACCAGATCCACGGTCATGCGGGCATTTTCCCCCTTGCGGGCGTCTTCCATCAGCACATCCACGGCCTCTTGCGGCAGGACGATGGGCAGGATGCCGTTCTTGAAGCAGTTGTTGNNCCTGCCGATAGGCGGGCTGGTTCAGCACGAAATCCGGAATCTCGGCCCCGTCCTGCGTATAGCGCATCTCGTCGAACAGGTTCTTCCCAAGGCCCGACCGCTGGATCGTCTTCAGGAACTGTTTCGGGATGATCATGTCGGTGTCGATATTGACCAGCGGCATGGGCGCCGCGATCCCGGTCAGGGTGGTGAATTTGTCCATGTCTTTGTTCCTTGAACTGGGTCGCCCCTCCGGCCGCTGCCGGAAGGGCTGCCGGGATCAGACGGTTTCCGCCATCAATTCGCGCACATCGGTCAGGTGGCCGGTGATCGCCGCCGCTGCCGCCATGCCCGGGCTCATCAGATGGGTGCGACCGCCGCGGCCCTGACGGCCTTCGAAGTTGCGGTTGCTGGTGGCCGCGCAGCGTTCGCCCGGTTGCAGCTGGTCGGGGTTCATCGCCAGGCACATGGAACAGCCGGCCAGACGCCATTCGAAACCGGCGTCGATGAAGATCTGCGCCAGACCCTCTTCCTCGGCCTGTGCCCGCACGAGGCCTGAGCCCGGAACCACCATGGCCCGCATCCCCGGCGCCACTTTCTTGCCCTTCAGGATCGCGGCGGCAGCGCGCAGATCCTCGATCCGGCCATTGGTGCAGCTGCCGATGAACACCGTGTCGATCTTGATGTCGGTCAGCTTCATGCCGGGGGTCAGGCCCATATAGTCCAGCGACCGCTGCGCAGCTTCCACCTTGCCGCCGGTGAAATCAGAGGCGGCAGGCACGGTGCCGGTGATCGGCAGCACGTCTTCGGGGCTGGTGCCCCAGGTCACGACCGGCGCGATATCTTCGCCACGGATCGTCACCACCTTGTCGAAATGCGCGCCTTCATCGGTGAACAGCGTTTTCCAGTAGGAAACCGCGGCTTCCCACGCCGCGCCTTTCGGGGCGTGCGGGCGGCCCATGCAATAGGCAAATGTCTTTTCATCCGGCGCGATCAGGCCCGCGCGGGCGCCGCCTTCGATTGCCATGTTGCAGACGGTCATGCGGCCTTCCATCGACAGCTCGCGGATCGCCTGCCCGCAATATTCGATGACGTAGCCGGTGCCGCCAGCGGTGCCGGTTTCGCCGATCACCGACAGGGTGATATCCTTCGCCGTCACGCCGGGGCGCAGCGAGCCGGTGATTTCCACCTTCATGTTCTTGGATTTCTTCTGGATCAGCGTCTGGGTGGCCAGAACATGTTCCACTTCCGACGTGCCGATGCCATGCGCCAGCGAGCCGAAGGCGCCATGGGTGGCGGTGTGGCTGTCACCGCACACTACGGTCATGCCCGGCAGCGTCCAGCCCTGTTCGGGGCCGACGATATGCACGATGCCCTGCCGCACATCCGACACCGGATAGTAGTTCACGCCGAAATCGCGGGCGTTCTTGTCCAGCGCCTCGACCTGAATCCGGCTGTCTTCGGTCATCGTGGCGGCATTGGCGCGGTCCAGCGTGGTGGGCACGTTGTGATCCGGCACCGCGATGGTTTTCTCGGGCGCGCGGACCTTGCGGCCGGTCATGCGCAGGCCTTCAAACGCCTGCGGGCTGGTGACTTCATGCACCAGATGGCGGTCGATATACAGCAGGCAGGTGCCGTCTTCGGCCTGATGGACAACATGGTCGTCCCAGATCTTGTCATAGAGCGTGCGCGGAGCGGTCATGGCTCTCACCTTCTTCAAATGGGATAGCTGTGATGGGCTGTGGTCATGCGGCATGGGGCGCGCAGCGGCGCCCGCCGCATCAAAGACGTGCGAGGACGGTGCGGGTCATGCCGAAGAAGCGGGCCGGAAGCCGCGCATGATCGGTGATGTTGAAGTAGATGAACCCGTGCATGACCTGCTGAATACGCCCGAATCTGATTCAGCGCAAGATTTGTGCGGCAGATCGGCACGGTCTTGCACCATCATTCCCAGACCACATCGCCCAGAAAGATATAGCCCGCGCCATAGATCGTCTTGATGAGCGTGGGGTTCTTCGGGTCTTCGCCCAGCTTGGTGCGCAGCCGCGAGATCCGCACATCCATCGCCCGGTCGAAACTCTCGCCCGCCGCCCCACCCAGCGATTCCTGCATCTGTGCCCGTGAAATCAGCCGCTTGGGGCTTTCCAGGAACAGCCGCAGCACCTCGCCCTCGGCATGGCTGAAGGCCACTTCGGCGCCATCCGCCGCAATCAGCAGATAACGGTCGAACTGTGCCGTCCAGCCGTTGAACCGCGCCACCTGCCCGGCGCGATCCGGCTCGGGGCGGGATTTGCGCAGCCGCGCCCGCACGCGGGCCACCACTTCGGACGGATCGAAGGGCTTGATGATGTAATCATCCGCCCCCAGCTCCAGCCCGGTGACGCGATCCTGCACCTGCGCCCGGCCCGAAATGATGATGATCGAGGCCCCCGATTCCAGCGCCAGCCGATGCACCACCGCCAGCCCGTCGCGGTCCGGCAGGCCCAGATCCACCAGACAGACATCCGGCGTCATCCGTTTCAGTGCGGCTTCGAATTCGGTGGCGCGGCTGTGGCTGGTGGTGCGGAACCCCGCCTCTTCCAGCGCATCGGCCAGCATCCGGCGGATTTCGGGTTCGTCGTCCAGAATGGCAATATGGGGCGGGCGGGTCATGCAAGGGCCTCTGCCATGGCGGCGGCAAGGATCGCCGCGTCAAAGGGTTTGGTCAGCACCGGGGCCGGGGCCCCGGCGCGGCGCGGATCGGCGGGGGNNCGCTCATCAGCAAGAGCCGGGCAGGATAGCGGATGGCGGCCAGCCGCTCGGCCAGCTGCACCCCGGTGATGCCGCCACCCAGCTGGATATCCGACAGCACCAGCCCGATGCCCGGCACCTCGGCCAGCGCCAGCGCCTCTTCGCCGCTGGCGGCCTCGATCACCGCATGGCCCGCGTCGCGCAGCAGGGCGCGCACGGATTCGCGGATATCGGCATCATCTTCGACCAGCAGCACCAGAAGCGGCGGCACCGTTTCCGCCACCGGGCGATAGGGCAGGCGCAGCGACACCGCGCCGCCCCCGCCTGCCCGGTTCGACAGCCGCACGGTCCCCCCTGCAAGGGTGATGTGATCATAGACCATCGACAGGCCCAAGCCCGATCCCTGCCCGCCCTTGGTGGAAAAGAACGGGTCCAGCGCCTTGTCCAGCGCCTCGGGCGAAAAGCCTGGGCCTTCATCCTCCACCCGGATTTCCAGCCAGGTGTCGCGCAGGGTTTGCGCGCAGATCCGGATCAGCCCGCCGGTTTCGCCCATCGCATCGCGGGCATTCAGCACCAGGTTCAGCAGCGCATCCTGCAGCCCGCCTGCATCCAGCATCTGCAACGGCAGCCGCCCGCCCAGATGCACCTCGACCCGGCACAGCGGCGGCAGGGTGGGGGTGACCAGCAGCTGCAGATCGGCCAGCAGCGCCGCCACATCGGTGGCCGCCGGTTTCAGCGCAGGCCGGCCAGAGATCGAGGCGATGCGGTCCAGCAGCACCCCGCCGCGCCGTGCCGCCGACAGGGTGCCCGCCACCAGCGCGCGGCCCTCTTCCGGCAGATCCATCCGTTCCAGCCGCCCCTGCAGGCCCAGGATGATGGTCAGCAGATTGGCGAAATCATGCGCCACGCCCGAGGTCAGCTGCGCCGCCAGTTCGCGCTTGCGGGTCTGTGCCAGCGCGGCGCGGGCCTGCGCCTCGGCCGTGACATCCATCGACAGGATATAGACGCCGTTGATCGGCCCTTCCCCGATCTGATCGGGGGTAAAGGCCGCCCGGATGCGGCGCCCGGTGTCGTCATCGGTGAATTCCAGCACCGAAGGCTCGCCCGCCAGCGCGCGGTTCAGGCAGGGCAGGATCTTGGCAAAACTGGTCTCTCCCAGCGCCTCGCGTCCGGTCAGGCCCAGAATATTGGCAGGCCGCCCCGGTATGACCAGCCCCAGGCGGCGGTTCGAATAGGTATAGCGCAGGTTGCGGTCGATATGGGCGAAATGGGCGGGCATCATTTCGGTGGTCAGCCGGGTGCGCGCCTCCATCTCGGTCAATTCGCGCTGCGCCTCTTCCAGCGCGCTGATGGTGGCGGCCAGCGCCCGGTTGGCCTGCGCCAGCCGTTCCGAATTGGAAAGAACCCGGTCCGACAGCTCCACCGAGCGGGCGCGCAGCATCTTTTCTTGCAGCTTCACCTCGGTGATATCGGTATAGACCGTGACCCAGCCGCCCTGCGGCAGTGGCGCCCCTTCGACAGAGATCCAGCGCCCGCCGGGCCTTTCCCGCTCCATGTAATGCGGCTGAAAGGCGCGGGCGGCCTGCACGCGGGCCTGCACCGCCGCCTCGGGGTCATCCACCACGCCATATTCGCCCCGGCTGACCAGATAGCGGATGGTTTCATCGAACCGCGCGCCTTCGGTGGCCAGATGATCGGGCAGGGCAAAGATTTCCACAAAGCGGCGGTTCCACAGCGCCAGCCGCAGATCGCTGTCATAGATCGACAAGGCCTGCTGAATCAGGTTCAGCCCCGCCCGCGTCAGTGCGGCCCTTGCATCATCCATCGCTTCTTCCTCCGCCCCACACCCATGGCTAACACCCGTCTTGGCGGCGGCGAAAGGGGCAAATGCCCCCTGTTACAATTCGCAAGATTTGCGAAAAAGTCGCGCAACCATTGCCCGCCATTCCTGCAAGGGCCGGGGAAACGACAGGGAGAATCGTTTCCCCGGCACGCCGCCCCCAGACGGGCGCAGGGAGGATGATTTATGGCAGCAACGGACGAGTTCACCTCGATTCCGGCGCTTCTGGCCCGCAATGCCCGCATCCATGCGGCAAAACCGGCCTGGCGCGAAAAGGAATTCGGCATCTGGCAGGCCTGGACCTGGGCCGAGGGCGCGACAGAAATCCGCGCGCTTGCGCTGGGCTTTCTGGCGCTGGGCCTGAACCGCGGCGATCATGTCGCGGTGATCGGGCGCAACCGCCCCGCGCTTTACTGGTCGATGGTGGCGGCGCAGATGTGCGGCGCCGTGCCGGTGCCCCTGTATCAGGACGCGACAGGCGAAGAGATGGCCTATGTTCTGGAACATTGCGGCGCGCGCTTCGTGATCGCGGGCGATCAGGAACAGGTCGACAAGGTGCTGGAAATCCAGGACCGGCTGCCGAATGTCGAACAGATCGTCTATGTCGACAAGCGCGGGATGCGGAAATACGACCATGCGCAGATGAACGCGCTGGCCGATGTGGAGGCCGAGGGCAAGGCGGGCCACAACCGCTTTGATGCCGAGCTGGACCGCCGCATTGCCGAGCTGACCTACGACAGCACCTGTGTCATGCTTTACACGTCAGGCACCACCGGCAAGCCCAAGGGCGTGGTGCTGTCGAACCGCAATATCATTGAAACATCAAAGAATTCCGCCACCTTCGACGGGTTGCAGGCGGGCGATGACGTGCTGGCCTATCTGCCGATGGCCTGGGTGGGGGATTTCATCTTCTCGGTGGGGCAGGCGATGTGGACGGGGTTCTGCGTGAACTGCCCCGAAAGCGCCGCGACCATGATGACCGACCTGCGCGAGATCGGGCCGACCTATTTCTTCGCGCCGCCGCGCGTGTTCGAGGGCCAGCTGACGCAGGTGATGATCCGCATGGAAGATGCGGGCCGCGTGAAGAAGGCGATGTTCGACCATTACATGAAGGTCGCCCGCCGGGTGGGGCCGGATATTCTGGACGGCAAGCCGGTCTCCTTGGGTGACCGCATCGCCTACTGGATCGGTGACAAGCTGGTCTATGGCCCGCTGAAGAACACGCTGGGCTTTTCCCGCGTGCGGGTGGGCTATACGGCGGGCGAGGCCATCGGGCCGGAAATCTTTGATTTCTATCGCTCTTTGGGCATCAACCTGAAACAGCTCTATGGTCAGACCGAGGCGAGCGTGTTCATCACGCAGCAGCCCGATGGCCAGGTGCGCAGCGATACGGTGGGCGTGCCCAGCCCGGGAGTCGAAGTACGGATCGCCGAAAATGGCGAGGTGTTCTATCGCAGCCCCGGCACTTTCGTGACCTATTTCAAGAACCCCGAAAGCACCGCCAGCACCAAGGATGCCGAAGGCTGGGTGGCGACGGGCGATGCCGGGTTCTTTGAACCGGACACCGGGCATCTGCGCATCATCGACCGTGCAAAGGATGTGGGCAAGATGGCCGATGGCCGGTTGTTCGCGCCCAAATACGTTGAAAACAAACTGAAATTCTATCCCAGCATCCTGGAGGCCGTGGTCTTCGGCAATGGCCGCGACCGCTGCACCGCCTTCATCAACATCGACCTGACGGCGGTGGGCAACTGGGCAGAGCGCAACAACATCGCCTATTCCAGCTATCAGGAACTGGCGGGGCATCCGCAGGTCTATGACATGATCCGCGGCCATGTGGAGGAGGTGAACCGCTCTGTCGCCGCAGATCCCATTCTGGCGGGGTGTCAGCTGCACAGATTCTGTATTCTGCACAAGGAGTTGGACGCTGACGACGGCGAGATGACCCGCACGCGCAAGGTGCGCCGCAATATCATTTCCGAAAAATTCGCCGATCTGATCGCCGGGCTCTATGACGGGGCGGACAGCGTCTATACCGAAACCGAAGTGACCTATGAGGATGGCCGCAAAGGCGCCATCCGGGCGACGGTGAAGATGATGGATGCGGCCGTGGCCGCGCCGGTATCCGACCGGAGGGTTGCGGCATGAACCTGCAAGACAGCCAAATGAATCCAGAGGGTTACACCACAGCCGACGGCCGCCGCATCGGGGGCGCGCTGATGGAGATGAAGAACATCACGCTGCGCTTTGGCGGGGTGAAGGCGATCACCGACATCAGCTTTGACATCCGCGAGGGCGAGATCCGCGCGATCATCGGGCCGAACGGGGCCGGTAAATCGTCAATGCTCAATGTTATCAGCGGCTTCTATGTGCCGCAGGAGGGCGAGGTCTGGTTCCGCGGCCAGCGCCGTGCCCCGATGAAACCCTATGAGGTGGCACAGCAGGGCATCGCCCGCACCTTCCAGAACATCGCGCTGTTCGAGGGCATGAGCGTGCTGGACAATATCATGACCGGCCGCCTGACGCAGATGAAAACCGGGCTGCTGGAACAGGCGATCTGGTGGGGACGGGCGCAGAAGGAAGAAACGGCGCATCGGGAAAAGGTCGAGAAAGTCATTGATTTTCTTGAGATTCAGCACATCCGCAAAACCCCGGTTGGCCGTCTGCCCTATGGGTTGAAAAAGCGGGTCGAACTGGCGCGCGCGCTGGCCGCCGAACCCAAACTGCTGCNNCGAGCCCATGGCCGGCATGAACGCGGAAGAAAAGGAAGACCTCGCGCGCTTCATTCTGGACGTGCGCGAAGCCAAACGGATTCCGGTCGTGCTGGTGGAGCACGACATGGGCGTGGTGATGGATCTGAGCGACCGGGTGGTGGTGATGGATTACGGCAAGAAGATCGGGGACGGCCCGCCCGATGAGGTGCGCAACAATCAGGCGGTCATCAACGCCTATCTGGGGGTGGCCCATGCGTAGGGTTTGCGTATGGCCCGCGTCGGGTTTGCGTCTGGTTATTGTCGGGACAGAGCAGAGGGAGCAGAACCATGCCTGACCAGCTGATTTATGCGATGGAGGTCTCGCTCAACGGGCTGATGGCGGGGGTCATGTATGCGCTGGTCGCGCTGGGCTTCGTGCTGATCTTCAAGGCGAGCGGCATCTTCAACTATGCGCAGGGTGTGCTGGCGCTGTTTGCCGCGCTGACGCTGGTGGGGCTGCAGAACGGGCAGGTGCCCTTTGCCCATGTCATCAACGCGATCTTCGGCACCGACCTGCACCATTTCGGCTGGCAGTTGCCGGGGCTGGTGGCGATTGCGCTGACGGCGCTGGTGATGGTGGGGCTGGCGATCCTGATCGAACGGCTGATCCTGAAACATCTGGTGAACCAGGAGCCGATCATCCTGTTCATGGCGACCATTGGCCTGGCCTATTTCCTGGAAGGTCTGGGCGATGTGATGTGGGGCGCCGATATCAAGACGCTGGATGTGGGGCTGCCGCAGGGCATTTCTGAAACCATCGACGAAGTGACCTTCAACCTGTTCGGCTATGGGTTCTTCATCGACCGGCTGGATATCGTGGCCACGGTGGTGGCGGCGCTTCTGGTGGCCTCGCTGACCGCGTTTTCGCAATACACCAAATACGGCCGGGCGCTGCGCGCCGTGGCGGATGACCATCAGGCGGCGCTGTCGGTCGGCATCAGCCTGCGCTTCGTCTGGGTTCTGGTCTGGTCCATCGCCGGTTTCGTGGCGCTGGTGGCCGGGATCATGTGGGGGTCGAAATCCGGGGTGCAGTTCAGCCTGAGCCTGATCGCGCTGAAGGCGCTGCCGGTGCTGATGCTGGGCGGCTTTACCTCGATCCCCGGCGCCATCGTCGGCGGGCTGATCATCGGCATGGGCGAGAAGCTGTTCGAGTTCTTCGCCGGGCCCCTGATCGGCGGCGCGACCGAGAACTGGTTCGCCTATGTGCTGGCTTTGGTCTTCCTCGTCATCCGGCCCCAGGGGCTGTTTGGCGAGCGCATCATCGAGAGGGTTTGAGGATGGGCATGTGGCTGGCGAAGGAGCGGGGGCCAGCCCCGTCGCCAATTGGGCTTGAACCAATGGCGCACAATTGGCGACCACCGGGATATTTGGACCAAGATAAAGGCAGAGCGATGGGAGGGCGGGGCTGATGTTTTACCGGGAAGCGGGGGATTTCAAGACCTCCTATGTGGATGACAGCCAGACCTTTCCGATCCGGTTCGACCGGATGCGCTATTACGCGGTGCTGGTGGTGGGGTTCGGGATCATCCCGTTTGTCATCAATGATTACTGGGCCAATGCGGTGTTCGTGCCCTTTCTGATCTATGCGATTGCGGCGATCGGGCTGAACATCCTGACCGGCTATTGCGGGCAGGTGTCCCTGGGCACCGGCGGGTTCATGGCGGTGGGGGCCTATGCCTGCTACAAGCTGATGACCGGGTTCCCCGAAGTGCCGATCCTGATCCATGTGCTGCTGGCCGGGGGGGTGACCGCCGGGGTGGGGGTGCTGTTCGGCCTGCCCAGCCTGCGGATCAAGGGCTTCTATCTGGCGGTGGCGACGCTAGCCGCGCAGTTCTTTTTGGTCTGGCTGTTCAACAAGGTGCCGTGGTTTTACAACTATTCGGCCTCGGGCCAGATCACCGCGCCGGAGCGGACGATGTTCGGCATTGCGGTGACGGGGGCGAATACGCCCGCCTGGGCCAAGTATCTGTTCTGTGCGGTGATCCTGTTCGCGCTGGCCTGGCTGGCCCGCAATCTGACGCGCGGGGCGGTGGGGCGCAAATGGATGGCGATCCGAGACATGGATATCGCCGCCGAGATCATCGGGGTGAACCCGCTGACCACCAAGCTGACGGCCTTTGCGGTGAGCAGTTTCTTCATCGGTGTGGCCGGTGCCCTGTTCTTTGCCGTCTATCTGGGGGCGGCCGAGGTAGGCGAGGCTTTCGGCATCCAGAAAAGCTTTCTGATCCTGTTCATGGTCATCATCGGCGGTCTGGGCAGCCTGTTCGGCAGCTTTGCCGGGGCGGCGTTTCTGGTGCTGCTGCCGGTGTTCCTGAAGAACGTGCTGGTCGAGGGCATGGGCTGGCCCACCGATCTGGCGGCGCATGTGGAGCTGATGATCGTGGGGGCGCTGATCATCGTGTTCCTGATCCTGGAGCCGCACGGGCTGGCACAGCTGTGGCGCGTGGCGAAAGAAAAGCTGAGGCTTTGGCCCTTCCCGCATTGAGGCGGGGCGGGTGCGAGATCGGACCCGGGGCGGGGAGGCCCGGGGTCATGGGTTCAAACGGGAGGAGTGACAGAATGAAAAAGACCTTCACCATGCTTGCAGCTGCGGCGATTGCCGCAGCCGGGGCGGCGCCGGCACTGGCCGATCTGGTGGTGCCGAACCTGAGCTATCGCACCGGGCCTTTCGCGGCGGGCGGCATCCCCTATGCGGATGGGTTCAACGATTACTTCACCCTGCTGAACGAGCGCGATGGCGGCATCGGCGGCGAAAAGGTGCAGGTGCCGGAATGCGAAACCGCCTATAACACCGAANNTATGAGGCGACCAAGGGCACCGGCGCGCTGGTCTACAACCCCTTGTCGACCGGCATCACCTATCAGCTGATCCCCAAGGTTTCGGCCGATGGCATCACGCTTTACACACCCGGTTATGGCCGCACCTCGGCGGCGAACGGCAAGGTGTTTGAATGGGTGTTCAACTATCCCGCGAACTATTGGGATGGTGCCAGCGTGGCGGTGAAGCACCTGCTGGAGCAGAACGGCGGCAGCCTGGAAGGCAAGAAGATCGCGCTGCTGTATCACAATTCGGCCTATGGCAAGGAGCCGCTGCGCACGCTGCAGGAGCTTTCGAAAAAGCACGGCTTCACGCTGGCCGAACTGCCGATCGACAGCCCCGGCCAGGAGCAGAAAAGCCAGTGGCTGCAGGTGCGCCGCGACAAGCCGGATTATGTGCTGTTCTGGGGTTGGGGCGTGATGAACTCGGTCGCCGTGCAGGAGGCTGCGAACATCCGGTTCCCGATGGAGAATTTCATCGGCATCTGGTGGTCCGGGTCTGAAAATGACGTGGGTCCGGCCGGGGCGGGCGCCAATGGCTACAAGGCGCTGACCTTCAACGGTGTGGGGCAGGATTACCCGCTGTATGCCGATCTGCAGAAATATGTGGTGGATGCGGGCAAGGCGGCGGGTGCCGGCGATCAGGTTGGCACGGCGGTCTATTCGCGCGGCATGTATGCGGCGCTGGTGATTTCCGAGGCGATCCGCAAGGCGCAGGAAATCCATGGCACGGCCGCGGTGAATGCGGCGCAGGTGCGCGACGGGTTCGAGCAGCTGGAGATCACCGAAGCGCGGATGGCCGAGCTGGGCCTGCCGAACTTTGGCCAGCCGATCACCGCCAGCTGTGCCGATCACGGCGGTGCCGGGGCGGCGATGATCCAGCAATGGGATGCGGAAGCCAAGAAATGGAACCTGCTGACCGGCTTCATCGAGCCGGACAAGGATGTGCTGGACCCGCTGGTGGCCGAAGATTCTGCGGCCTTTGCCGCCGAGAACAACATCGCCGAGCGCTGCAACTGACCGACGCTGTACCTGACAGACGTGAAGGCCCCCGGGTGGGGGCCTTCCTTCCCGAAGCCCGAGGCTTGAACCATGCTTGATGCGACCCACACCCCAGAGACTTTGCTTGAGGTCAATAATATCGAGGTGATCTATAACCATGTGATCCTCGTGCTGAAGGGCGTGAGCCTGCATGTGCCGAAGGGCGGGATTACCGCGCTTCTGGGGGGCAATGGTGCGGGCAAGACCACGACGCTAAAGGCGGTATCGAACCTGCTGCATTCGGAACGCGGCGCGGTGACCAAGGGATCCATCCTGTATCGCGGCGACCGGGTGCAGGATCTGAACCCCGCCGAGCTGGTGAAGCGTGGCGTGATCCAGGTGATGGAGGGGCGGCACTGCTTTGAACATCTGACGGTGGAGGACAACCTGCTGACCGGCGCCTATACGCGCACCGATGGCAAGGGCGCCGTGGCCGCCGATCTGGAGATGGTCTACACCTATTTTCCGCGTCTGCGCGAGCGGCGCAAATCGCAGGCGGGCTATACCTCGGGTGGTGAGCAGCAGATGGTGGCCATGGGCCGCGCGCTGATGTCGCGCCCGGAAATGATCCTGCTGGACGAGCCTTCGATGGGGCTGGCGCCGCAGCTGGTGGAACAGATCTTCGAGATCGTGAAGGCCGTCAATGCGGGCGAGGGCGTGACCTTCCTGCTGGCGGAACAGAATACCAATGTGGCGCTGCGCTATGCCCATACCGGCTATATCCTGGAAAGTGGTCGGGTGGTGATGGAAGGCACGGCGCAGGAGCTGCGCGAAAACCCGGATGTGGCGGAATTCTATCTGGGCATGTCGGACAAGGGGCGGAAATCCTTCCGCGATGTGCGCAGCTATCGCCGCCGCAAGCGGTGGCTGGCGTGAGGGGGGATGGGGATATGGCTTATTTCGACAGTCTGGAAACCCGATCCGCCGATCAGCGCGCCAGCGATCTGGCGCGCGATCTGCCCTGGCTGATCGCCCATGCGAAGACCACGCCGGCCATGGGCGTAAGCCTGGCCGGGGTGGAGGCTGCGGCCATCACCTCGGCCGAGGCGCTGGCCAGCCTGCCGGTGATCCGCAAGGCGGATCTGTCGGGGGCGCAGAAGCTGCATCCGCCGCTGGGGGGCTTTCTGCCTGCGGGCGGGGCTTTTGAGCATGTGTTCCAATCGCCGGGGCCGATCTATGAAATCGGGCGGACCACGGCCGATTGGTGGCGCATGGGACGGTTTCTGCATGCCTGCGGCGTGGGGCGCGGCGATATCGTGCAGAACTGTTTCGGCTATCACCTGACGCCCGCCGGCATGATCTTTGAATCCGGGGCGCGGGCGGTGGGGGCGGCTGTGCTGCCTGCGGGCACCGGGCAGACCGATCTGCAGGTGCGCGCGGCGGTGGATGTGGGCAGCACGGCCTATGCCGGAACGCCGGACTATCTGAAGATCATTCTGGATCGCGCCGAAGAGCTGGGCGAGCGGCTGCGCATCACCCGTGCGGCAGTGGGTGGCGGCGCGCTGTTTCCCAGCCTGCGCCGCGAATATGCGGATCGCGGCATCCTGACGCTGCAATGCTATGCCACCGCCGATCTGGGCAATATCGCCTACGAATCCGAGGCGATGGAGGGGATGATCCTCGACGAGGGGGTGGTGGTGGAAATCGTGCGCCCGGGCACCGGCGATCCGGTGCCGATGGGCGAGGTGGGCGAAGTGGTGGTGACCACGCTGAACCGCGATTACCCGCTGGTGCGCTTTGCCACCGGGGATCTGTCGGCGCTGATGCCCGGGGTTTCGCCCTGCGGCCGCACCAATCTGCGCATCCGGGGCTGGATGGGCCGGGCGGATCAGACGACGAAGATCAAGGGCATGTTCGTGCGCCCTGAACAGGTGGCTGAATTCGTGGCCCGGCATGAAGAGGTGGCGCGCGCCCGCGTCATCGCCACGCGGGATGGCGAGATGGATGCGATGACGGTGCAGGTGGAAAGCCGCGCCAGCAATCCGGCGCTTTACGAAGGTTCGGTGCTGGAAGTGCTGAAGCTGCGCGGCCGGGTGGAAATCGTGACCCCCGGCAGCCTGCCCAATGATGGCAAGGTGATCGAGGACCGCCGCAGCTATGGCTGAGGCAGATGGGGCGGAATGTCGCAGAATCTGCTGGATTGCTGCGACATTCTGCCCCATGCTCGGGACCGCACGCGCGGTTTTGGGAGGAACCTCATGAGCAAACTTGTCGCCCTTGTCTGTGTCATCAGCTGGTCGGGCTTCTGGGCCTTTGGCTATCTGGCGCTTTCGGCGGATCGGGCAGAGACCGGGCAGATGATGATTGCCACGCTGCTGGCGGCGCTGGGCTTCTTTACCGGCATGGTGGCCTGGCTGCGTCTGGCACGTGATCCGCGCCTGCCGCTGCGGGCCTGACGCCTTTCATCTGCGCGCCCCTGCCGGGAACCTGCGCTGCTCTGGCTGCGGATGCCTCCGGCGGGAGTATTTGGGANNCAAATACTCCCGCCGGAGGCGTCTGTCCTGTCCGTTCAGCCTCTGCGCCGGGGATCAGCCCTTCAGTTCGGCCGTCAGCCGGACCGGGCCGGGGCTGCCGCGCAGCTTGGCGCGGTAGATGGTGAGCGATTCAGAGACCCGCATCACATAGGTGCGGGTTTCGGCAAAAGGGATCATCTCGACCCAATCCACCACATCGACATCCGGGCGGCGGGGATCGCCGAATTCGGTGATCCAGCGGCGCGGGCGGCCGGGGCCTGCGTTATAGCCCGAAGCAACCAGCGCGACGGAGGGGCCGAATTCCTGCACCAGCGCCGCCAGATAGGCGGTGCCGAGCCGGGCGTTATAGGCCGGATCGGTGGTCAGCCGGGCGGGATCGAAAGCCACGCCCCGGTCGGCGGCCATGCGGCGGGCGGTTTCGGGCATCAGCTGCATCAGGCCGCGCGCGCCGGCCGGGCTGCGCGCCGCCACGTCGAATTCGGATTCGCGGCGCGAAATGGCCAGGGCCAGCGGGCGGGACACCGACAGCCCCTGATCCGGCACCAGCGGGGTTTGCGGGAAATAGGCATCGGGCAGGATGATGCCGCGTTCGGCGCCCTGTTTGCCCAGCAGCACCGCGATATGCGGTTCGCGGATCTGTAGCGTAAGAGCGGCGAGGCTGGCCAGATCGGCGGCAGAGAGTGATTCTGCCAGATGCAGGATGAAGCGTTTGCCCTGTACCCGGTCGCCGGCCTTCAGCAGCAGAAGCGCGGCCTCCAGCACCGAGGATTGCGCGAAGGGGCGGCTGCGCCAATCGGGGGCGGCCAGCGGGGCCAGCAGGCTGGCCTGCAGCGGCAGGCCAAGCCNNGGCCGTAATAGGCGGTCTGGTGTTCCGCGGCGCGGCGATAGGTGGCATCGGCGCCGGGATCGCCCATCGCCTCCAGCGCGCGGCCCTGCCAGTAATAGGCGCGGCTGAGCGAGATCGGGGTGGAGACGTTCTCTTCGAGATGACGGAAGTGGCGATAGGCGGTTTCGGCATCATTCAGGCGGCGCAGCGCGATGAAGCCTGCCAGAAATTCCAGATCCGCATAATCGCCCCCCGTCGTCAGGCTGTGGCGCGCGGCGATGCGATAGGCCTGCCGGCTATCGCCGTCGCGCAGCAGCTGGCGGGCCAGCTGTGCCCGGCGTTTGGCCCAGGCTTCGGGGCTGCCCAGCAGGGCTGCGGTTTCGGAATGCGCCAGCATCAGTTCGGTGGCGCCGGGCCAGAGATCGCGCCAGATGCGCCAATCCATCCGGGCATGGGCCAGCAGCGGGTGCTGCGCCAGCGCGGCGGGTACGGCATCGACCAGCCGGGTGACGCCTTCGGCGCGATCCAGCAGCGCGATGCGGGCGCGGGCGAGGGCGGCCCAATCGGCAGAGACACGGGGCAGCATCCGCTCTGCCTCGCGCGTGCGGCCCTGCCACAGCAGGCGCGACAGGCGGTCTGCGTGCAGATCGGTGAGGCCGGGGTAAAGCTGGAACAGCTGGCGTTCGTCTTCGGCGGAGAAGGACAGATCCACCCAGGCGCGGCGGGCCTCTGCCTCGGCTTCGGGGCCGCGGCCCTGGGCGAGCAGGGCGCGGATCACCGCAAGGCTGCCTGCGCCGGTCTGTGGCAGGCTCTGGCCGAAATAGGCCAGAACGCGGCCCGGATCGCTGGCGCGGGCGACGGCCGTTTCGCCCTTTTCGTGCAGCAGCGGCATACCGGGCCAATCGGGGCGGCGGGCCAGAAAATCTTCGTATTCGGTCAGCGTGCCGGTGCCTGCGCGCAGGCGCTGCCACTGGATGATATCCTGGCCGACGGCACTGCTGCTGCGGGCCTGCTGCAGGGCGGCCTGCCAGTTGCCGCGGCCGGATTCATTCAGGGCGAGGCGCAGGCTGGCCGCGGCCTCGGTCTGGGCGGTGGCGGGCAGCGGGGCGAGGGCCAGAAGGGCCAGCGAAAGGGCGCGAAGGATCTGCATGGGGGCAGGGTGCCGGAATGACGCGGCGCTGGCAACTCACATCCCGGACAGCATGGGCGGAACAGCATGGCAGAACTTGGCAATCCGTTGCGCGGCGGGTAGAGAGGCCGGGATATCATCGGGCGAGTCTGCCCCAGCAAGTGGAGATGCGTGTCATGTTCAAAGGGTCCATGCCTGCCCTTGTCACGCCGTTCAAGAACGGCGCTGTGGATGTGGATACGCTGAAGAAGCTTGTGGAATGGCATATTGCCGAGGGCAGCCATGCCATCGTGCCGGTGGGCACCACGGGCGAAAGCCCGACTCTGAGCCATGAAGAGCATGGTCAGGTGATCGAGATCGTGGTGCAGACCGTGGCGGGCCGGGTGCCGGTGATTGCCGGGGCCGGATCGAATGCGACCGCCGAAGGGATCGGGCTGATCCGCCATGCCGAAGCCGTGGGCGCCGATGCGGCGCTGGTGGTGACGCCCTATTACAACAAGCCGACGCAGGCCGGCATGATCGCGCATTACACCGCGCTGCATGATGCCAGCAGCCTGCCGATCATCATCTACAATATCCCCGGCCGGTCGGTGGTGGATATGATGCCCGAAACCATGGGCGCGCTGGCAAAGCTGCCGCGCATCGTGGGGGTGAAGGATGCCACCGGCAAGATCGAGCGAGTGTCGATGCAGCGCGCCAGCTGCGGCGCCGATTTCATCCAGCTGTCGGGCGAGGATGCGACGGCGCTGGGCTTCAACGCGCATGGCGGCGTGGGCTGCATTTCGGTGACGGCCAATGTGGCGCCGCGCCTGTGTGCCGAATTCCAGGAGGCCACGCTGCGCGGCGATTATGCAGCGGCGCTGGAGTATCAGGACCGTCTGATGCCGCTGCATGAGGCGATCTTCATCGAACCCGGTCTGGTGGGGGCGAAATACGGCCTGTCGCTCTTGGGCCTGTGTTCCGAAGAAGTGCGGCTGCCGCTGGTCGGGCTGACCGATGGCACCAAGGCAAAGATCCGGGCGGCCATGGAACATGCCGGGCTGATCTGAGCGCGGGGTGGCCAGCGCCGGGGGCTTTGCGCCCCCGGACCCCCGCAGGATATTTGGGCCAAGATAAAGGGGCGCGGGCGATCCGGGGCCTTTTTCACGGGGCCCCGTTTTTCTGCCGGAGGATGCGATGAGCGACAATCTGCGCGGAAGTCTGTTCATGGTTCTGGCCATGCTGGGCTTTGCCATCGAGGACATGCTGCTGAAGCGGGTGGCGGCGGGCGGGATGCCGGTCGGCCAGATCCTGATCCTGTTCGGCACGGGCGGCACGCTGCTGTTTGCCGCGCTGACGCGGGCGCAGGGGCAGGCACTGTGGCATCCGGCGGTGGCCAGCCCCCGGATGCTGCTGAAGGCCGGGTTCGAGGTGCTGGGGCGGCTGTTCTACACGCTGGCCATTGCCTTTACCGCGCTGTCGAGCGCCAGCGCCATTCTGCAGGCCACGCCGCTGGTGGTGGTGGCGGGCGCTGCGCTGATCTTTGGCGAGCGGGTGGGCTGGCGGCGCTGGACGGCGATTGCCATCGGGCTGGCCGGGGTGCTGGTGATCCTGCGGCCGGGGCTGGAGGGGTTCACCCTGTCATCTCTGCTGGCGGTGGCCGGGCTGATCGGCTTTGCGGGCCGCGATCTGGCGACGCGGGCGGCGCCCAAGGTGCTGAGCAATTTCCAACTGGGGATCTATGGCTTTGCCGCCATGGTGCCGACCGGGGCCGGGCTGCTTTTGTGGCAGGGCGGGGCGGTGGCGCCTTCGGCGGCAGCTGGGGTGCAGCTGGGGCTGGCTGTCATGGTGGGGGTTTTTGCCTATTGGGCGCTGACCGTGGCGATGCGCAGCGGCGAGGTGAGCGTGGTGACACCCTTCCGCTATACAAGGCTGGTCTTCGCGCTGGTGCTGGGCGTGCTGGTCTTTGGCGAGCGGCCCGATACGCTGACCTATATCGGATCGGCCATCGTGGTGCTGGCGGGGATCTATACGCTGCTGCGCACGCGGCGCGTGGCGCAGCCCTAGACTTTTTACCAAGGCTCGCCTATCTCGGGGCGATCATGAGCAAGAAATCCGACCCCAATTCCAAGATCATTGCCGAAAACCGCCGGGCGCGGTTCGATTACTTCATCGAGAGCGATCTTGAGGCGGGCATCATGCTGCTGGGATCGGAAGTGAAATCGCTGCGCAAGGGCGGTTCGAACCTGGGCGAAAGCTATGCCAGCGTGGAGGGGGGGGAGCTGTGGCTCATCAACTCTTACATCGCGCCCTATCGCGAAGCGCATCTCTGGGGGCATGAAGAGCGGCGGCGGCGCAAGCTGCTGGTCTCGAAGCGCGAGCTGTCGCGGCTGTGGAATGCCACCGGGCGCGAGGGCATGACCCTGGTGCCGATGCAGTGGCACTTCAACGACCGCGGGCTGGTGAAGGTGAAGATCGGCGTGGCCAAGGGCAAGAAGCTGGCCGACAAGCGCGCGACCGAGGCCAAGCGCGACTGGGACCGCCAGAAACAGCGGCTGCTGAAGGCGCATTAACCGGAACGTCGGGGTGCTGCGGGCTTGCCTGCAAGGGCGCGTGTGATAAAGCGGTGCCGTTGCAGGAGGAGCCGCCACCCATGACTGCCTTCAAGGACGATCCGAAAACGCTTGTGTCCACCGACTGGCTGGCCGCGCATCTGAAAGACCCCGATCTGCGGGTGCTGGATGCCAGCTGGTATCTGCCCGATGCCGGGCGCGATGCGAAGGCGGAATATGACGCCGCCCATATCCCCGGCGCGCGGTTCTTCGATATCGACGAAATTTCTGACCAGCGTTCGGCCCTGCCGCATATGGCACCGCCGCCCGAGAAGTTCATCAGCCGGATGCGGGCGATGGGCGTGGGTGACGGGCNNGGCGACGGGCATCAGGTGGTGGTCTATGACGGATCGGGGCTGTTTTCGGCGGCCCGCGTCTGGTGGCTGTTCCGGCTGATGGGCAAGACCGATATCGCGGTGCTGGATGGTGGCCTGCCGAAATGGCGTGCCGAGGGGCGCGAGATCGAGGATATGCCGCCGGTTCTGCGTGACCGCCACATCACCGTCAGCCGTCAGGCCGGGCTGGTGAAGGATGTGACGCAGGTGGCCCATGCCAGCAAGCTGGGTCTGGCAGAGATCATTGATGCCCGTTCCGCGCCGCGCTTTCGCGGCGAGGTGGCAGAGCCGCGGGCGGGCCTGCGGTCCGGCCATATTCCGGGATCGAAGAATGTGCCTTTTGGCATGGTGCTGAACGCGGATGGCACGATGAAGGATGCGGCCGATCTGCGCGCGGTGTTCGCGGCGGCGGGTGTCGATCTGGGCAAGCCGGTCATCACCAGCTGCGGGTCTGGGGTGACGGCATCGGTTCTGGCGCTGGCGCTGGAGCGGATCGGGCACCGCAACTGGGCGGTTTATGACGGATCGTGGGCCGAATGGGGCATGTATGACGATCTGAAGGTGGCGAAAGGGTAAGCCGATGCTGGAAGCACTGAAGGCACAGCCGCAGGACAAGATTCTGCAGCTGATCCAGATGTTCAAGGATGATCCGCGGGGCGACAAGATCGACCTCGGCGTGGGCGTCTACAAGGATGCCACCGGGCTTACCCCGGTGATGCGCGCCGTGAAGGCGGCCGAGAAGAAGATCTGGGATACGCAGGACAGCAAGACCTATACCGCGCTGACCGGCGAGCCGGGCTATAACATGGAAATGCGCCAGCTGATCCTGGACGGCGCGGTGGCGGCGGATCGTCTGTCGTCGATCGCGACGCCGGGCGGCACGGGGGCCGTGCGTCTGGCCATTGATCTGGCGAAGATGGCCAATCCGGGGGCCACGGTCTGGGTGTCGAAGCCGACCTGGGGCAACCATATCTCGATCATCAAATTCGTGGGCCTGCCGGTGGCCGAATACCGCTATTTCGATGCGGTGTCGGGCGCGGTGGATTTTGCCGCGGTGCTGGAGGATCTGGCGCAGGTCAAGGCGGGCGATGTGGTGCTGCTGCATGGCTGCTGCCACAACCCGACCGGCGCGAACCTGACGCTGGACCAATGGGCCGAAGTGATCGCGCTGTTGCAGGCCAAACAGGCGCTGCCGATGGTCGATCTGGCCTATCAGGGCTTCGGTGACGGGCTGGACGAAGATGCGGCCGCCACCCGGCTGATCGCGCAATCCTTCCCCGAGGTGCTGATCGCGGCTTCGTGCAGCAAGAACTTCGGGGTTTACCGGGATCGCGCGGGCATCCTGATGGCCATTTCCGCCGATGCCGAACAGGCGAAGATCACGCAGGGCAACCTGAGCTTCCTGAACCGGCAGACCTATTCCTTCCCGCCCGATCACGGCATCCGTGCCGTGATGACGGTGTTGCAGGATGCCGATCTGACCGCCGACTGGAAGGCCGAGCTGGAAGAGACGCGCAACGGGATGCTGGGCCTGCGGGCGCAGCTGGCCGAAGAGCTGCGCAAGGCCACCAACAGCGACCGCTTCGATTTCGTGGCGCGGCATCGCGGCATGTTTTCGCTGCTGGGGCTGACCGAAGCACAGGTGGCGCGTCTGCGCGAGGAATTCGGCATCTACATGGTCAGCGATTCGCGGATCAACATTGCCGGGCTGAACGTGGCCACCGTGCCGATTCTGGCCCGCGCCGTGGCTGCCGTTCTGTAACGCGCCGCAAGCGATACCCTGAAAATCAGAAAGGCCCGGAGCGTGATGCTCCGGGCCTTCTGCTTTGCGCCACGGGGGAGGAGGATCCATGACGCGGAGAAGCTGGCGGGCCGGTATGGCCCGCCCTGCAGATCAGCCGTGATAGGCGCTTTCACCATGCGAAGTCTGGTCCAGGCCCTGACGTTCGCTGTCGCTGTCCACGCGCAGGCCGATGGTCATATCTACCAGCTTGTAGAGCAGGAACGAGATGATGCCTGTCCAGGCGATGGTCAGCGCGACCGATTCGATCTGGATCCAGGTCTGGGCGCCGATGGCGTAATCGTCGCCTTTCACGCCGCCGAAGCCAGCAGCCGACAGCGGGCCGACGAGGATGGCGCCGACGATGCCGCCGATGCCGTGGATGCCGAACACGTCCAGGCTGTCATCATAGCCGAGCTTGATCTTCACCACGGTGACGAAGAAGTAGCAGATCACCGAAGCCACAGCGCCCAGCAGGATGGCGCCCATCGGGCCAACCGTACCGCAGGCCGGGGTGATGGCAACCAGACCGGCGATCATGCCGGAGGCCGCGCCGAGCATGGAGGCCTTGCCGCGGGCAATACCTTCCAGAGCCGACCAGGCGACGGCAGCAGCGGCGGTGGCGATCAGGGTGTTGATCATGGCGAGCGTGGCGCCGCCATTCGATTCAAGGTTGGAGCCGACGTTGAAGCCGAACCAGCCGACCCACAGCATCGAGGCACCGATCATGGTCATGACCATGGAATGCGGGGCCATATTTTCCTTGCCGTAACCGACGCGCTTGCCGATCACCAGCGAACCGACCAGAGCGGCCACACCGGCGTTGATGTGCACCACGGTGCCGCCTGCAAAGTCGATCGCGCCGTGCTGGAACAGCAGGCCGTTCGCATCCCAGACCATATGGGCCATCGGGAAGTAGCAGAAGGTGCCCCAGAGCACCGAGAAGGCCAGAACGGCGGTGAATTTCACGCGTTCCGCAAAGGCGCCGATGATCAGCGCCGGGGTGATGGCCGCGAAGGTCATCTGGAAGGCGATGAACAGATATTCCGGGATCACATAACCGGCCGAGAAGGTGGCCGACATGCTGTCGGCGGTGACGCCGGACAGGAAGAGTTTCGCCGTGCCGCCCCAGAAGGCCGAGGTGCTGCCGCCGAACGAGAAGGAATAGCCGTAGATCACCCAGACCAGCATCATCACGCAGGCAACCAGGGTGGTCTGCATCAGGATCGACAGCATGTTCTTGGTGCGCACAAGGCCACCGTAGAACAGGGCGAGGCCCGGCAGCGTCATGAACAGAACGAGGACGGTCGAGGTCATCATCCAGGCGACGTCGCCCTTGTCCATCACCGGAACGACTTCGGCCACAACCTCGGTCGCTGTCTCGGTCGCGGTTTCGGCGGCCTCCTGCGCCCAGGCGGGCAGGGCCGCGAGCGCGGAGAGCGCCGTCAGGCCGGAAAGTTTCGTCAGTGTATTCATGGTTTTGTTTTCCCCTTCCACCCTTATCTCAGAGCGCGTCGTCGTTGGTTTCGCCGGTGCGCACACGCACGGCCTGTTCCACGTCGAGCACGAAAATCTTGCCGTCGCCGATCTTGTCGGTCCGCGCGGTTGTGCGGATCGTCTCCACCACCTGGTCGGCGAGGCTGTCGGAGACGACGATCTCCAGACGCACCTTCGGCACGAAGTTCACGGCATATTCGGCGCCGCGATAGATTTCGGTGTGACCGGATTGCGAGCCGAAGCCCTTGATTTCCGTCACCATCATGCCACGCACGCCGATGGTGGTCAGCGCCTCGCGGACCTCCTCCAGCTTGAACGGCTTGATTGCTGCGATGATCAGTTTCACGTTCGTCCCCTTCTCCTGGCAGACGACCCGCTGCGGGGCCTTGCGTGCCCAAGAAGGCGGCGATTGGGGGCGAAGCACAAGAAAACGGCAGGTCGGCGGATGCCCGCTTAGGTCGCATCTGCCCAAAAGTTACACATATTAGGCATGATGGTGAAAGTTTATGCGGAACTGAATTGCGAATCGCGGGTCAGCAGGTCTCCACAACCGGGGGCCAACGAAGTAAGATTCCGGCAAAACAAAGACGAGAGCATGGGCAAGCGGGCATGAGCGGATCAGGAAACAGAACGACGCCCCTGGTGGCGGACAAGCGTTATGCCCGCTCTGGCGGTGGGTCGGGCGGTGGCGGCGGCCGTGGCACGCCCCCTCCGAAGAAGCCCGCGCCGCCCCGCAAGCCTGCTGCAAGGAAGAAACCCGTGGCCAAGCAGCGCGGCATCATCCGCCGCGTGCTGTATGGCTTCTTCGGGTTCATCTGGCGGATCGTCTGGGGCACCGGCTGGCGGGTTGCGGCAATCTTTGGCGTGATCCTGTTCGGGGCGACCTTCTATTTCCACCAGCAACTGCCCAGTGTCGGCAATCTGGTGGATGCGCGCGCCCGCGGATCGGTGACCATGCTGGATCGCGAGGGGCAGGTCTTTGCCTGGCGGGGCGAGACATTCGGTGGCGTCATCACCTCTGACACGGTGTCGGAACATCTGCGCAATGCCGTGATCGCGACCGAGGACAAGCGGTTCTACAACCATTTCGGCATCAGCCCGCGCGGCATTGCCAGCGCCATTCGCATCAACATGGCCGAAGGCCGTGGCCCGCTGGAGGGCAATGGCGGTTCAACCATCACCCAGCAGGTGGCCAAG
>DOMY01000112.1 GCA_003509785.1 Gemmobacter sp.
ATGCTGGATTGGGTGGCACAGACTGCGCGCCGCCCAAATCCGCAGGGGGCCAGGGGGGTGTTCTACAAGGCCCCGAAACCCGGTCAGGATCTCCGCATCGACCTGCCCACCCTCGGCCTCGATACGCTCGCGCGGGTGCAGGCGGCGGGCCTTGCGGGCATCGCCTTCCAGGCAGGCGGCGTCATCCTGCTCGACCGCGCTGCGATGCTGGCCGAGGCGGAAAGGCTGGGCCTGTTCCTCTGGGCGCGCGAATGAAACTGTTCCTCGTCGCCGGTGAGCCTTCGGGGGATCGGCTGGGCGCGGCGCTGATGGCGGTCCGGAAGGTGCTGGCGCCCGGGGTTTCCTTCTCGGGCGTGGCCGGGCCGCTGATGCAGGCCGAAGGCATGGCCAGCCTCTTCCCGATGGAAGAGCTTTCGGTGATGGGCATTGCCGAGGTGTTGCCTAAGTATTTCCATCTGAAACGCCGCATCCGCGAAACCGCCGATGCCGTCATCGCCAGCGGCGCGCAGGCGCTCATCACCATCGACAGCCCGGATTTCTGCCTGCGCGTGGCGCGGCTGGTCAAGGCGGCGCGGCCAAAGCTGAAAACCATCCACTACGTTGCCCCCTCGGTCTGGGCCTGGCGGCCCGGACGGGCGGCCAAGATGGCGCAGGTGATCGACCATGTGCTGGCCCTGCTGCCGTTCGAGCCGCCCTTTATGACGGCCGCCGGCATGACCTGCGATTTCGTCGGCCATCCTGTGGTGGCCGAACCCCTGGCATCCGATGCCGAACGCGCGGCTTTTGCGGGCACCGGCCCGCTCCTGCTGGCGCTGCCTGGCTCGCGGCGGGGCGAGGTGACGCGGCTTGCCCCGGTCATCGGGGATGTCCTGGCCCGGCTGACGGCACGCCACCCCGATCTGCGCGTGGCACTGCCGACGGTGCGCGGTGTGGCCGATCTGGTGCGCGACCTGACGGCCGACTGGCCGGTGCAGCCCGAAATCATCACCGATTCCGCGCGCAAGCGCGGGGCCTTTGCCATGGCCGATGTGGCGCTGGCGGCCTCGGGCACCGTCAGCCTGGAGCTGGCCGCCAATGATTGCCCGATGGTCATCGCCTATCGCCTGCACCCGCTCAGCTTCTGGCTGATGCAGCGCGCCGCGCTGATTGATACGGTCACGCTGGTCAACCTCGTGTCCGAAACCCGCAGCATCCCCGAATTCCTCGGCCCGGCCTGCCAGGCGGATGCGATCGCAGAGGCCATGCTGCCGCTTATGGCACCGGGGCCCCAGCGCGCACAGCAGCAAGGCGCCATGCGCCTGACCATGGATCGGCTGGGCAAGGGCGGGGAATCCCCGGGCCTGCGCGCTGCCCGTTCCGTTCTCGCCGCGCTCTGATCTTTCGCAGGCCGGTATTTCCTCTTGGCCCAAATACCCCCGGCGGAGGCACTCCGAAGGCTCAGGGCGTCAGCCCTGCGCCTGAGACAAAGGCTGGCGTGGCCCGGCTACGGGCCGCGCTCCGCTCAATAACCGCAGGTGGCGCTCAGCGTCCGCGCCAGATCCAGCCGCCGCCCAGAATGCGGCTGCCTTCGGGGGCGTAGAACACGCAGGCCTGTCCTGCGCTGATGCCATCTTCCGGGTCCAGCAGTTCCACCTCTGCTTCGGTGGCGGAAATGGGTCGGATCACCGCAGGCCGCGGCGGGCGGGTGGAGCGGACCTTGACATTCACATGCCATTCCGCCGCGCTGTCGAACGGCGCATCGCCCAGCCAGTTCACCTCGCGCAGCGGCACGCGCCGCGTGGACAGCGCCGATTTCGGCCCGACCACAACCCGCCGCGTATCCGCATCCAGCCGCACCACATACAGCGGATCGCCCAGACCGCCGATGCCCAAGCCCCGGCGCTGGCCGATGGTGTAATGGATCACCCCGCGATGCTCGCCCACCACACGGCCTTCCATATCCACGATCTCGCCCGGTTCCGCCGCGCCTGGGCGCAGCTTTTCGATGACCGAGGCGTAATTGCCATTGGGCACAAAACAGATGTCCTGGCTGTCTGGCTTGTCGGCCACCGGCAGCCCGTATTTCGCAGCCAAAGCCCGGGTTTCCGCCTTGGATTGCAGATGCCCCAGCGGAAAGCGCAGATAGTCCAGCTGATCGGGCGTGGTGGAAAACAGGAAATAGCTCTGGTCACGGTTCGCATCGGCGGCGCAATGCAGCTCTGGCCCGGTGGCGCCCAGCTTGCGCTGGATGTAATGCCCCGTGGCCATGCAATCGGCATCCAGCTCCTTCGCCGTCGCCAGCAGATCCTTGAACTTCACCCGCTCGTTGCAGCGGATGCAGGGCACCGGGGTCGCGCCCGCCAGGTAGGCATCGGCGAATTCCTCGATCACCGCCTCGCGGAACATGTTTTCGTAATCCAGCACATAATGCGGAAAGCCCATGGTTTCCGCCACGCGCCGTGCATCATGGATATCACGCCCGGCGCAGCAGGCGCCTTTCTTGGCCAGCGCCGCGCCATGGTCATAAAGCTGCAGCGTGACGCCGATCACGTCATAGCCTTCTTCCTTCAGCACGGCGGCCACCACCGAACTGTCGACGCCGCCTGACATGGCAACGACCACGCGGGTGTCAGACGGGGCTTTGGGCAGCCCAAGCGAATTGAGCGGTTGATCCAGCATGGCAGGTGTTCCGGGAAATCAGGCCGCATTGCGGCATTTGCCCTGCAATATAAGAAAATGCCCGGCAGNNGCCGCGCTTCACATCCGGTTAAGGGCGCTGCCGGAAACTCGCCGCAGGTCATGAGGTCTGTGATGTATCTGAAACGTGTTGACGGCCCCCGCCAGGTTACTCTTCCCGATGGCCGCGTGCTGACGCGCGCCGATCTGCCGCCCGGCGACACCACGCGCTGGGTGGCCTCCCGCAAGGCAGTGGTGGTTCGGGCCGTGCAACACGGCCTGATCGCCGAGGCCGAGGCGCTGGAACGTTATGATCTTTCGCCGGAAGAATTCGCAATCTGGCGCGAAGCGGTCGAAAAGCATGGGGAAAAGGCGCTCAAGGTCACAGCGATCCAGAAATATCGGCAACTTTAGATTGTTTCAGCTTGCAGCTGTGACAAGGTAACCTGCAGTTAACCATTGCCCGACAGTATGGTAAGCGCGAATGACGCCCGTAGCGGAGATGAGTGATGCGTATTCTACTGGTGGAGGACGACCCGACCACATCGCGCAGTATCGAACTGATGCTGACACATGCCAATCTGAATGTCTTCTGCACCGATCTGGGCGAAGACGGGATCGACCTTGCCAAACTCTATGACTACGATCTGATTCTGCTGGATCTCAACCTGCCGGATATGAGCGGGCATGAGGTGCTGCGTCAGCTGCGTCTGGCCCGGGTGGAAACGCCGATTCTCATCCTCTCCGGCGCCGATGATACCGACAGCAAGCTGAAGGGCTTCGGCTTCGGCGCGGATGATTACATGACAAAACCCTTCCACCGCGAAGAGCTGCCGGCGCGGATCCATGCCATCATCCGCCGGTCCAAGGGCCATTCGCAATCGGTGATCCGCACCGGGCGCATCTGTGTCAATCTGGATGCCAAATCGGTGGAGGTGGATGGCAAGACCGTGCATCTGACCGGCAAGGAATATCAGATGCTGGAGCTTCTCAGCCTGCGCAAGGGTACCACCCTGACCAAAGAGATGTTCCTGAACCATCTTTACGGCGGCATGGATGAACCCGAACTGAAAATCATCGACGTGTTCATCTGCAA
>DOMY01000279.1 GCA_003509785.1 Gemmobacter sp.
CTCGATCAGCACGATCAGGAGGATGGTGAGCGCGATCATCAGGCTGGAGACCGCGGCGATCGATGGGTCGGGGCTGAATTCGAGTTGGGTGTAGATTTGGATTGGCAGGGTAACGACCTCAGGTGAGCGCAGGAACAGCGATACGACCGCTTCGTCGAACGAGATGTTGAAGGCGAAGAAGGCGCCTGCAGCGATCCCGGGCAGGCATTGGGGCACCGTAACGCGCCAGAGGCTGCGCCAGGGGCCCGCCCCCATGGTTCGCGCGGCCTCTTCGAGGAACGGGTCCGAAGTGGTCAGGACCGCAAGCGTGGTGCGGATGACATAGGGAAGCGCAAGCACGAGATGCCCTACGAAAACCGTGAACAGGGAACTCGGTCCCACCGTGCGGCAGATCGCGGTCGCGCTTGGCGTTGAAGGCGGTGTCATGGGTGGCGTGCGCGGCTTCCCATGCGGTCTCGTCGGCCTCGGTGAAGCGCCGCACGAAGACGAGCGATTCCTTCACGGTTTCCGATGACGCTGGTGATGACGAAGAGGCTGCCGCGCCCGGCACGGAAGCGAAGCTGCGTCGTGTGCATCGAGACGGTGATGGGGGCGACCCCGAGGCGGTTGGGCGTCCTAGCGGCGGATTTCTTTGTGGGGCCGGTGTCGCGCTTTGATCTTGGCAATGCGCTGGTGGTCGATCTCTATTCCGGCACCTTGGAAAGCGTCACGGACATCCCCTTGCTGGGCGGGGCCATGCGCTGGCCGTCGAGACCGGTGCTGGGCAGTGGAAATTGTCCAAGCCGGGGTGGCTGAGCTGATCGCGCCGGGACGGTACCGGCTGCGCTGGGCTTGCAGCTTGTCCATGGCTTCGGTGTTGATCTTGATCGCACCGGTCCCGCGACAGGCGATTTCGGCCAGGGAGAAGCTGGGCCAACGCCATGCGGTTTCAGGCAAGTCGTGGAAATGGTTAGCCGTTCTGCCAAGCGACCTTTTGGCATTCCTACGAGACGACAAAGCTCTGCGGCGATTGGATCATTCCCTTACGCCTTCTCGTTCCAGAGCTTTTGGCCGAAATGCCCATCGCCGTTTCCACGGCATTAGCTGCACGGGAGAGGGCTGCGAAATCTGCCGCATAGCCGCGCTTCAGCATACCATCCGCAGGCCAGAGGCACTGTGGCCCCGCCTGCGGGGATGTCGCCGCAGATCAGCTTGCGGCGGGTTTGCTTTTCGCCCGTGCGGGTTTTTTCACGACAGGTTGCTGGCTGGCCAGCAGATCGTCGGCCGCCTGCTGATCCAGCCGCAGCTGGCGCAATCTTGCGGTCTTGGCATCGCGGCGGGTGACTTCGGCTTCCATGATCGCTCTGGCGCTGGCATCCGTCACATCCGCACGGCTGGCCGCTTTCGGCTTTTCCGGCGGAAACAGGTTATGTTTGGTAATGGCCTTCGTCATCGGGGATTATCCTTCTGATCGCGCAAAATGCAAAAGCCGGGCATGGGCCCGGCTTTCGGCGTAGTCTGGCCTGACAGCACAGCGTCAGGCCCCTGGCAGGCCGTTCAGGCGGTCTGCAGGTTTTCAGCAGCGTTCTTGCCCGAACGGGCGTCGCGCACCAGGTCAAAGCTCAGCTTCTGGCCTTCGGTGATGGTCTGCATGCCAGCGCGTTCAACGGCCGAGATGTGAACAAACACGTCAGCAGCGCCATTGTCCGGGGCGATGAAGCCGAAGCCTTTGGTGGTGTTGAAGAATTTTACGGTTCCAATGGTCATGACGATTTCCTTTCAATCGGTCACAGATTTTGACCGGCCGCATCATTTGTGCGGCAGGCCGACGAGATCGATTCTGGAAGAGGAAGATCGCAGAAAGCGCGGAAGCGCAAAAAACAAAGTCCGACAGCAAGATCGATGATGTCTACATGGGCCTACTGCACACACATATCAAGCCCTCATACCGGGAAAGCGGAAGAAACTGCACTTTCGGCCCTCCAGGCACCAGAAATCATGGCAGATGCCGTCTCCTTGGCGCCGCCCGGTCTCTGCAAGGGCCGGGCAGGGGGGCAGACCGATCAGATTCGCAGCCCGGCTGGCATATCCTGCCCCGCTCTTCGCCCGCAAAGATATGGCCCCCGCACCCATGACCCGGATGCCGGGGCCACCTTTTGCTTACCCGTGCGATGCCGTCACGGTTTTCAACCGCGAAAACCCATAAAGCGCTTCAAAGCCCTTTTCACGGCCATGGCCGGATTTGCCCACCCCGCCGAACGGCAGCTCGATTCCGCCACCGGCACCATAGTTGTTGATGAACACCTGGCCCACGTTCAGCTTGCGCGCCAGCCGCATCTGGCGGCCCCCGTCGCGTGTCCAGACCCCGGCGACCAGACCATATTCCGTGCCATTGGCGATACGGATCGCATCGGCTTCGGTATCGAACGGGATCAGCACCTGAACCGGGCCAAAGATTTCCTCCTGCGCCAGGCGGTGATCGGGCGGCACTTCGGCAAACAGCACCGGCGCCACATAATTGCCCGCCGCCGGGGCATCGTCGCGGATGCGGCCTTCGCCTGCCACCGCCAGATCCTGTTTGCCAAGCGCGATGTAAGAGGACACGATTTCCTTCTGCCGCTTTGATACCAGCGGCCCCAGATCGCGGTTGTCCGGCGCAGGCCCGACCTCCAGCCCCTGATAGACCTCGGCCATGCGGCGCCGCACCTCATCGTAAATGCCGCGCTGCACCAGCACGCGCGAGGCGGCAGAGCAGGTCTGCCCAGCGGCCTGCATACAGGCGCCAACCAGCGTGGGCAGGGCCGCCTCCAGATCCACATCGTCGAACACGATATGCGGCGACTTGCCGCCCAACTCCAGCGTCACCGGCACCACATTGCGCGCCGCCGCTTCCTGGATGCGCCGCCCTGTGCCAACCGACCCGGTGAAAGACACATGATGCACCCCCGGATGTTCCGAAAGCGCCGCCCCCACCTCGGCGCCATAGCCGGTAACGATATTCAGCGCGCCCGCAGGCAGCCCCGCCTCTGCCGCGATCGAGGCGAAGGCCAGCGAACTGAGCGAGGCATCTTCGGCGGGTTTCAGAACACAGGCATTGCCCATCGCCAGCGCCGCCCCCACAGAACGCCCCAGAATCTGCAACGGATAGTTCCAGGGGATGATATGCCCCGTCACCCCATGCGGTTCGCGCAGGGTATAGACGGTGAACCCATCCTGATAGGGAATGGTGGTGCCATGCACCTTGTCGGCGGCGCCGGCATAGAATTCCAGATAGCGCGCCAGCGCCGTGCTGTCATTGCGCGCCTGTTTCATCGGCTTGCCCACATCGGTGGATTCCAGAAACGCCAGCTCTTCCGCCCGGGCCAGCACCAGCTGCGACATACGCATCAGGATGCGCCCGCGCTCCACCGCAGGCATCCGGCCCCAGGCCCCCTCCAGCGCGGCCTCGGCCGCTGTCACGGCGGCATCCACATCCGCCGCTGTGCCCCGGCCAATCGCGCAGATCACCTCGCCGGTGGACGGGTTCTCAACCGGAATCGTGCTGTCCGATCCGGGGCGGCACCTTGCCCCGCCGATGAAGATCATGGTCGGATCAAACCACAGGCTTTGCTGGATGTTCATGTCTTTCCTCCCGGTCCGCATCTGGCGCGGCCTTCACGTTGCATTGAAATAGGGCTGCATCCGGTCGCGCGATGCGGCGATATGGGCCTGCATCGCTACCTGTGCCGCAGCGCCATCGCCCTCGCGGATGGCGCGCATGATGGCATCATGTTCCTTCACCGCATCCATGGCGACCGCCGCGTGATAGCGCAGCCGGAACAGGTGCATATGCGTATACAGCCGCTCCAGCGCCTCGCAGATCACGGTATTGCGGCCCGCCTCGGCGATTCTTGCGTGAAACTCGCCGTCCATCAGTGCGAATTTGCTGTAATTCGCCTCGGTATCCGTATCGGCCAGCGCCGACATCTCTTCCGCCAGCTCTGCCAGCGCCGCAACTTCGGATGGGGTGGCCAGCAGGGCTGCGGCTGCGGCTGCGGCCGGTTCGATCAGCAGCCGGAATTCATAGATATCGCGGAACCGGCTGCCCGACAGTTGCGGTGCAACATTGTATCCGGTGTTGTGTTTCTTCACCACCAGCCCCTCGGCCTCCAGCCGGATCAAGGCCGCGCGGATCGGGGTCTGCGACACGCCGAACTGCCGCGCCAGGCCGTCGACCGACAGCTTTTCCCCCGGCGGAATCCGCAGCGAGATCAGTTCCGCAAGCATCAGCTCATAGGCTTCGTCGCCCAGCGAAGGGCGCGGCGCGATCAGCGGGGCGGGGCCGGCTTCTGTGGGCTGGCCGTGGCTGGGCTTCTTCAATCCTGGCTCCATGGTTAGCGGAAACACTTGACGAGTGGCGGTCTGCCTGTCACTTAATCGAATATCGTATCGGATATCGGGTGTAAAGCCCGCCCCGATCGCCCGGCACAGCGAGTGGAGGCGCAGCCGGATCACAACCCGAGGGAGGATCAAGATGAACATTCGCAGCATTTGCCTGGCCGCACTTCTTTCAACCTGTGCCTTGGTTTCGGCGCAGGCCCGTGACATGAACTTTGCGCTGACCCCGCCGCTGGAATCACATTACGGCGCCGCAGCCACCGCCTTTGCGGAAAAGATGGCAGAGCTTTCGGGCGGCGACATCACCGTGAACGTCAAGCCCGGCGGCGTGCTGGGCGGCGAGCGCGAGGTGCTGGAGGGGATGCAGATCGGCACCATCGAACTGGCGATTTCGTCCACCGGCCCGATCGGCAGCTTCATTCCCGAAACCTATGCGCTGGATTTCCCCTTCCTGTTCAAAAGCTATGACAGCGCCCGCGCGGTGCTGGATGGCCCGATCGGGGAAGAGCTGCTGGCGAAATTCGACAGCGTCGGCCTTGTCGGTCTGGCCTGGGGCGAAAATGGCTTCCGCCATATCACCAATTCCCGCAAGGCCATCGCCGTGCCTGCCGATGTCAATGGCCTGAAGATCCGCACCATGGAAAACCAGGTGCATATCGACGCCTTCCAGGAACTGGGCGCGGCCCCGGCCCCCATGAGCTGGACCGAAGTGATCACCGCCCTGCAGCAGGGCACCATTGATGCGCAGGAAAACCCGATCCCGATCATTGTGGCCAACAAGCTGTGGGATGTGCAGAAACATGCAAGCCTCACCGGCCATGTCTATTCGCCCGCCGTCATCGTGATGTCCAAGATCCATTGGGATCAGCTGAGCGAAGCGGAACAGGGCTGGGTGAAGGAAGCCGCCAAGGCCGCCGCCGCCGCTGACCGTGCCGTGGTGACCAAGAACGAAGAAGAAGGCGTTGCCCTGATGAAGGCCAATGGCATGGAGGTGGTGACAGATGTGGATCGCGCCGCTTTCGAGGCTGCCGTTGCCCCCACCTATGAAAAACTTGCCCCGCAATACGGCGCCGAACTGATCGAGCGTATCCGGGCGGCCCAGAACTGAGCCACCCTTCTGCGGGTGCCGCCTCGCCGGTGCCCGCATCTTCCGTATCCCCGAGGTCAAGATGCGACAGACATTCCGTCTCGCCGCCGAGCGGCTTATTTCCACCACGCACAACCTTGCAGCCCTGCTGCTGGCGGTGGCAACCGTGCTGGTGTTCTATCAGGTGGTCACACGGTTTCTCATCGGCCATTCGGCCGGCTGGTCCGAAGTGGCGGCGCGCGGCGCGGTGGTCTGGATGGTCTTCATTGCCGCTGGGGCCGGGTTCCGGCTGGCGGCGATGATCCCGCTTGAATTTTTGCGCAGTGTGCTGCCGCCCGGCCCGAAACGGCTTGTCATGGCGGTGGTGACGCTGCTGACGCTGGCGTTCCTGCTGGTTCTGGTCTGGTATGGCACCGCCATGACCCTGCGTGTCAGCACCCAGCAGATTGCCATGCTCGACATACCGATCAGCTGGTTCTACGCGGCGATCCCCGTGGGCAGCCTGCTGGCCATCCCCGGCGTGATCCTGGCCCATTTCGCCCCCATCACCCGCCCGGACGAAGAGGCCATGGAATGAACGCCGCCCTCGTTTTCGCGCTTGTTGCGCTGTTCGTGCTGTCTGTTCCGGTCGCCGTGTCGATCGGTCTGGCCTCCGTCTTTGGCATCGCCTTCTTTTCCAACCTGCCACTGCTGGTCGTGCCGCAGAAGATCTTCACCAGCCTTGACAGCTTTCCGCTGCTGGCGGTGCCGTTCTTCATCCTGGCGGGCAATCTGATGACGCATGGCGGCGTCTCGCGCCGTCTGGTCGATTTTGCCAAATCGCTGGTGGGCGGGATGCAGGGCGGGCTGGCAAGCTCTTGCGTCATCACCTGCATGATCTTCGCCGCCATCTCTGGCTCGTCGGTCGCCACCACCTTCGCCATCGGCGCGATTCTGATCCCGGCCATGGTGCGGCACGGCTACCCCACGCCGGTCGCGGCCACCATTCAGGCCGCCTCTGCCGAACTGGGGGTCATCATCCCGCCCTCGGTGCCGATGATCGTCTATGCGGTCTCGACCGAAACCTCGGTCACCCAGCTGTTCATGGCGGGCATCGGGCCGGGCATCCTAGTGGCAACCATGCTGATCATCATGGTGCAGATCTGGTGCCGCATCAAAGGCTATGGCAAGCAGGATGGCGATCAGCGCCTGTCGGTTGTCATCAGCACACGCAATGCGATCTGGGCACTGATGCTGCCCGTCATCATTCTGGGCGGCATCTATGGTGGCATCTTCACCCCGACAGAGGCGGCAGCGGTTTCCGTGGTCTATGCCCTGCTGATCGGCATGTTTGTCTACCGCGAACTGAAACCGGCCGATCTGCCTGCAATCTTCCGCAGCTCGGTGGTTTCCACCGGCGCCATCATGCTCATCATCGGGGCGGCGGGTCTGTTTTCCTTCCTCGTCAGCCTGTCTGGCCTGCCCACCACCATTGGCGACTGGGCACAGGGCCGGTTCGACAGCGCATGGCAGTTCCTGCTGTTCGTGAACGTGCTGCTGCTGTTCGTCGGCATGTTCGTCGAAACCTCGGCGGCCATTCTGGTGCTTGGCCCGATCCTGGCCCCCATCGCCATCGGCTATGGTGTCGATCCGGTGCATTTCGGCATCGTCATCATCGTCAACCTGGCCATGGGCATGATTACCCCGCCGCTTGGGGTGAACCTGTTCGCCGCCGCCTCTGTCGCAGGGATCCCCGTGCAGCGCATGTTCCGCGCGCTTCTGGTGCCCGTGGGCACCGTGGTTCTGGCGCTGATGCTCATCACCTATGTCCCGCAGATCAGCCTTTTCCTGCGCGAAAGCTGGTAAGGAAAGCCGATGCCAAGCCATAGCGACATCGAACGCACCGCCCGCGCCGCATTGCGCCGCGCGGGCGTGCCCCCGGCACAGGCGGCCCTGCAGACCGAACTGCTGCTGGAGGCCGAACTGCGCGGCACCGCATCCCACGGATTGCTGCGTCTGCCCCGCGTGATCGAACGCATCACCAATGGCGTCACCGATCCGCTGGCCACCGGCCTGCACTATTGGGCAGGCGAGGCGCTGCTGCGCGTCGATGGCGCCCAGGGGCTTGGCCCCGTGGTGGCGATGCAGGCGCTGGATGCGGCGGCCGAACGCCTGCCCCGCATGGGCAGCGTGACCGTGGCGATCCGCAACTGCGATCATCTGGGGATGCTTGCCTTCTACGCCGAAAAGATGGCCGCCCGCGGCATCGTCCTTCTGGGTTTCACGGTCAGCGAGGCGCTGGTCCACCCCTGGGGCGGGCGCCGCGCCATGATCGGCACCAATCCCATTGCCATCGGCGTGCCCGCCGAGCCGCAGCCCTTCGTCGTCGATCTGGCCACCAGCGAGGTCTCGATGGGCAAGATCCACGATCACGCAAATCGGGGCGTGCCGATCCCGCCGGGCTGGGCGCTGGATGCAGCGGGCGAACCCACCACCGATGCCACCGCAGCCAAGGCCGGGGCCATCGCGCCCTTCGGTGCCGCCAAGGGCTATGCGCTGGGCCTTGGCTTTGAACTGCTGGTTTCGGCACTTTGTGCCTCGGCGCTGGGCCGCGATGTGCGCGGCACGCTGGATTCCGATCAGCCCTGCAACAAGGGCGATGTCTTCATCCTGTTCAGCCCGCAGGACGGCATGGCGCAGCAGATCGGCGCCTGGCTGGATGTCCTGCGCCATTCGCCCCCGGCCGATCCGGCCCAGCCGGTCCGCATCCCCGGGGATCGCGCGCAGCAGACGCGCGCCCGGCGCGCCGGCGCCGAAATCGCCTTGCCCGCCGACATATGGACCCAGATCCGCCGCCTGTCCGGCGATACGGAACCTGCAGAAAAGGAGGCCGATCATGCGCCTTGATTACGGGGTGCTTCGTGCGCCCACCCGAATCCTGTTTGGTTCCGGCCAGCGCGCCGCGCTCGGCCGCGTGGCCGCCGAACTGGGCCGTCGCGTGCTGGTCTGCACCGACACCCGCTTTGCCGCCACGCCTGAAATGGCCGCCATCCGTGAAGATCTGGCCGGGCAGGGGCTTCAGGTCGCGGTGTTCGACCGGACCGAAGCCGAACTGCCGCTGGCCGGTATTCTGGAATGTGCTGCCCAATACCGCAGCTTCAACCCGGATGTGATCGTGGGGCTGGGCGGTGGCAGCTGCCTCGACATGGCGAAACTGGTCAGCCTGCTGCTCAGCCATGAAGGCCCGCTCAGCACATATTATGGCGAGTTCAAGGTGCCCGGCCCGGTGCGCCCGATCATCGCCATCCCCACCACCGCAGGCACCGGCAGCGAGGCCACGCCGGTGGCCGTGCTGGGCGACCCGGAACGCGCGATGAAAGTGGGCATCTCCAGCCCGCATCTGATCCCGCATACCGCGATCTGCGACCCGGATCTGACGCTGACCTGTCCGCGCGGGCTGACGGCGATTTCCGGCGCCGATGCGCTGGCCCATGCGGTGGAATGTTTCGCCGCCGTCGCCCGCCCCGGCGATCCGGAACTGGCGCTGAACCGGGTGTTCGTGGGCAAGAACGCCCTGGGCGATGAACTTGGCCTGTCGTCCATCCGCCTGCTGTTCGCCCATCTGGCCCGCGCGGTGGAGGATGGCCAGGATATCGCGGCGCGGTCCGGCGTCATGCTGGGCGCCACGCTGGCCGGGCTGGCCTTCGGCAGCGGCGGCACGGCGGCCGCCCATGCGCTGCAATATCCGGTGGGCGCCGAAACCCACAGCGCCCATGGGCTGGGTGTGGGCATCCTGCTGCCCCATACGATTGATTACAACCTGCCCGCCGCCGAAGCCGCCTATGCCGATATCGCCCGTGGCATCGGTGTTGCAGGCCCGGCAGACAGCGATGCCACGGCCGCCGCCGCCTTTGCCGCCGCCTTGCGTGCCCTTTTCGCGCAGATCGGCATCCCCGCCTCGATCACCGCTTTGGGGGTCGCCCCCGAAACGCTGGATCAGATGGCCGCGCTGGCGATGAGTGCCACCCGGCTTGTCGAAAACAACCCAAGGCCGCTCGATACTGCTGCCATGCGCAGCATCCTGACCGCCGCGATGGAGACCCCGGCCCATGCCTGAAGACATGACCCTGCAAAACCTTCCCACCGGCCTGTTCATTGGCGGCGCCTGGCGTCCCGGCAGCCGCCCCGGCCTGATCCCGGTCAGCAATCCGTCGGATGGCAGCGTGATTGCCGAAGTCGCCGATGCTGATGAATCGGATGCCCGCACGGCTGTCGATGCCGCATCCGCCGCCGCCAAAGGCTGGGCCGCCACCCCGCCGCGCGAAAGATCCGAAATCCTGCGCCGCTGCTGGGAGCTGATGCGCCGCGATGCCGAAGCGCTGGCCCGGCTCATCAGCCTGGAAAACGGCAAGGCGTTGAAGGATGCGCGGGGCGAGGTGGCCTATGCCGCCGAATTCTTCCGCTGGTTCGCCGAAGAGGCCGTGCGCGGTGCCGGCGATTTCGGCCTGGCGCCTTCGGGGGCGAACCGCATCCTGGTCACCTATCAGCCCATTGGCGTGTCGCTGCTCATCACGCCATGGAACTTTCCCGCCGCCATGGCCACCCGCAAGATCGCCCCGGCGCTGGCGGCAGGCTGCACCTGCATCCTGAAACCGGCCACCGAAACCCCGCTGACCGCGCTGGCCGTCGCCGCGCTGCTGGCCGAGGCCGGGGTGCCTGCGGGTGTGGTGAACGTGCTGACCACCAGCACCACCGCCAAGGTGGTGAACACGATCCTCGATGATCCGCGTGTGCGCAAGGTCTCCTTCACCGGATCAACCGAGGTGGGCCGTGTGCTGCTGCGCAAGGCGGCGGATCAGGTTATCCATTCCTCGATGGAACTGGGCGGCAATGCGCCCTTCCTTGTGTTCGAGGATGCCGATCTGGATCGCGCGCTGGACGGGCTGATGGTGGCCAAGATGCGCAACGGCGGCGAGGCCTGCACGGCGGCAAACCGCATCTATGTGCAGCGCGGCATTGCCGAAACCTTTGCCTCACGGCTGGCCGAACGCATGGCCGCGCTGCGCGTCGGCCCGGGGGTGGAGGAGACCACCGATTGCGGCCCGCTGGTCAATGCGGGCGCGGTCAACAAGGTGGCCGAACTGGTGGATGACGCCGTGGCGCGCGGCGCAAAGGTGCTGTGCGGCGGCACGCGCGGCAGCGGGCCGGGGCATTTCTACCCGCCCACCGTGCTGGCCGATGTGCCCGATGAGGCCATCATCCGCCGGGAAGAGATCTTTGGCCCGGTGGCGCCGCTTTACACCTTCGACACCGAAGAAGAGGCGATCACCCGCGCCAATGATACCGAATACGGGCTGGTCGCCTATCTGTTCACCCGCGATCTGGCCCGTGGCCTGCGCGTGTCCGAGGCGCTGGAGGCCGGGATGGTGGCACTGAACCGTGGCCTCGTCTCTGATCCGGCGGCGCCATTCGGCGGGGTCAAGCAATCCGGTCTGGGGCGCGAAGGCGCACATCACGGGATGCTGGAATTCATGGAAGCCAAATACATCGCCACCGATTGGTGATGCAGGAGAAGATGATGAAACGCTACACAATCGCCACCATCGAAGGCGACGGCATCGGCCCCGAAGTCACCCAGGCCACGATGCAGGTGCTGCGCGCCGCTGCGGGCCATGATCTGCTGTCGTTCCAGATGCTGGATGGCGGCGCCGGCCATTATCAGAAGACCGGCCAGGTTCTGCCCGAAGACACGTTCGCCGCCTGCCGCGATGCCGATGCCATCCTGCATGGCGCGGCGGGCCTGCCCGGCGTGGTCTACCCCGATGGCACAGAAGTCGGCAACGACCTGCATCTGCGGCTGCGCTTCCGGCTGGATCTTTACGCCAATGTCCGCCCCGTGAAACTGCTGCCCGGCGTGGTCTCGCCCCTGCGCGGTTTCGATGGCGGCGGCATTGATTATGTGATCGTGCGCGAAAACACCGAGGGGCTTTATGCCAGCCGCGGCGCGGGCGTGCTGCTGCGCGGCGAAATGGCCTCCGACAGTCTGGTGATTACCCGCAAGGGCACCGAGCGCGTGGCCGAATTCGCCTTCCGTCTGGCGGAATCGCGTAACGGCGCCCTGCGCGACGGCAAGCGCCGTGTCACCGTCTGCGACAAGGCCAATATCCTGCGCAGCTATGCCTTCTTCCGCGCCATTTGCGACGAGGTTCACACCCGCCACCCGACAGTCGAGATCGACTATGCCTATGCCGATGCCATCACCGTTCACATGGTGAAACGGCCGAACTTTTACGATGTGATCGTGGCCGAAAACATGTTCGGGGACATCATCTCCGATCTGGGCGCGGCGACGGCGGGCGGCATGGGCATTTCACCCTCGGGGGAAATCGGCGATGACCACGCATTGTTCCAGGGCGCGCATGGTTCCGCCCCCGATATCGCCGGGCAGGATGCGGCAAGCCCGATTGCCACGGTTCTGTCTGGCGTGATGATGCTGCGCTGGCTGGGCGACCGGCATGGCGATGCCCGGCTTTACGAAGCCGCAGCGCGGGTTGAACAGGCGGTGGAAACCGTTCTGGCCGAACGCATCGCCGTGCCGCGCGATCTGGGCGGCACGGCACGCTGCAGCGAAGTGGCTGATGCCCTGTGCCGTGTTCTGGCCTGAGGAGGCAATGATGACCAAACCGAAGGTAGGCATGGTGGGCGTGGGCCTGATGGGCCATGGCATCGCCCGCAATATCGTGACCAAGGGCTGGCCGCTGGGCTATCTGCGCCATCCCGGCAACCAGCCGACAGACGATCTGGATGCCGCGGGCGCCCGGGGCTGGGATAGTGCCGCCGAAATGGCGACGGCCTGCGATGTGGTTCTGCTCTGCGTTACCGGCACCCCGCAGGTCGAAGATGTGCTGCTGGGTTCGGGCGGTGTGCTGGCGGCGCTGCGGCCCGGCACCGTGATCGTGGATTGCTCGACCGCAATCCCCGAATCTACTATCGCCCTGGCCGCAAAGGTCGCGGCGGCAGGCGGGCGCTTCGTCGATGCCGCCATGACCCGCACCCCGAAAGAAGCGGCCGAGGGGCGGCTGAACCTGCTGATCGGCGGCCATGATGATACGGTGGCCGAGCTGACACCGCTGCTGGAATCGTTTTCGGAAAACCGCTTTCACGCAGGCCCGCCCGGCGCCGGGCACCGGCTGAAACTACTTCACAACTTTGTTTCGCTGGGCACGGTCACGCTGATATCCGAAGCGGCCGCCTGTGCGCGCCGGGCGGGGATCGCGGATTCGGTTCTGGTGGATTGCCTGCGGCGCGGTGGCGGCCATGGCGCGGCGCTGGACAGGCTCNNGGAAGGCGAAACCGCACAGATGCGGTTCACGGTCAACAACGGGCTGAAGGATCTGACCTATTACAACCACATGGCCGCAGAGGTGCAGACCTCTCATGCCATTGCAGAGGCCGTGCGCCAGACCATGGCCCGATTGTCAGAGGCGGGCCACGGCGAGGCGATGCTGCCCGAACAGGTGGCCTATATTCCCTGATCCGTCAGGCAAAGGGCGGGGGGCACAAGCCACCCGCCCATCCTGTCAGCTGACGCCGTAGCGCGCCCGCGCTTCGGCAAAGGACATCAGCTTGCCCTGCGCCTCGTCCCACAGATGCAGCTTCACGGTGGCCAGGCTTTCACGGATCGTCAGGCGCTGCGCCTCGGCCAGCTCGCGGTGTTCGCGGATCACTTCTGTCAGCCGATAGAACGGGATGCGCGAATACAGGTGATGCACATGGTGGATGCCGATATTCCCCGACAGCCAGCGCAGCGGCTGCGGCAGAACGTAATGCGAGCTGCCTTCCAGCGCGGCATCATGCAGCTGCCATTCCTCGCCCTTGGACCAGTGGGTTTCCTCGAACTGGTGCTGCACATAGAACAGCCAGACGCCGATGGTTGCCGCAATCACCGATGTCGGCAGAAACACCAGCAACACCGGCAGCAGCCCGCCAAACCACACGATCAGCCCCAGCGCGATGCCGATCATCGCATTGGTGCCCATGGCAGAGGTCCAGTAGCGCCAGCCCGCATTCATAAGCCCCAGCGGCAGGCGGTTCTGCAGGATGAACAGATAGCTGGGCCCCAGCACGAACAGCACAAGCGGATGCCGGTACAGCCGGTACATGAACCGGCCAAAGGGCGAACGGGCGCGGTATTCCTCCAACGTCAGGGTCAGCACGTCGCCGATGCCCCGCTTGTCCAGATTGCCGTGATGGGCATGGTGGATGGAATGGGTCCGCCGCCAGACGGCATAGGGGGTCAGCGTCAGAACGCCCAGCACCCGGCCGACCCAATCCTGCGCCACCCGGTTCTTCAGAAACGAACCATGGCCGCAATCGTGCTGGATGATGAAAATCCGCACCAGAAACGCGCCGTTCAGCATCGCCAGCGCCAGCGCCAGCCAGGGGCTGACGGAAATCGCCATCCAGGCCAGAACCCACAGCGCGAAAAACGGCACCAGGGTCGCTGCCAGTTCAAACAGGCTGCGCCGGGTCGAAGGTTCGCGGTACTTTGCAAGAACGCTAAGCCAGTCGCGGGCAGAGCGGGGGGAGGGAGTCTTGTCGTGCATCAAAGCCTGTTCAGTCTTGGCCGGGCATATCCGGCGCTTGGGGTCGTGCCTTGGCAGGAAACCACAACACAGGCGGTCTATTCAGGCCCTTTGGGGTTAGGCCGTGTCGCGCCTGTTTTCAACTGCCTTGATGCCGCATCGGCAGTTTCCGCCGACAGATATTTGCGCTTTTCGGCATTGGCGGCACCGGATGCCCGTCTCAGACCCGGGCAGGTTGTGCCGTGCCCGCTGATCGTGCCGGCCCAAAGGGCGCAGGTGCAGCCCCGCCCTGCCGGAAACCGCATCCCGGCAGGGCGATTTCTGGCTTACACGATGCCGCCACCGGCCCCCGAAACCCTGGGGCGCACCGCCGATACCGCCGCGCGATAGCCGCTGGCGCGATAGGTCGCCACCGGATCGACAGCCCCGCCCTTGCGCAACCGCGCCATGGCCAGCACCGGCTCCACATCCGTGCGAAACGCGGCGCGCAGCGTGGCCGCGGCCATCAGCGCATCATTATCCGTCTGATACCCGGCCAGCGCCACCCGATCCACCAGGCTGGCCTGCACATAGGCGCGCTGAATCTCCATCGCGGAAATCATCAGGCTTTCGATGGGATCGGTCACGTTGTGGCTCTGGTCGATCATATGCGCCAGATCAAGGCCGGGGGTATCTTCCAGCTCCACCAGCTCGTTGAACACCAGAAACAGCCGGTAAGGCTCGATCGTGCCGGCATCCAGATCGTCATCGCCATATTTGCTGTCGTTGAAGTGAAAGCCGCCCAGCTTGCCCGCGCGCACCAGCCGCGCCACGATCATCTCGATGTTCACATTCGGCGCATGATGGCCCAGATCGACCAGACATTGCGCCTTCGGCCCCAGCTCCTGCGCCGTCAGCAGGCTGGTGCCCCAATCCTGCACCACCGTCGAATAGAACGCCGGTTCATAGATCTTGTGTTCGCTGAAGATCCGCCAATCCTCTGGCAGCCCGGCATAGATCGCCTTCATGCTGTCCAGATAGCGGTCGAACTGCTTCGAAAGCGAGGTCTGGCCGGGAAAGTTTGACCCGTCACCGATCCACACCGTCAGCGCCTTTGATCCCAGCTTCGCGCCGATCTCGATACATTCCAGATTATGCGCCACCGCCTGCGCCCGGGTTGCCGCATCGGTATGCGACAGTGACCCGAACTTGTAGCTGTGCGCCTGATCCGGCTGATCCTGAAAGGTGTTGGAATTCATCGCATCAAAGCCCAGCCCGTGCTCTTCGGCCTTGGCCAGCAGATCGGCCGGATCGGCCTTGTCCCACGGGATATGCAGCGACACCTTGGGGGTGGCCTGCGTCAGCCCGTGGATCACCCCGCAATCATCCAGCTTGTCAAAGATATGCCGCGGCTCGCCCAGGCCGGGGAAGCGGGCGAAACGGGTGCCCCCCGTGCCAGTGCCCCAGCTGGGCACTGCCACGCCGAAATACATGGCGCGGGCGGTCAGCGCCTCGATATCCACGCCACTGCGCGCCAGTTTCGCGCCAAGCGCGTCATAATCGGCCTGCAGGGCGGCGCTGCGGCGGTCATTTTCCGCCGTGATGGTGGTTTTGCTGATCATCATCTCACCGCGTGAAGGCTTGCACATTGCCGGCATCGACGTTCAGGATGTTCCCGGTCGATTTTGCCGAAAGATCCGAGGCGAAGAAATAGGCCCCTTCCGCAATATCCTCCGGCAGCACAGACCGTTTCAGCATGCTACGCTGGCGATACATCTCCTCCAGCCCTTCCTTGTCCTTGCCATAGGTCGAGGCGCGCTGATCCAGCCATTCGCCCGACCAGATCTTGCTGCCGCGCAGCACCGCATCGGGGTTCACCACATTCACGCGGANNCGCCAGATGGATCTCGGCCGCCTTGGCGGTGCAATAGGCGCTGGCATTGGGGCTGGCCGCCAGCCCGTTCTTCGACGCGACAAAGATCACCGATCCACCCACGCCCTGGGTGCGGAAACACTTGAACGCCTCGCGCGATACCAAGAAATATCCGGTGGACAGGATATCCATGTTCTTGTTCCACAAGGCCAGTGTGGTTTCCTCCACCGGCGCGGAAGAGGCGATGCCGGCATTGGAGACCAGAATGTCCACCCCGCCAAACTCCACCGCCGTTTCCGCATAGGCGCCGATCACCTGCGCCTCATCTGTCACGTTCATCTGCACAGACCGCACCATATCGCCGCCGAACACTTTCGCCATGCCCGCCGCAACATCCGCCGCCGCCGCGCCGTCGATATCGGCCAGCACCACGCAGGCGCCCTCTTTCAGGAACCGCTCTGCCGTGGCCGATCCGATCCCGCCCGCACCGCCGGTGACCAGCGCCACCCGGCCTGCCAGCGCCTTGGGCTTGGGCATCCGCTGCAGCTTGGCCTCTTCCAGCAGCCAGTATTCGATATCAAAGGCCTCCTGTTCCGGCAGGCCCTGATAGGTGGATACGCTGGAGGCGCCGCGCATCACGTTGATCGCGTTCACATAAAACTCGCCCGAAACGCGGGCGGTGGCCTTGTCCAGCGCGAAGGTGATCATGCCCACACCGGGCACCAGCCAGACCACGGCATTGGGGTCGCGCAGGGCCGGGCTGTCGGGCTTCTTGCAGCGGTCGTAATAGGCGGCATAACCGGCGCGGTAATCTGCGGCGGCCTGTGCCAGCCCGGCGATGGTGGCGTCGATATCCGGGTTGGCCGGGTCAAAATCCACCACCAGCGGGCAGATCTTGGTCCGCAGAAAGTGATCGGGGCAGGATGTGCCCATCGGCGCCAGCGTCTCCAGCATCTGTGATCCGACAAATTCCAGCACCGCCGGCTGATCGTCGAAATGGCCCACCTTGTGGCGATCCTGCGAAATCAGGCCACGGATCACCGGCATCAACCGCGCCGCCACCGCGCGCCGCTCCGCCGCCGCCAGCGTCGGCCGGGCCGGGCCACCAAATGCGGCCACGCCTGCCGTCCTTGCCTCCAGCCAGCCCGCCGCCTTGTTGATGATCTCCAGCGTGGTCAGATAGCACTCCTTGGCATCATCGGCCCAGGTGAACAGCCCGTGGCTTTCCAGCACCGCGCCACGCNNCCGCCAGCTTTTCCAGCCACAGGCCCAGTTCATACCCCGGCTTCTTCCACGGCAGCCAGCCGATCTCGTCCCCGAAAATCTCTGCCGTCAGTTCGCGGGAATTGATCGAAGCGGCAATGGCGATGATTGCATCTGAGTGAACGTGATCGACATGCTTGCGCGGCACATAGGCATGCAGCGGCGTGTCGATGCTGGCGGCGCGCGGGTTCAGGTTGAAGGTGCAATGCGGCAGATAGCCCACCATTTCATCTTCATGCGCCAGCCCGCGATACATGCCTTTCAGGGCGCGCAGCTTGTCCATATACAGCGTTGAAAACCCGTCCATCTTCATGGAACCGATATCGCCGCCCGAACCCTTGACCCACAGAACCTCTGTCAGCGCGCCGGTCAGCGGATCTTTTTCCATGACCTTGGCCGAAGTATTGCCGCCACCATAATTCGTCACGCGCTTGTCCGAACCCAGCAGGTTCGACCGGTACAGCAGCTTTTCCGATTCGGTCATGGCGGCCGCGCGGGCATCATCCCACAGGTCTGGCAGCAAAAGGTTTTCATGCCGGTTGGCGGCGGGGGTCTTGGTCATCCTGTCCTCCCTTTGCGCGGGCAATGTGCCGCGCCTCCTTGGGGCGGAATGTGCCAGCCTGCGACGGAATGTCAATCACTTTCGATCATAACCAATCATTATGCAGATGCAGAATGACATTCTGCGATTGAAAATGATTGACAATGCGCGAATCCAATGAGAACCCTTATGACCAACGGAGGAACAGATGCACGAAACCGAACGGCACCGGATCATATTGTCGGCAGTGCAGGAACGGCCCGTCGTGACGGTGCCAGACCTGTGCCAGATGACCGGCGCGTCAGAGGCGACGATCCGCCGTGATATCGCCCAGCTGCATGTGCAGAAGAAACTCCGCCGGGTGCGTGGCGGGGCAGAGGCCATCGCGCCGCCCAGTTTCGTGGGCATCAACGCCCGGCCCTTCGCGGTGAACGAAACCGTCCATGCGCCGGAGAAACGCGCCATTGCCAAGGCGGCGGTGGGGCTGTGCGACGATGGCGATGCCATCATCATCAACGGCGGCACCACCACCTTTCAGATGGNNCCCCTCACCACCAAACGCCTGCAGGTCTTCACCAACAGCTTTCCCATCGCGGAACATCTGCTGAAACATTCGAAAAACACCGTGCTGCTGCCCGCAGGCGCGATCTACCGCGAACAGAACATCATTCTGTCGCCCTTCAACGATGATGGCAGCCGCCATTTCTATGCCCGGCGCATGTTCATGGGCTGCCGTGGCTTGGGGCCACTGGGGTTGATGGAAGGTGATCCCCTGCTGATCCAGGCCGAACAGAAGCTGATCGGTCAGGCGGACGAACTGGTGGTGCTGGCCGACAGCTCGAAATTCGGCAAACGGTCCAGCCTGCTTCTGTGCCCGCTGAACCGCATCCACACGGTTGTCACCGATGACCGGATCGAAGACCGCGCCGCCCAGATGCTGGAAGCGGCCGAGGTGAAGCTGATCGTGGCCGAAGTGGCCGCATCGGAACGAAAGGCCCGCGCGTCGGAGGAATAGCGCGGGGCAAAATTCGCTCAGGGAGGAACACATGAGCATTCTGAAGAAGGCACTGACCACGGCGGCGCTGGCCTCCGTTCTGCTGGCCGGAACCGCGCAGGCCGAAACCAAGCGCATCGCGCTGGTGGTCAAGGCGCTGGGGATCGGCTTCTTCGAAGCCGCAGCCAAAGGCGCCGAAGAAGCCGCCAAGGAACTGGGCGATGTGGAAATCATCTATACCGGCCCGACAGATACCACCGCCGAAGGCCAGATCGAGGTCATCAACAGCCTGATCGCGCAGAAGGTCGATGCCATCGCCGTTTCCGCCAATGACACCGATGCGCTGGTGCCGACGCTGAAAAAGGCGATGGATCGCGGCATCACCGTCATCAGCTGGGATTCCGGCGTGGCCCCCGATGGCCGCATGATGCACCTGAACCCGTCCTCCAGCCCGCTGATCGGCAATACGATCATCAAGCTGGCCGCCGATCATCTGCCCGAAGGCGGCGAAGTGGCGGTGCTGTCGGCCACCACCACCTCCACGAACCAGAACACCTGGATCGAAGAGATGAACAAGGTGATGGGCAACTATCCCGGCATCACCGTGGTCGGCACCGTCTATGGCGATGATCTGGCCGATAAATCCTATCGCGAAGCACAGGGCCTGATGCAGACCTATCCCAACCTCAAGGCCATCATCGCGCCAACCTCGGTGGGCATCGTGGCCGCCGCGCAGGCGGTGACGGATGCGGGCAAGGTGGGCCAGGTGAATGTGACCGGGCTTGGCCTGCCGTCGGAAATGGCAGGGCATGTGAAATCGGGCGCGTCGAAATCCTTCGCGATCTGGAACCCGATCGACCTGGGCTATGCCGCGACGATGATCGCCTACAACCTCAACACCGGCGCGGCCAAGGCCGAACCGGGCGCTGCGATCCCGATGGGCCGCATGGGCAGCGTGACGCTGGATGACAAGGGCGAAGGCGCCATGGCCGATCCCTTCACCTATGATGCCACCAATATCGACGAATTCTCGTCGATCTTCTGATCCGGCACCGTATCCCGGGTCCGGCCCCATAGCGGCCGGGCCCCTTTTCTTTCAGGGCTGATCCATGCAGGCGCAATCCCAGGCCGTGCCCGGCACCCAGGCGGTGCTGAGCCTTCGCGGCATTTCCAAATCCTTCCCCGGCGTGCGGGCGCTGAACGGCGTGCAGCTTGACCTTTACCCCGGTCAGGTCACTGCGCTGATCGGTGAAAACGGCGCGGGCAAATCCACCATCG
>DOMY01000267.1 GCA_003509785.1 Gemmobacter sp.
GAGGCGCGGTGATACATGACATTCGCCGCCGAGAGGAACATCTGCTGCAGCCGGTACGAGGCCGCATCGCCGCCAATCCCGCGGAACACATGCAGCGACCCGCCATAGGGGTTGGGGATCGGACAATTGATCCCGCTGGTGCTGAAACGGTAGTTGAAGGCGGTGGAGAGGCAAAGGTTGGCATCATTGCCTGGCGCCCCGATGCCATTGCCGGTCAGCCCGAGACCGGCATAGCCGACGCGTGCGAGGCGGCCAGCGGTGGTATCCAATGCGTCTTCGGTAACAGCAGTGCCGGTCAGCGGCACATCCAGCTGCAAACCGCTGTTGCTCAGCAGCCAGCGCATCACACCGCCAGTGGCGGCGGCGATCTGATCGCCACCTGGTCGGTACAGGCCGGTATTCGTATCGCCCGCCCAGCTGATGCCCGGCGCGGCGGCAGAGCCGCTTTGGAACAGCCCCGGCCCCGTCGCCAGCGCAAGGGTGTCGAGATAGGCCGCCAGGGCGTTGACCTCGGCGCGGAACTGCGGGAAGGCCGCCAGAAACGCATCCATCAGCGCGCTGAAGGTGGATGGTGCATTGCGGCTGGGGGTCGGGGGAAGTGCTGTAATCGGGGGATATGGCATCAGGTCAGGCCCTCCACTTCAAGGCTGCCGAAGGAAATATTGGTGGTCAGCGGCACCGAGAAATCCCGGAAGAATCCGAAGATCGTGGTGCCGAATTTGCTGGTGCCATCGCCTGCGTAATAGACGGCAGGCGTGGCCCGGATGCGGGCGAGGATGCCGCGCAACCGGCGGGCATCATCGGTCGGGAAAGAAAAGCGGAAGGTCGCGGTCTGCGCATAGGCCCGGGGCACGATGATGGCATTGCCGAAATCGTCGCGGTCCTTTTTCGAGAAATCCTCGAACCCGACAGCGGTATCCACCAGCGTGTCGCCCAGATACTGATCCCGGCCTACAACGATCTGCCCGATCTGCACCGTGCCTGCGCTGGCCACGGTGATATCCAGCGTGACGCCGGTATAGATCGGCACGCCGGTGAATATCTCCTGGCTGTCATAGGTCACCGGCTCGAAAGCATAGGTCCAGCCGTCGAACACGCTGGTATTGTCGATGATCGTGCGGGTCACATCATAGATCACCCCCTCGACCGGATCGGTGACCTTGACCCGGATCGATGCCGCATCCAGCCCGAAAAACGCCACCGCATCCGCCAGCACATCAGGCTTGATCGAATAGGTGATCATCCCTGCCCTGACAGCCGGATCGCTGATCAGCCGGTCAAAGACCTTCCAGCGGTTGGTGGCCCCCAGCCGCAGCCAGTAGGTGCTGGTCGTATCCAGCTGGGGGTCTTGCCCGGTGGAGGCGGCCACCGCTTCAAACACCGCATGGTCGCGGATCACCGTCTGGCCCGTGGTGTAACTGGTGCCCACAGTCCAGACGGCCGCATCGTCTTCCGCGATGTTCGATCCCAGCATCATCGCGTCGGTGATGGCGATCGGCTCCACAACCCTCATGTCGTCCGCTCCTTGGGCTGCCCGTTGGTATCCCAGTCGCGCAAGGTCCGCGCGATCTACCGCTCGCTGCCCTCGATGCGCAGCAGCAGCTGGGTGTTTTCAGCACGGGTGGCCGCCAGTTCCTGTCGCAGCGCCCGCAGTTCGGCCACCACCTGCCGGTTATCCAGCATGTCCCGGGTTTCAGAGGGGCTGTAAACCCGCGACGGTGCCACCAGCTCCAGATCATTTTCGCCGATATAGGCCGGGCCGCCTTTATGGGTGCCCCCCCGCGCAAAAGCCGGGAAGCCCTGCCCTGTCAGCCACTGCTGCGCCGCCGACAGATTGCCGCCGTTGTAAAGACGCTTGCCCCCCAGCGGCCCGGTGATCCAGTAGCCAGTCACCGCATCGCTGCCGGATTGCCGCTCGTCAAAGCGGTAATCATCCAGCGAATACCCGACCGGCTTTGGCACCACCGGCGGTTTGATACGGTCCAGATAGGCCGCCTCTTTCGCGCCGGTCGGATCATAGATCGTGCCCTTCAGCGCATCGCCCACATCCCACTTGGTCAGCGCAGAGCGCAGCTGATCGATGCCCAGCCCCGTGGTATTCAGCCCGACGATCTTTGCCAGTGCCGACAGATCGTGATCCGTGACAAAGGCATTGCCCGCACCATTGGTGGTGAGGGTCGCCGCATAGCTGTTCAGCCGCGCCAGCTGATCCGCCCGCGTGGCCCGGGTCGTTTCTGCCAGCAGTGCCGCCCGCAGGTCGGCCAGCGATCCCCCAAGCTGTACCATGGCCAGCTGCAGCACGGTCATCGGCGCCGTGATCGCGCCTGCCGTGGTCTGGGCGTACCAGGTCTGGAACCCGGCAGAGGGATCGAAGACAAAGCTGCCCCCCAGCGTGATCTTGCCATCCTGCTTGCCGCTGATCGCATCCAGCATGGCCTTCTGCCGATCGGTCAGCCCACCCAGATCAACCTCACCGATCAGCTTTTTGGTGATGGTCGCGCTATTGGCCCGCAGGATCTTCAGGGCATCGGCATTGGCCGCATTGGACAGATAGGCTTCGGTCCAGAGGTTCTTGTAGGACCAGCCGCCCGCCGTCAGAATGCGCAGGGCATCCGAATTTGCCCCGCTGGCCAGATAGGCCTGCGCACTCAGGCTCTTGTAGCTCCAGCCCGAGGCATTCAGCACCCCGACCGCATCGCGGTTGGACCGGCCATCCAGCATGGCATCCGCCCAGAGGGTCTTGTAGGCCCAGCCCTTGGCATTCAGGATGCCAAGAGCGGTGCTGTTCGCCCGCCCATCCAGCGATGCCCCGGCCCAAAGGTTCTTGTAGGCCCAGCCTTCCGCGTTCAGGATCCTGATCGCATCCGGGTTGGACTTGGCCCAGTCCGTGTAGGCCGTGGCCCAGAGGCTCTTGTAGGACGTGCCGCTGGCATTGAGGATACCGAGGGCCGTCTTGTCTGCCCCGGTGGCGAGATAGGCCCCTGCCCACAGGTTCTTGTAGGATGTGCCCGCGGCGTTCAGGATGCGCAGCGCATCGGCATTGGCCTTGCCGTCCAGAGACGCCCCAGCCCAGAGGTTTTTATACGACCAGCCATAAGCGCCCATGATCTGCAGCGCATCACGGCTCGCCTTCGGATCCAGCATGGCGCTGGTCCAGAGGGTCTTGTAGCTCCAGCCATTGGCATGGAGGATCGACAGCGCATCCTTGCTGGCCTTGCCATCCATCATCGCCGTCGCCCAGAGCGACTTATAGGCCCAGCCTGCCGATTTCATGACGGACAGCGCGTCGGCATTGGCCTTGGGGTCCAGATAGGCATTGGCCCAAAGCGCCCGGTAAACCGTCGCATCCCGCGCCGCCAGCACCGCGCGCTGATCATCGGTCATCGCACCCTTGACCACCAGGCTCAGCATCCGCCCCACCAACCCGGCCTCGGCCGTGACGATCTCGCGCTGATCGACCGTCAGCGCCCCGGTGGTGGTCAGCGCCAGACTGCGCGCAAACTGCCCCGTGGCGACGGTCAGCAGGTTGCGCTGATCATCCGTGATCTTGCCCGAGGCACTCAGTGCCAGCGCCCGCGACAAGGTGCCCGCCGTGGTCAGCAGCACCCGGCGCTGATCATCGGTCAGCGTGCCTGCCGTGGTCAGGCGCAGGCCATAGGCCACGGATGATGCGGTGGCGGCCAGAATCGTGCGCTGGTCATGGGTCAGCGCGCCTTGCGTCACCATCTGCAGCAGGCGCTGCGCCGAACCGCTCACCGTGCCCAGGATCGCCCGCTGATCCGCCGTCAGCCCGCCCACCGTGGCAAAATCCACCCGGCGCAGGACTGAGGCGGATACGGCAGTCAGCAACCGCCACTGATCCTCGGTCAGGCGGCCGGTGGCCTGCAGATGCACATTGCGCAAAACCTCGCCGCTCACGCTGGTCAGCAGCAGCCGCTGATCGCCAGACAGCGCGCCAAGCGCGATCTTGCCGATCAGACTCTTTTGCACGGCCATATTGCCCAGCCCGATCTGGGCCAGGAACAGCGCGCCACTGGCCGACATGCCCGACAGATCAATGGCGGCGCGAATGGTCTTGTAGGACGATTGCGCCGCCGAAATCAGCGCCGCCCGCTCATCCGCCTTCATGGTGCTGGCAAAGGCGGCCGTCACCGTCACAGCACGCACGGCAGCGGTATTGGCCTCAATCAGCAGCTTGCGGGTCGCTGCGGGCATGTCGGATGCCAGCACGCCAACCACATTGGCGATGTACTGGCCCTGCTGTGTCAGCAGGATGCGTCGCGCCGTGCTGGTCATGGTCTGGCCGATGGCCGCCTCGATCACCGCCGCATAGCTGCCCTGCTGTTCGATCACCATGCGCTTCACCGCCGGGCTGACCGCTGGCGACAGCGCCGCCATCACCGACACGCTATAGGCGCCGACATTGCCCAGAGCCAACCGCATCGCATCTGTACCGATATTGGTGCCCAGCGTGGCGGTCACCACCCGCGACAGTTCGGAATTGCCCGCCAGCGCCAGCCGCATCACATCGGCGGGCAACTGCTTGCCCACCGCCATACTGACGGTCTTNNACCAGCCGGGTCAGATCGACACCCATGCTGTTCTGCGCCAGATAGTCGACGGTCTTGACGTGTTCCGATGCACCGGTCAGCGCCAGCCATTTCAGATCGGCGGGCAGATTGGACCGGGTCACGAAATCCACATAGCCGGTCACGCCGGTACTGGCATTGGCCAGCAGCTTGCGCACATCCGCCGGCACATTCGCAGTGGCGATCAGATCCACCGAGACCGACAGCCGCTGCTGCAGAAACTGGTAATTGATCATCTCGGCAGCCTTGATGGCCGATTCCAGCCCGCCCAGCTGGGCATTCAGGGCATCGATCTGCGCCGTGGACAGCGCCCCGCCTGACGCCAGGAAATCACGTGTCTGGGTCAGCACATCAACCTGCTGGCCCAAGAGGCCCGCGATCACATCATGCCGGGCGCCCTCGATATCGCCTGCACCCTGCACCAGCCCCAGTTCGGACAGCACCCGCGCCTCAGCCCGCGCCATCTCGACCCGGTTGCGCGACACCGCCCGCACGCTGTCCAGCATGGTTTGCGCCGCCGTGGTGATACCCTGCGTGGCGGTCAGATCGCCACCCATCGCAGCAATCAGCATCTGCTGATAGCGTGCCGTATTATACCCCAGCGCCTGCTGCGCATTGACCAAAGCCCCGGCGGTCCCGCGCAGCCGGTCGATATATTCACGGATCGACCCGGCGGCCCGATACCAGTCAGAGGCCGCCTGCGAACTCGCCCGCTGCGCCTCCAGCGCGGCTTCCATCATCCGGTCCAGATCGGTCTGCACCGTCCCGCTCAGCGCCGCCAGCTGCTGCGTCAGGCTGCCGACCGTGGGCAGGATCTGATCCATGACGCCCGACAGGCCGATCAGCGCGGCATAAAGCTCGGCACTGGATTTCTTGGACAGATCGAGGGTTTCGATCATCCGGCGGTATTCGTCACGGCTCTGCGGCATGGCGAGGCCCATCTTGGCCAGCTGCGCCGTGGTCTGCCGCGTGATCGTCGCCACCCGTTCCTGTTCGGTGTAAAACGTCCCGAAGTAAGCCTGCGTGGCCTGCGCCATCGCATCCAGACCGCCGAAAGCATCGGCCAGGTTGGAGGCCACATCGCCACCGACCAGCCCCACCAGGCGGAAGCTATGCCCCAGCGTATCGGCCACCTGCTGCACCGCAGTCAGGCTACCTGACAGCCGCAGCACGGTATCCATCGCGCCCTCGCCCGCGTGCGACAGCCCGTCGATCCCCTTGATCATGCCTGCGAAATCATCGCCCAGGCCCAACAGCCCGTCCTGAACCGCCTTCAACGCCTCTTCATCGGTCATGCCCTTGGTGGAGACCGAGATCTGCGCTGCAAAATTCTTGAACGCATCCCGGTTGATACCAAGCGTGGCCGAAGCCGCGATGATGCTGCGCTGCACATCCGACACGGCCAGCTTCAGCGGATCGGCAATCACCGCATCCGCAGGCTTGTAGCTGCTGTCCCGCGACTTGACCAAACCGAACAGCCGACTGGTCTCTGTCTTCCGGAAGCTCTCGATCAGCGCATCCATCCCATCCACCGTGACGCGGATCCCGGAATCCAGCAGCTTGACCTTTTTCGAGAACAGCCCGATCGCCAGACCCACCAGGCCGATGGCGGGCAATGCAGCCCCGAAGGCCCCCAGCCCGGCCACCGATCCGGAAATCATCCCGCCCAGATTGGCAAAGCTCGCCCCCAGCCCGCCACCGGACAGGATCCCGCCCAGACCTGACCAGATCCCGGAAAGCGTGGTGCCAATCCCGCTCAGCCCGCTCAGCATCCCGGCCCCGCCCAGCAGAT
>DOMY01000266.1 GCA_003509785.1 Gemmobacter sp.
TCTGCTGCAGCCGGTACGAGGCCGCATCGCCGCCAACCCCGCGGAACACATGCAAAGACCCGCCATAGGGGTTGGAGATCGGGCAATTGATCCCGCTGGTGCTGAAGCGGTAGTTGAAGGCGGTGGAGAGGCAAAGGTTGGCATCATTGCCCGGCGCCCCGATGCCATTGCCGGTCAGCCCGAGACCGGCATAGCCCACCCGGGCNNCCGCCCGCAGCGAAACCCAGCTGGTTTGCGGCGGGACGGAAGATCCCGGTGTCGCTGTCCAGCGCAAAGCCCAGCCCCGGGGCGGCAGCACTGCCATCCGCCGCGCCCACGGCCCCGGATCCCGCCTGCAGCGCAAGCCCGGCCCAGCCGCTGCCGGTGCAGATCAGCAGCAAGGCCCGGCCGGGCAGCAGCGGCAGGCTGGTGGACCCGTCCAGCAGGTCGGCCCCGGCCGGGTCCAGCGTGATCGTGCCGCTGCCGGTATTCTGGATCACGGCGGCGAAGTCAGCCGCCCGCCCTGCAGGAAGATCCGCGCCCGCCCGGCCCGCGCGATCCGCGCCACCGCCTCCCACCAGCTGGCGGCAGAATCAAACCGGCCNNCCGGCCATCGAACCGGTCGCCCCGCGCCGCCCAGACCGCATCCAGCGCCAGCAGCGCCGCAAGGTCGATGCGGTTGTCGGCCAGCCGCGCGCCATAGCTGCCATTGCGGGCGGCATCGGCAATCGCCCAGGCGATGGACCGGCTGGCCTGCGGCGCGGTCCAGTTGCTGCCCGTCCAGACCGGCAGCTTGGACTTGAGTGAGTCCGCAGCCCTGGCGATGTCAGGGGGCAGCCATCACCAGCTGTCCTGCTGCATCATCCGGCGGCACGATGGCCGTCGTCCAGTTGGTGGCGACGATCTTCCAGTTCGGATTACGCCCCTGCAGCTCTTGGAACAGGCCGGGGAAATGGCCGCTACCGTAGGTGATGTAGATGTCGGCCTGCGGCAAGGCGGTGATCCGGTCTGCCAGGCGACGGTTGCGGAAATCGAGGATCACCCCGTTCAAAGCATCATGGCTTTCCGCACCCCCCAGTATCACCGAAAAAACGCCGCGGCACGCAGCTGCCAGCAGGTCTTTCTGACTTCCGCTCAGGCCCGCGGCAAGTTCCAGAACCCGGGATACATCGAAGCCACCGCCACCGGCACTGCCGTCTTTCGGCAGGGCGTCGGCAAGTGACGGGTCTGCTGCAACCTGGCGCTGCCATTCTTCGTACATCTCGGTCACGGAAACGTCGGCGGTCACCAGATGCTCGGGATCCATGGCCTCATCGCGCTGGAGGAAGGCGAGGAAATCGCCTTGGAAACTCAGCCCGCAGGCGTCGCCGATCCTCCCATATTGCGCGTTCAGATCGCCCCCGGATTGGGTGGCCGCGTCCAGCCAGGCGTCAGCTTCGGGCGTTCCGGGCTGCACGCCTTCGAAAAACAGGACATAGCCTGAATCTTTGGCGCGGATCAGGTCATAGCTGAANNGCGGTAGAACTGCTCCGACCCGACATGCACCATGCCCTGGAACACAACTTCCCGTGTGCCATCGCTCAGTGTCACTTTTGGAACCGCCAGCGGGTGCAGCGCGGGCTGCAGAACCAGCCACCAGCCGGGGGCCGCGACCAGACCGGTCACAAGGCCAGCCCCGATCAGCGCGCTACGTCTGCCTGATACGGGTGGCAGGCCGCCCCGATGAAACATCCGGTGGATACCGTGACAGATCAGGCCGATCACGGCACCCAGCAAGACAACCCCGCCCAGCAGCAAGGGCGATGCCGCCCAAAGCAGCGGGGCACCGATCAGGAAGGCAAGAACGACGACCGCCCAGCCGAGCGTTCCAAGGCGGATTGCGGAATCATGTGAAAGGGCCATGGTTCAACCTCAGCTATTTGTGTCGATGGGCGCGTGGCTCATGAAAAAGGTAAACAGGAACCCGGTCCAGTCGTTCAGGATATGCGCGCCGGACGACACCCAGAGGTTCCGCGTTGCAATGAAGGCCAGTGTCAGGAAGATTCTGGCCGACCCGATCCCGATCAATGCCTGACCATAGTGCCAATCATAGGTTGGCAAATGTGCGGCACCGAAGATCAGCGCCGATACGACCAAGGCAATCACGACGCCGACCCGGCGCGACATGCCCAGATGCGTGATGCACAGCCACAGGACCGCAAGAAACGGCAGAATTCCGAACAGTTCTTCCCCGATCAGTTGCGGAATGGTCGGGGTCAGACGGCCCACAAGTTCCAACGCCGTCATCTCGCCGACCTGCAACGAAACCGGATTGTCACTGAAGCTGACGAATTGCTTGAGGATCAGCGCCACCGCCATCGAACCCGCAAGGGTCAGCATGGCAAACAGCACCATCTGCACGACCTGACGAAGTCCCACCGGCCGGAAAAGGGCCGTCCAGTGCGGACCCGCCACCCAGCGCAGCGCCAACAGGGGGATGCCGAGGAACAGCAGCGCCGGGATCAGATCAAGCGGGAAGGTCACCAAAGGGATCAGGACCAGAGCGGCAAATCCCAGCGCCAATGCAGCCATCAGGATCAGCCATTGCCGCCCCTCCAGCAGAGTGGGTTGACCCGCGTAATATGGATAGTCAGGGGTTTTGGTCACAATCGGCAGCCTTTCTGAAAGGAAGCAGGGGCGGCAGCGCCCCTGCGAAAATGATCAGTTGTAGGCAAACAGCTCTTTCACCGTGCCGGTGCTGTCCGTCCGGCAGATGGTCATGTTCTGTCCATTATGGGTCAAGAACATCTGGATACCCGACCCGTCGCGCAGGGGCGCTGCGCTGACCACTTCGATGAAGGTCGGCGTCGTCGCCTCACGGAAGGCCATCGCCTGCTTGCAGGCCTTCACGTCCACCGGATAACCGCTGGGGCTGGATGCGCCTTCGACGCAGGCCGTCAGGGCCAGGAAGGCGGACAGGAACAAGGGAAGTTTCATGGTTGTCTCCAGTTCTTCGGGTTATTCGACGTAAAGGGTGAGGCTGTAGGCCGCGCTCTCACCGCGCCGCGCGGCGTTGCGCATCAGGTAGACGTCGATGACGTAATTGCCGCTGGACGGGATGGTGACAGTGGTTGCGTTGCCGTTGATCGACCCGTTGTATAGGGCTTCGCTGGCCCCGGGCGCGGTGATGTTGAAGTAAAGGCTCGCGTTGCTGGAATCGAGCTGGACGCTCATCTTCTGGCCTGCCTTGACGCCAAGGCTGTACTGGACGGAATCGTAGCCTTTCACCTTGGAGTTGATCGTCGTGCCAGAGGTTCCGGCCGCAAAGCGCACGGTTTCGCGGCGGATGTCATCTGCCGATGCAGATGTACCTGCGATCATGAGGAACACGGCCGCGATGCGCAAAAGGCGGGCAATGAACATGGAAGGCTCCTTTCGAAGTTTCAGGGGGCAACAATTTCAGGGCTCAGAGCGTTGTCACGCGCACTGGTCGCAGAAATGGGTTTCGATTTTCCGACGGCTGGTTCACTCTTGCCTCTAGGCAAACAGGCGGTCGGTGCGGATGCAGGATTTCTTTGATGGCCCGTACTGGGGCACAGGCGTGGGCTATGTCCCGCAACTGTTCCATCGAACCGACAGTTTTCGCCTGTTCGATCCGCGTGGCCGCATGGCCGTTCATCGGGCGACGGACCGTCACCTGGTGTTGGGCAGGGTCCGGTCGACCGGGCACGAAATCACACTGGAGGAGCCCGACCGCCTGACCCTTCTGTTCCCATGGGCCGGGCGCATAACCTGCACCATCCGCGAAGAAATGACGGGGGCGAAGACGGGCGGAGTTCTGGCCTTTGCCCCCAACCGTCGCAGGACCGTGGTTGAACCACCCCGCCGTGGGGGGCCGTTCGTGGCGGATGTGCTGACCCTGCCGATGGCTGTCCTGCGTGAAGCCCAGCGTACCGAGGATATCAGGCCGGGGCCGATTTCGACGCATCGACTTGCGGAGCTGTATCGTATTCGTCAACGCGTGGCTCTGATGCTGACGACGGACGAAGCTGGCCATCCCGTCCGCGCAGATGCTCCTGAGACCCGTGAAATCGCCGCAGACCTTGCCATCGCCATGTCGGATCCGGACGACAGGGTTCAATCCGCAGGCCAGCGACGCGTCGCACAGGCTATTGCCTTGATGCGCGCGCATTATGCCGAAGCCCTCTCGATCACGATGATCGCCGGGCACCTGGGCTGCAGTCGTCGCAGCTTGCAGGCCGCCTTTCGGGAGATGGGCTACCCTAACCCCCAAGAAATGCTGGCCGGAATCCGGCTCGATGCCGTGCGGGTCATGCTGCTTTCGGGGCGGGCGTCTGTCACCGAAAGCGCATTGGGATGCGGAATCACGCATCTCGGCCGCTTTAGCCAAGCCTATCGCAGGCGATATGGTGAAGGCCCGACCGATACGCGACGGACGCGGTTCTGAGGGCTTGGTCAGTGGACGGGAGGGGGTCATGTGTTTCTCCGACGATCGGAATCTACCATAGATTGATCGAAGGTTCAGGCTATCCGAAATGCGCAGATTGCATCCGGGTATCCAGATAACCCAATAACCCAGGATTGACCTTGAATGTGCCGATTTATGCAGCCCGGTCACGGAGCAGCTGCGGCGGCCGTTGATCCATGCGGCTGTGGGTTCAAGCCCTTGAGGACAGCGATCTCTTGCAAAAGCCAATGATCTGCTCTTCTGGCAGTCGTGCCTTTTTCAACGTCGGTACTTTTTATGGGCCAGATTATGGGTCAGACTTTAATTATGGGCCAGACTTTAATTGTGGGTCAGACTTTAATCGCAGATGAAAAAAATCCCCAAGCAGGTTCCCGTGGCAGGCCAAAGCGGGCGGGGGCTTGTGCGCAATCTTGACATATAGTCTGAACTTATATGATAAAATAGTTTTCCCGCAACGGTTCCGCTGGCGAGATATGAAATCTGTTACGCTTCCTGTCCAATCACAACCAAAATCCGCGATCTCAGGCGAATCTGAGACGCGGCTTCTGGCCGTGGCTGGGCCGTGACTGGCAGGTATTCACATATTACACCCAGTAGGGGGAGATGCCGTAATAGCCATAGGCATTGGTGGCATAATCACGGTTGGTCGCCCAGTCTTCCGGGCGCTCGGGGGCGCCTTTCAGCATGTCGGCGGTGATATCCGTCACATAGCCATCCAGCTGGGTGTCATAGCGCAGGGCGCGCCACGGAATCGGGTGATGTTCCTCGCCGATGCCCATGAAGCCGCCAAAACCCATGACAGCATAGGAAATCGCGCCGGATTTCTTGTCGATCACCAGATGGTCGATATGGCCCAGACGTTCGCCTGCCGCACTGAAGACCGCGGCGCCATTGACATCTGCGCTGGAGATTGCGGTTCCGCTCGTTTCGCCCGTTTCGGGGATGGGGGTAACAACGCTCATGATTGTCTCCTTGGTCGTATTCGGTTCGGTCAACAACGCCCGGCCGCTGCTCTGGTTCCCGCAAAGCCTGCGGCGCAACGCATAGGGCCTGACAGCCGGGCCAGAGGCCGAAGTGACAATTCGCATGACGTAACGGAAGGCTGTGCTACCGTTTCATCCGGGGAATCGGAAACAGCGACAGGACAAGAGGGCGAAATGCGTATTTCAAGATCATTCATGTTGATGGGCTGCCTGTATCTGGTGGTCGGTATCGTTATGGGCAGCTATATGGGCGGATCGGGCGATCATTCGCTGTCGCCGGTTCATGCCCATATCAATCTTCTGGGCTTCACCCTGATGAGCGTGTTCGGCCTGGCCTATCGCCTGATCCCCGGCCTGGCGGCGGGGCTTCTGGCGCAGGTGCATTACTGGCTGCACCAGCTGGGGGCTTTCGTGCTGTTGCTGGCGCTCTATCTGATGATGAGCGGCACGGTCGATGCGGCCAGCATCGGCCCGGTCTTTCCGCTGTCGGAAGTGGCGGTTCTGGCCGGAACGCTCTGTTTCGGGATGAACCTCTGGCGCCATGCCTGACGGATCAAGCCCCACCGGCCAAGCCTGACCAACCATGCCTGAGTGGCCAGCCGGATGGAGCAAGGGCCATTGGAGCCAGGGCCTGTCAGCCGCGCCCTTCTGCCGCCAGATAGGCCCGCACACAGCTGACGACATGGGCAAAGCGGTCGCCGCCCAGATGCACGCCGCCATACCAGCGGGTGACCACGACAATGGTATCCTTCAGCTCGGCCCGCTCCAGCATCCGCAGGATCACCGCCCCGGCGCCGCTTTCGCCATCGTCATTCTTCACCGGCCCGCCATCCGTCAGCAGGCAGGCCCAGCTGTTATGGGTGGCCTTGGCGTATTTCTTGCCGCGTTTCAGCTCGGCCAGAAAGGCATCGCATCCGGCGCGGCCCTGCACCGGGCCACCGGATACCGCATATTTCGACCCTCGGTCGCTGATCACATTCTCGATCTGCCGCATCCTGCCCCCAGCCTTCTGCATCGGGCCAGACTAGCGCCGTGTCGGGACAGGGGCCATACCCCCGCCATACCACTGCGGCCCGGAAGCCGGACAGCCGGGGCAGGGGCCCCAATCACGGTGCCCCAATCAGGGGGCGAGGGATTCGATCTCTGCCTTGTTGGGGCAGAAATCGGGAACCGTCTCGGCGCTTTGATGCAGGGCAAGCCAGCTGGCGCACTGGCCATTGGTGCCGCAGCCCTGACAGCGTTCCACCAGCCGGGCCAGTTCGCTGCGCTTCAGCCAGCCCTCTGTCACCGCACGCGGCAGGCTGACGCCGATCACCCGCGCCATGCCATGCGTCACCCACCAGGCCCGGGGGGCCTCGACGTAACCGATCATCGCGCAACTCCCTGTTCTGCCGATTGTCGCCAGCATGGGCCGGAAGCCGCCGCCCGGCCTTGACCCAGATCAAGGCGCCGCGCGCAGATCCTTTGCGCTTTGGGTCAATATCCTGCCTGCTGCGCCTTCAGCCGCGCCACCACGGCGGCAATCTGGGCCTGACGCTGGGTATTGGCCGGATGGCTGCCCATGAATTCATCCCCCGGATCGGGCAGCCGCGAGAAGAACCCGGCCCCCAGAACCGGATCATAGCCCGCATAGAATGCGATTTCCGCCCCCAGCGCATCGGCCTCCAGTTCAAACCCCTTGGAATAGCGCCGCGCGCCGACCGAGGCTCCGATCCGCTGCCATTCCTCCATTCCGGCGGCATCCGCGCCGGTGATCTGCCCCAGCACCGATCCCAGCACCGCGCCGGTCATCGCCGTCTGCTGCTGGCGCGGAATATGGCCCAGAATGTGGTGCGAGGCCTCATGCCCCAGAACGAAGGCCAGCTCGTCTGCGTTGCGCGCATCCGCGATCAGGGCGATGGTAAAGCCCACCACCGGGCGCCCGGCCTCGTCCAGCGTCTGAAAGGCGTTGGGCGGCATGTTCATCTGCCGGTCGATGACGATCTGCAGATCGCAATTGGCCCGGCCCCGCGTGCGGTCACGGCAGATCGCCTCGGCCACCGGCTCCACCCGCTCGACCACGGATATGAAATTCTCTGCGGCCGCCTGCGGGCTCAGCTGTGGCGGCGCCATCGGGCGGGCCTGCAACGCGGCAGGTGGCACAGGTGCGACAACCGGCTGAACACAGCCCGCCAGCGCCAGACAGGCGGCCAATACCGCACCGAAACGAAGCCCCGACATGCCCGCGCACTCCTGCTCTGTTATTTTTTCTCAATGTAACAGATGGGATGGCGGCAGAAAGACCCCGCGCGCCCGGTCACGGTGAATTCAAGGTCGCGCGGTTGCGGCGGGCAAGCTATTGCCTGCGACAGCCGCCGCCCATGGGCCGCGCTTGCCCATTGCGCCGCACAGGCGCAGAGCCTAACCTGTGGCCATGTTTACCATTGAACACGAATTCGACGCGACCGTGATCACCCTCATCGACGAGGGGCATGACGGCTTGCAGGAAGATATCACCATCAATGCCTTCGATGATTGCGTGACGCTGGAACAGCTGCACCCCGTCACCGAAGAGCCGATGATCATCACCCTGTCGATGACCCAGCTGCGCGATCTGGCCGCCGCGCTGGATCTGCCGGAAGGCACTTACCGGCGCGAAAAGGCCAAGGGCTGACAGCCCGCCCCCTCACCCGTCAGAGGGGCCACAGCTGCTGGCCTGTTGCCATTGCGCCGAGTTTTTCATTTCCCGAAATTTTTATTTACAGATCGCCGGTATCGCGCTATGCGCCCGGCATGATCGCCGCAAACCGCCCCTTCCAGCTGCCCCGACGCCGACGCGCCTGACCCGCGCGCGGGCGCCTGCACTGCTGCGGCCCTGCGATCCTGACCCGGCTTTCCCCGGTCACCCCCCTTCCTCCCGTTGACATGGCCCGCTGCCTTTGGCACCCCTATGGCCTCATTCCGCTAGGATATTCCCATGATCACCTCCGTTCTGCCGACCTACAACCGCGCGCCTCTGGCCTTCACCCATGGCGCAGGCAGCTGGCTTTTTGCCGAGGATGGCAGCCGATACCTGGATCTGGGCTCGGGCATCGCGGTGAATGCGCTGGGCCATGCCCACCCGGCCCTGGTCGCCACCCTGCAGGATCAGGGCGCGAAACTCTGGCATGTGTCGAACCTTTACCGGGTGCCCGAACAGGAAAAGCTGGCCGATCTGCTGGTGGAACACAGCTTCGCCGATACCGTCTTCTTCACCAATTCCGGCACCGAGGCGGCGGAGCTGGCCATCAAGATGGCCCGCAAATACTGGTATGAAAAAGTCCAGAAGGACCGGGTAGAGATCATCGCCTTCGAAGGCGCCTTCCACGGCCGCTCCACCGGCGCGATCGCGGCAGCCGGATCGGAAAAGATGGTCAAGGGCTTCGGCCCGCTGATGCCGGGCTTCGTGCATCTGCCCTTCGGCGATCATGATGCCCTGCGCGCGGCCATCACCGATCACACCGCGGCCATCATGGTCGAACCGATCCAGGGCGAGGGCGGCATCCGCACATTGTCGGATGCCTGCCTCAAGGGCCTGCGCGATCTCTGCGATGCAACCGGCGTGCTGCTGATCCTGGACGAGGTGCAATGCGGCATGGGCCGCACCGGCAAGTGGTTTGCGCACCAGTGGGCCGGCATCCAGCCCGACGTGATGCCACTGGCCAAGGGCCTGGGCTCGGGCGTGCCGATCGGCGCCGTGGTGGCCGGTCCGAAAGCCGCCCACATCTTCCAGCCGGGCAACCACGGCACCACCTTCGGCGGCAACCCGCTGGCGATGCGCGCCGGGGTGGAAACCAT
>DOMY01000202.1 GCA_003509785.1 Gemmobacter sp.
TATGTGATCGTGATCGTGTCGGCCATGTCGGGCGAAACCAACAAGCTTGTCGGTTTCGTGGAAGGCACATCCAAGCTGTATGACGCGCGTGAATATGACGCCGTCGTGGCCTCGGGCGAGAATGTGACAGCGGGCCTGATGGCGCTGCGGTTGCAGGAAATGGGCGTGCCCGCGCGCAGCTGGCAGGGTTGGCAGGTGCCGATCAACACCACCTCGGCCCATTCTTCGGCCCGGTTCGTGTCGATCCCGCGCGACAATATCGATGCGAAATTCGCAGAAGGCTTCAAGGTGGCCGTGGTGGCCGGGTTCCAAGGCATCAGCGCCGAAGGCCGTATCACCACATTGGGCCGGGGCGGTTCGGATACCACGGCCGTGGCCTTTGCCGCCGCCTTTGGCGCCGAACGCTGCGATATCTACACCGATGTGGACGGCGTCTATACCACCGATCCGCGCGTTTCGGGCAAGGCCCGCAAGCTCGACAAGATCGCCTTCGAAGAGATGCTGGAGCTGGCCTCTCTGGGTGCCAAGGTGCTGCAGACCCGTTCGGTGGAACTGGCGATGCGCTACAAGGTGCGTCTGCGCGTGCTGTCCTCTTTCGAGGATACCGACGAAAACTCTGGAACTCTGGTCTGCGACGAGGAGGAAATCATGGAATCGAAAGTCGTCTCGGGCGTCGCCTTCTCGCGCGAGGAAGCGAAGATCACGTTGTTCACCATCGAAGACCGTCCGGGCGTGGCGCAGGCCATCTTCGGCCCGCTGTCCGAGGCCGGGGTGAACGTCGACATGATCGTGCAGAACATCAGCGAGAAGGATTATGACGACAGCCATCCCGGCGCCGTCACCGACATGACCTTCTCCTGCCCGATCAATCAGGTGGAGCGCGCCAAGAAGGCGATGGAAGATGCCCGCGCGGCTGGCCTCATCAAATATGACGAGCTGATCATCGACACCGATGTGGCCAAGGTTTCGGTCGTGGGCATCGGGATGCGCAGCCATGCGGGCGTTGCCGCCACCATGTTCAAGGCGTTGGCCAACGAGGGCGTGAACATCAAGGTGATCTCGACCTCGGAAATCAAGATCAGCGTCCTGATNNCGCAAGTACATGGAACTGGCGGTTCAGGCCCTGCATGACGCTTTCGCGCTGGACAAGGGCTGATCTGCCCACACCGGCTGCTGCAAATCTGGCACCCCGCGGATCGCCTCCGCGGGGTGTTTGTTTCTGCGCCCTGCCCCGGACAACGGGGGGCGGACAGCCCCCTGCGCGGCCCGCCGCCGGGCGGGCGGCCTGCCTGATGGTTGCTTGTTTCTTCGGCAGGAAACGCCACTGGCCGCCATGACGGATCACTGCGCCGTTCCGTTTCATGCGTTCATGTGATCTAAGACAGAAAACACTTCAGGGACAATATTCGCTCATCATGCCCGAACGCAGCGAAAGCGACAGCCGCAAACTTCTCCGCCGCCTGCGCGACAGTCTCGCGCTGCCCGGCAAGGGACAGGACAGGCTTGACCGGANNCGATTCGATGCTGACCGAGGTCTGTTCGATCTATCTGTTCCGCGATGCCGATACGCTGGAACTGTGCGCGACCGAGGGGTTGAAGAAAGAGGCGGTGCACCAGACCCGCATGAAAGTGGGCGAAGGTCTGGTGGGCCGGGTGGCGCGCACGGCGACGCCGGTAAATGCCGCGGATGCGCCCTCGGAAAAGGGTTTCCGCTACATGCCGGAAACCGGGGAAGAGATCTATTCCAGCTTTCTGGGCGTGCCGATTCAGCGGGTGGGCGAAAAGCTGGGCGTGCTGGTGGTGCAATCGAAGACCGCGCGGCAGTTTTCCGAAGACGAGGTCTATGCGCTCGAAGTCGTGGCCATGGTGCTGGCCGAGATGACCGAGCTGGGCGCCTTTCTGGGCGATGGCGAGGCGATGTCGGCGCTGCACCGGCACCCTCGGCTGTTTCGCGGGNNAGGAAGGGGCCGCAGAGGGCCATATCTGGCTGCACGAGCCGCGTGTGGTGGTGACAAATCCGGTGGCCGATGATCCGCTGACCGAGATCGACCGCATCCGCGATGCGGTGGGGCAGCTGCGTGTTTCCATCGACGATCTGTTGCATGCCGAAATGCTGGACAAGGATCAGCGCCAGGTGCTGGAGGCCTATCGCATGTTCGCCAACAGCCGGGGCTGGCTGAAGCGGATGGAGGAAGATATCGCGCGTGGTCTTTCGGCCGAAGCTGCGGTGGAAAAGGAACAATCCGCCGCCCGTGCCCGGCTGGAACAGGTGCCGGATGCCTATCTGCGCGACCGGCTGCATGATCTGGATGACCTGTCGAACCGGCTGCTGCGCATCCTGACCGGACAGGGGCAGGATACGGGGGCGCAGATGCCCGATGACCCGATCCTGGTGGCGCGCAATATCGGCCCGGCAGAACTGCTGGAATATGGCCGCAAGCTGCGCGGTGTGGTGCTGGAGGAAGGATCTGTCGGCAGTCATGCGGCCATCGTGGCGCGGGCTTTGGCGATCCCGCTGGTGATTCATGCCGACCGGATCACCAGCGAGGCGCTGAACGGCGATCATATCCTGGTGGATGGCGATCAGGGCATTGTGCACCTGCGGCCCGATGATACGGTGGCGCGCAGTTTCCGGGACAAGATGGCGATGCAGGCGCAGGCGCAGGAACGCTATGCTTCGTTGCGCGCGCTGCCCGCGCAATCGAAATGCGGCACGGTGACCCGGCTGTTCATGAATGCCGGATTGATGGCGGATCTGCCCTCGATCGAAGGATCGGGGGCAGAGGGTGTGGGCCTGTTCCGCACAGAGCTGCAGTTTCTGGTGCGCAACCAGATGCCCAAGCGGGACGAGCTGGCGCGGCTTTATGCCCGGGTGATGGAGGCAGCGAAGGGCCGCCCGGTGGCCTTCCGCACGCTGGATATCGGCTCGGACAAGGTACTGTANNGAGCCGAACCCGGCCATGGGCTGGCGGGCGATCCGGGTGGGGCTGGACAAGCGCGGCGTGCTGCGGATGCAGTTGCAGGCGCTGATCCGGGCGGCAGACGGGCGGCCGCTGACGGTGATGTTTCCCTTCGTGTCGGAACATGGCGAGTTCATCGCCGCCCGGGAAGAGCTTCTGCACCAGATCGCCCGTGAGGCGGCCCTGGGACGCCCGGTGCCATCGGCGGTGAAAATCGGTGCCATGCTGGAAACCCCGAGCCTGGCCTTCGCCCCGCGGGAGTTCTTTGCGGCGGCGGATTTCATCTCGATCGGGGGGAATGACCTCAAGCAGTTCTTCTATGCCGCAGACCGCGAGAATGAGCGGGTCCGGCGGCGCTATGATACGCTGAACGTCAGCTTTCTGCGGTTCATCCGGCAGATCGTGGCCCGCTGTGCGGAAACCGGCACCCCGCTGTCCTTCTGTGGCGAAGATGCCGGGCGGCCGATAGAGGCGATCTGTCTGGCGGCGCTGGGGATTGGCAGCCTGTCGATGCGGCCGGCCCNNGGGATATTTGGGCCAAGATAAAGACGTTCAGTCGGCGCGCAGCATGGGGCGGACGCTGGCGGCTTCGGCAAAGCGGCGCAGCACCCGTTCGGGATCATGCGTCTGGGCCAGCCGCAGCAGACGAAACCGGATGCGCGCCAGTTCGCGGTAGTGCCGCAGGAAAGCGGTGTTCAGCGCCGCCCCCGAGATGGCCCCCAGCACCGGCACCGCCTGTGCTGCCAGTTTCTGGCTGAGGGCGGCTGCGATCTTTGGCGCGAAGCGCGCCACCATCTGGTTGAGCGCCGCCCCGCTGAGGGTAAGACGCGCACCGATGAAAGCGGTGTTCACCCCGTCATCGCCGCCCATCGGGCTGCCTGAGGCAAAGACGCGCAGGATTTCGGCGCGGATATGATCGTCATCGGGGTCAAACCCTTCGGCCTCAGCCACACTGCGGATGGTGTGCAGGATCAGCGTCACGGTCACCGGCAGTTCGGCCACCGCCGTGGCCAGCCCCCCGGCGCCCCCGGCCGCCCCGGCAAGGGCTGCCATCAGCGGTGCGCCGGCAGGGCCGATATCGGGGGCATGGCGCCCCAGACGCGCCGCGGCAAAGGCGCGTTCCAGGCTGGCCAGGGTGACCGCATCCACCTGCCGCCGCAGACCTGCGGGCAGAAGGTTCATCCGATCTTCCAATGTGCCGCCGATCCGGTTGAGCAGCGTGATGAGCGGCCCCCCGGCCGAGCGGGCGCGCTTCGCCAGTTCGGCGATTTCCAGTTCCGGGAACGGGTCTGCGGGCAAGGCCGGAACCGCGCTGGCGGCAAGGGCTTTGGCGGCAGGATCGGAGGGGATATCATCGCTCATATCCCGAAGGTAGGATCACCTGTGCGGTGCTGCAATGGGGCGGCAGGTCAGAGGCGCGCCTTTTCCACCTGCCCGGTCACACCGGCCCAGGCGCCGCGCTTCAGTTCCAGCCCCAGAACACGGTCAGGGTTGGTGGGCGGCGGCATCCCCACGCCCTGCAATTTACGAAAGCCGAAGCGGGTGTAATAGGGCGCATCCCCAACCAGCATCACCCGTTCCCAGCCCAGGCGCCGTGCCTCGGCCAGACTTTCGTTGATGAGAAGCCCGCCCAGCCCCTCGCCCTGACGGGTGGGGTGAACGGCCACGGGGCCCAGCAGCAGCACATCCTGCCCGCCCACCTCGGCCGGCCAGTAGCGGATCACGGCAGCCAGCGTGTTGGTTTCGTCGCGCAGCACAAGGCAGAGCGGGGCGACAGTGGGCACGCCATCGCGCAGCCGGTAAGAGGACAGCGCAGTGCGGCCCGGCGCGAAGCACAGGTCATACAGTGCCTCGACCTCCCACCAGTCGGCCTCGGTTTCCTCTTCGAGCTGATACATCGCGCCCCCCGATGCCGGGCGAACCCGGCAGAATCGTCTGGCCGCCGGGTAACACGCGAAGGTCACAGGGAAAAGGCGGAATTGCCGCAGCCGCCCCGTGCCGGCAGGCTTGGCGAAACCACGGGCGCGGCCTAGGCTTGCAGCGAGCAAACAGGAGACGGGCATGACGCAGAAGGTCGGGGCACAGAAGATCGGGATCATCGGCGGATCGGGCATCTATCAGATCGCCGGGCTGGAAGATGCAGCCTGGGTTCAGGTGCAAACGCCCTGGGGCGCGCCTTCGGATGATATCCTGACCGGACGGCTGGCCGGGCGCGAGATGGCCTTTCTGCCGCGCCATGGCCGGGGGCATGTGCAAAGCCCGGCCTCGGTGCCGTTTCGCGCCAATATCGACGCGCTGAAACGGCTGGGGTGCAGCGATGTGGTGGCGATATCCGCGGTGGGTTCGCTGCGCGAGGATTTCCGGCCCGGCGACATGGTGGTGCTGGATCAGATGGTGGACCGCACTGTATCGCGCCCGGCCTCGTTCTTTGGCCCCGGCTGTGTGGCGCATGTGAGCCTGGCCGATCCGGTCTGCGCCCGGCTGTCTGCGCTTTGTGCGACGGCGCTGCGGCAGGTGGGGGCCGTGGTGCATGAGGGCGGCACCTATCTGGCGATGGAGGGGCCGCAGTTTTCCACCCGTGCGGAATCGCGGCTTTACCGCAGCTGGGGCTGCGATGTGATCGGCATGACCGCGATGCCCGAGGCGCGTTTGGCCCGCGAGGCGGAGCTGTGCTATGCCTCGGTCGCGATGGTGACGGATTACGATTGCTGGCACGAGGATCACGGCGCCGTGGATGTGGCGGCGATCCTGGCGGTGCTGGCGGCCAATGCGGGCACGGCCAAGGCGATGGTTGCCGCCCTGCCCGGCCTGCTGCCGGTAGGCCGCCCGGCCTGCCCCTGTGGCTGTGACCGCGCGCTGGATCACGCGATCATGACCGCCGCGGACCGACGAGACCCGGAGGTTCTGGCGCGGCTGGATGCCGTTGCGGGGCGCGTTCTGACGTAAGGTGCCTTGGCCAGAGCATCGGCCCGGCAGGAAGGGGATGAACGGCAATCATCCCCCGCGCAGCACGGCGCCGGGGTTGCAAACCCCAAGCGGATCAAGAGCGGCCTTGATCGCGCGCATGGCCGCCAGCTTTGCCGGATCGCCATAGCGTTCCAGATCGCCGGTCTTCAGCCGCCCGATGCCATGTTCGGCACTGACCGAGCCGCCCATGGCATGGACGATATCATGCACGCAGGTCTTGATCGCCTCGCGCTGGTGATCGTGATCGGCACGGGCGTGGCCGGGCATGGGGAAGACGTTGTAATGCAGGTTGCCATCCCCCAGATGGCCGAAACAGTTGACGCGGAACGACCCGATCGCTGCCAGCGCCGGGCCTGCGGTGCTGATGAATTCCGGGATCGCGGACAATGGCAGCGAGATGTCATGCGACGACACCGCGCCGATCTTGCGATTGCCCGCAGGGATCGCCTCGCGCAGGGCCCAGAATTCGGCGCGCTGCGCTTCGGATTGTGCGATCACCCCATCCGTCACCAGATCGCCCGCCGTTTCGGCCAGGGCCATAAGTGCCGCCTGCGGGTCCATGCCTTCGGGCAGGCCGATGTCGATCAGCACCATCCATTCGGGGGGCGTGGCGAAGGGCTGGCGCACATCGGGGAGGGTTTCGCGCAGAAAATCAAGGCCCTGCCGGTGGATCAGCTCAAACGCAGACACCATGCCCGCCAGCCTGTCCTGCGCCAGCGCCAGCAGATCCAGCGCCGCCTCTGGCCCCGGCACGGCGAGGATGGCCGCGCCTTCAGCGACAGGCCGCGGGAACAGCTTCAGGCTGGCCGCCGTGATGATGCCCAGCGAGCCCTCGGCGCCGATCAGCAGATGGCGCAGATCATATCCGGTATTGTCCTTGCGCAGGCGTTTCAGCCCGTGATGGATGCTGCCATCCGGCAGCACCGCCTCCAGCCCCAGGCACAGATCGCGGGCATTGCCATAGCGCAGCACATTCTCGCCGCCCGCATTGGTGGCCAGATTGCCGCCGATCTGCGCCGATCCCTGCGAGGCGATATGCAGCGGGAACAGGCGGTTCACGCCTTCGGCTGCCGCCTGCACCTCGGCCAGGGTGCAGCCCGCCTCGGCCAGAACCACGTTTTCACGGGGATAGATGGCGCGGATGGCGCGCATCCGTTCCATCGACAGGATCAGGGGCTGCGGGCCCGACGGCATAACCTGCCCCCCCACCAGCCCGGTGCCGCCGCCCAGGGGCACGATGCCAACCCGC
>DOMY01000019.1 GCA_003509785.1 Gemmobacter sp.
GGCCCCGCCCAGCAGATTGCCCATGCCACCACCGGCCATGCCCGGAGCCGCAGCCGCAGCGGCGCTGCCGATCATGCTGCCGCCCCCCAAGCCCAGCGACATGATGATGCGGTTCTTCGCCGCCGTTGCGATCATCTCTGCCAGCCATCCCTTGAACATGTCGCCGATGCTACCCAGCGTGCCCTTGAACCCGTTGAACAGCCCATCGGTCAGGCTGTCGACCAGCCCGCCCACCAGCGGCAGGCTGTCGGCAAACTGCACATTCAGCTGCCGCATCGCCGCAGCCATCTGCCCCTCGCTCAGTCGACCCTGCAGCTGCAGTAGATCGCCCATCTCACGCTTGTACTTGGCCACAGGGTCCAGCAGGTCCAGCCAGCGCTCGGCTTCCCGGTCCAGCTCCTTGATCAGCTTTTTCGAAGCCGATGCAGCGGCATTGCTGGATTTGGCGGCACCGCGGTTGGCCTCCGTCTGCGTTTCGATCTGCCCCAGCAGCTTTTCCTGCGTTTCGATTTGGGCAATATCGACGCCATACTGTGCCTTCGCTGCGAGAATGGCAGCCCAATCACCCTGCGCCTTGGCAATCTGCGCATCGCGATGCGCCTGCGCCTCAAGCCTGAGACCGGCAACGGTCGCGGCGTTCGCCGCATTCGCCCCCGCGCGCAGGGCATCGAGCTTGGCCTGCAGCACCACCACGCCATTGTCGAGATTGGCAGAAAAACCGGCCGCAGCAGCGATGGCGGCAGCCAGGCCCTTCGCGGCGGCTTCAGCATTGCGCAGCGCAGTCGCCGCATTGTCGGAATTCACCTGTGCATCGAAGGCCGCCAAAGCCGCATCGCGGATACGTTGCGCCAGCAATCCGGACAGCTCATTCTGCTGGATATAGGCTTCGGCTGTTCGCAGCGCTTCCTGACGCTTGAAAGCCTCTACCTCCGCGCTGTCCGCCCCATGCAAGGCGATGATCTGCGCCAGATCGGCCTGCTGCCGATACTGCGCCACCATCGAAGACGCGGCCACAAGCTTCTTCTCCCCGGCCACACGCGCCTGCTCCAGCACATTGGCGACTTCAGCGCCGGAAAGAGCGATCATGCCCACTTGCATGGAGATGGCCTGCAACTCCGGCGGAACCTGCGCCAGCGATCCGAAGGTCTGAGTAAAGACAGCACGCAGGGCAGTGGCGGCTTCGATCTGCGCCTGTCCGGGCGCCGCATCCGTCAGCGACGCAAGAGCATTGGCCACCAGCAGCGCCTGCGCCTCTGTCAACCCAAGCTCACTGCGCATCCGCCCCATGGAAACTTCGAACTGCGAAATATCCGGCACATTGAAGCCGCCAAACCAAACCCCACCAACCGGCGTCGCAAGCCCACGGGCCCGATCCATGTCACTGAGCTGGCGGCTAAATCCACCGAATGTTTCTGTGATCTTTTTCATCGCAGCATCGGCCTTGTTCAGCGCCTCGACTTGCGTGATTTCGGCCAGGAACTGCGAAAGCTCCCCTGCATCTTTGCCAAACAACCCAAACTGTTCGCGCAGATCGGCAGAGGATTTCGCCGCATCATCGCTGTAGCGCTTGTACCGCGCCACGGTGTCCGACAGCTTGCCGATCGCCTGATCCGCAGTTTCGGCCTTCTCGCCAATGTCCAGCAGCATTGGCGCCACCGCCATACCAACAGCGACGAAGGTGCCCAGCAGAGAACCGGCCAGTGCCAACTTGCCGCTGAAGCCCAGCGAGCCTGCCAACTGCGGAAACTGCTGTGCGAAGGCCATCATGATCGACTGGCCGGAGGCCACCTGCACGAAGAAATCCTGCACCTGAAAGCTGGCATTGGTGATGGCAGGCGTGAACTTGGCCAGCCCGGCAGTGGCATTGGCAACCCCGGGCGCCAGATAGGCCCGCTCGGCCATGGCCATCACCCGGTTCATTTCTTCCTGCTTGATGATGCCCGCAGCAACCGCTGCATTCAGCGTGGTCTGCGCCTGCTCATAGCGCTTGCTGGCGGCATAGACGGGATCAACGGCGGAGCGCAGGCTCTGATAGTTGCCGGTCAGCATGACCACGGTGCGGGCCTGTTCTGCCTGCGCCTGGGCCGCCTGCTGTGCCGCGGCACTGGCAGCCAGCGCCTGTTCGCGCTGTGCCCGCGCCGCCCGTTCCGCCGCCGTTTCCACACCCATGTACAGCCGGGCTGCCTGTTCCAGCACGATATTCGCCGCACGCTGGCTCGCCTCGCCGCTATGCACATAACCTGCCAGCTGCTGCTGGACGGCGGCATACTTCTGCAAGGCAGCAAAAGACGGATCGACCGCAGCCCGCAGCTCGTCAAAAGACCGGGCGCCACCCAGCATGGATTGCCGGATACGGTCACCCGACCGGCCGACCTGCTCCGCCATGCCCAGCGATGTGCGGATGGCAGATTTCGAACGGGTCTCGAACTGCGAAATATCAAGATCCAGCGAAGCGCGCATGGCGCCGGTCGGTTGCACGGACATGGCAATACCTCACAATGCGCGGGCCGGTCAGGGCTGCGCAGACAGGGGCGGTGGATCGGAAAGCTGGCGGCCCTCTCAGGCCGCCTTCGGTTTCGCCGCCTCTGCGGGCGGCATGGCCAGCGGGTCTTTGCCCGCCTCGCGCGCCTCATGATAGCCGCGGCACATGTCGTACAGCAGCTCGCATTTCGAAGGCTCGCTGATCCGCCCGGTCACCCGGGCGAAGGCTTCGATTTCGGGCCAGTCGCGCGCGACATCGGCCAGGCCGTTGCTACAGGTCGGGCCCAGCCGGAACATGGCCTCCAGCAGGTATTCACCCGCATCGAGCCTGGGCAGCCCCAGCGGTTGTTTCAGCCGCCGGAACTGTTTCAGCCAGCTTTCCCCGCCCGTGCCCTTCGGCACCGCATGAAGAAAGCCCCACTGCCGCGCCGCAAGGATCAGGGCTTCACAGCGTTTCCCAGATAATTGCCGCGCTTGGTGGCGTATCCGGTGATCTGTTCCACAAAGCTCACCTCGCCTTGCTGCCCGTTGATCATCTGCAGGTTCAGCAGCCAGTCCAGATCATCCAGCGTCACGGCACGATCACCACGCGCGATGTTTTCAAAGCCCTTGATCAGCGGCTTGGCGCCCTCGACCAGAGCCTGTTGCACACTTTCCAGCGTGCCATCAGCCTCGGTCTTGCCTTCGGCCATCTTGGCCTTCTGCACCGCCCGCAACGCGGCCTGCGCCGAACGGCTTTCCGTGCCGACCACCAGCACGATGCAGGGCTTTTTGCGATCCGTATCCGCAAACAGCAGCTCGCCCGTGACAGGATCCTTCAGCTGCAGGCGGCCAGGGGTTTCAGCGGCAGCGCGGCTGTCAAATTTCGAGAAATCCATCTGTATATCCTTGAGGTTCGGTTCAGGGATGGGCGGCGCCAGGTGAACCACGTCCGGCACCGCCCGGTTGCCCTGCCAGCCGCCCCGTTTCAGGGCGGCATATTCCGGCAGGATGCAAAGTCTGCACATTTATTTACACGCCACACTTGTTCGCGCAGCAGGATTGGTGTATATATTTACACATGAAGGAGGGGCGATGGAGCTGGAGACCAACTCAAGAAAGCTCCTGAAAGTCTTGAAGGAAGCAGGGTTCGAGGAAGTGTCCAAGAAAGGATCACACCTCAAGCTGCGGAAAGGGGATCGCACCGTGATCCTGCCGCATCCGAAGAAGGATCTGCCACTCGGGACGGTCAGAAGCATTTACGAACAGGCCGGGCTTCTTTAGCCCGGCCGACCCATCGCCCCCCAACCCGCATAACCACATGGAAACCGCCATGCGTTACTACACCGCCATCGTTCATCAGGAAGGGAACAGCGCTTTCGGGCTGGCCTTCCCAGATCTTCCCGGCTGCCATGCTGCCGCCGACAGCTGGGCCGACATCTCGACCGCGGCAACCGAGGCGCTTGACCTCTGGTTCGAGGATATGCCGGATGTCGCTCCCGCGCCCCTCGATCAGATCCGCACCAGGACCGATGTGATCGCGGCCCTGGCGGGCGGCGCGGTGCTTCTGCCGGTGCCCTATATTCCGGCAGATACGGCCCCTGAGCGGGTCAATATCTCGCTGGAACGCGGGCTGCTGCGCGCCATCGACGAAACCGCGAAGGCGCGCGGCATGACCAGATCGTCCTTCCTCGCCTCTGCCGCCCGGCGCGAACTGGTCGGCTGACGAGCCCTAAACTCGGGCGCCGCTCAAGCCTCAGGCGCGAATAGTCGCGCTGTTCACGCGAACTTCGCCGGTGAAGCCCTTGTAAGCACTGGATTCGCGGGCAGAGTCGCGCACATTGGCCACCTTGCCGTGGAAATATGCGATCTTGCCATCCGGGTCGGTCACCCGGAACGAGACCTCGGCATTGCCGTTGCTTTGCGCTTTCAGGATGGCCTGGCCAGCGTCGGTATCGTCACGGATCGTGAACGGCACCGCGCCGCCATCCTTGGCGCCGTTGACGTGTTCGACACGGCCTTCCAGCGTTTCGATGGTGATGTCGTTCGACGTGTCGCCAATCTCGCCCCAGGAGACGATCTTGCCGATCGGCACATAGGCCAGCGCGCCGAACCCCGCGGCATCAACGGTGGTGGGTGCGCCGACCACACAAGCAATCGTGGCCCCGATGTAGGAAATGGGTGCAGCCATGGAATTGTCCTTTCTTGACATGCGATCAGGCCCGCCACTGGCGGGGGATGCTGATCAGGATTGCAGGAGGCGCCCGCCCTTTGGCCCTCTGGGCCATCCCACGGGCGTGGCAGGTCAGGCCTTGGGCTTGCTGGCCTTGGCCGGGGTTTCAGCTTCCGGGGCAGCATCGCCGCCCGTGGTGGCGGTGGGCGCCGGATGGACAGCGGCAGGCGCGGCCACGGCTGCGGGCGCATCCTCTGCCGGGTCCGGATCGCGTTCGATCTGCAGCACGCCCGACAGCGCCAGCCCGTTGATCATGGGCCAGTTGTCGCTGCAGTCGATCACGGCATTCGTGGTTTCCAGGGCGGCACCGCGCGGGATCACATGGCGGGTCGGCAGCGAGATTTCACGGGCGGTCAGGTTGATGATCTTGGCCATGGCCTGCCTCACTTGCTCATCAGGATGGCCACAAGGCCGGATCCGGTGATGCTGATCGCGCCCTGCAGATAGGCCGCGATCGTATCCAGCGGGATGTAGCGCACGGCTCCGGCCGGGATCGATCCGACCGAATATCCGCCCGACACATCGACATTGCCGACACCCTGCACCGGCACCACAGTGCCATCAGCACCGTCGATCACGCAGGAAATGGCCCCGGCGGTGGGGTTGCGCAGAATAAGTTCCTGACCGGCGCCGGGAACATAAACGAAGCTGTTGGACGCGGTCAGCGTGGTTTCCACCACGGCCCGCTGCCCCGGCCCCGTCATCAGGGTAGGTGCGATGACTGCCATTGCAGTTTGCCTTTCAGGGGTTGTGGGCCGGTCAGAGCGACCGGAACCAGGTCACACGGAACGACACCAGCACGGTGCCGATCTTCTGTTCACCTTCGCCATTGAGCGTGAAGGTCGTATCCTCGGGCAGGCAGCGAAAGCCCGCCTGAAGAAAGGCAGCAACAATGCAAGCCTCGATCGCGTCTGCATCGGCAACCAGCACATCCTCCAGATCCTCTGCACCCAGACGCTTGACGACGATCTGCAGCAGCGTGGATTTCTCGAAATCCTCCAGCGTCTGCGCCTGGCTGCGCTCTTGCGGCGTCACGACGCCGATCACTGGCAATTCCGATGCCGAGATATTACTCGCCCAAGCCGAAATCATGGTGAGGGCTGACATGCGCACATCAGCTGCAAGCGCGGCACGGGCCATCGCCCGGAAGGCCGGGCGGCTCATTCGAACACCCGTTCCAGCTCGCAGATCACCGCCGCATCGGTGGCGGGCGATCCTGTGGGTTCGAAATTCAGCACGGCATAGCTGCGGCCATTGCCGGGATGGATGCGATCCCCCTTCGCCAGTTCGGGCACCAGATGCTTCTGCACCCGCCAGCTGGGCGAGGTGATCAGCACCGCATGGCCGTCGCCATCCAGCGCTTCGACAGGCTGATCGCGGAAGACCGACAAGACCTCGCGCGCCAACCCATCCTTGGGCTGATAGGTGACAGGCTTGCCGAAGACGCCTGCTACCAGCCCCGCCATGCCGTCGAACAACCCGCTCATAGCGTAAAGGCGGCCGTCAGCCGCACCCGGCCCAGCGTGGCATCCGATGCCGCAACCGCCAGCGCCACCCCCACCAGCTTGTTGGTGCTGTCCGTGGTGGTGCAGACCTTGTTGGTATCATCCCAATAGATCCGCGCACCCACCGCCCAGACCGCGCCGGTGGCCTTGGCCAGATCGTAAACGCCTTCCAGCGCCAGTTCCACCGCCGCTGCCGTGGCTGCGGAATGCACCGCCACACCGAACAGCGACCCGACCAGCACGCCCTGGCCGGATACCACATCATAGGGCGCGGGCACCGAAACCTGCTGCCCCGCCTGAACGTAATTCTTCATGATCCGATCCTTTCGATGATCCGAAACGACGAAGGGCGGCCCTGCGCCGCCCTTTCGTCCGAAAATCCTGTCAGCCCGGGNNGTACCCGCCGCGGAAGTCGATCGCGCCGCAGCCGAAATCATGCTCCAGCGAGAATTTGGTGCCCTGCACCCCGAACGGTTCCTCCATGCGGAAGCGCGGCGCGCTGTAACCTTCCAGCAGGCCCCATTCGAAACAGGGCACTTCGGCGGGCGAAGCGAAGACATACCAGGCATTGCCGGTGATCTTGGCCGTCACCTCCAGCGACAGCGTGCCCGAGAACGGGTTCACATTCCCCGCCTGCTGCGCCTGGATCGGGGCCAGCAGCTGCTGCGCCTCGGTTTCCTTGTCCGGCCCGACCAGCATGATGGCGGCCGACAGTTCCAGTTCCGCCCCGTCCAGCGACTTGCGCTTGCGCAGCGCCGCCCGGGCCAGCGACAGCGAGGTGATATTGATCGCAGCGGCGGCGGCGGCCTTGGTCAGATCGGTGGCGTTGAACACCTGGCGCCCGGTTTCGATCAGCGTGGGGCCATCCGCATTCGCACCGCCCAGCATCATGGAATAGAAGGTGCGATCCTCGAACCGGGCCACGGCAGCGCCACGGTCGTTCAGCACCTGCATGATGCCATCGAGGCTGTCATTCACCAGCAGCTGCCGCGAGAACAGCACCTGCACCCCATAGGCCTTGACCGAGGTTTTTTCTTTCGACTCCCCGAACTTGCCGCTCTGGATTTCGCCGCCTTCAGCGCTCACCGGCTTCAGANNCCGATGTAGCTGCGCTGCCGGGCGATGCGGCGATAGGTCGGCTGCGCCAGCGCATAGCGCGCCGCCAGAGACCGGTTCATGGCGTTTTCCAGCAGGATCGGGAAATCGCTGGTGGACTGGAACGCCATGCGCAGCGCATCTTCGCGCCCCGCGAAATTCCCCGGCACCCGACGCAGGCCCATGCGTTCCGCCGCCATTTCGACGATCGAGAAATCCATATAGGGCCGCGCCACCTCCGAAGGCTGCGCGCGCGACAGCCGGGCGGCCAGCGCATCTTCCATGCCGACGCGGCGGGTTTCGGTTTCATCGCGGCCGCGTTCGGTGACCCGCATCGGCCCGGGCGCCGTTTCGCGCTGTGCCATCAGCGTCATCAGCCGCGACCCGGCCATCTCGGCCGTGGTGCCATCATCGATCAGCGCGGCCATGTCGGCATCTGCCAGACGACCCGAGGCGATGAAGGGCTGCGCCATGTCGCTGATCATGCGGATGCGCGTGCGTTCGGCCAGCATCGCGGCCTGCGCCGGATCGGGCTGCGGCGTCACCGGCGGCACAGCCGGGGTGACTGCGGTGGGGTTCTGCGGGGTCGGATTTTCGGGAGGCATTACCATCTCCAAAGTAGCGGCCACAGGGGCCGAAGCACCGCCGGGGGCGGCAAGGTTACGGGGCGCTGCACTGGCGCGGCCCGGCGATCTGTCGCGCATCCGCGCGGCAAAGCTGGTCATCTGGCTGCGCATCCGGCTGCGCAGGGCATCATCCAGCGCAGGGCGGCTTTCAGCCGTGCCGGTCTGCGCCACGGCATCGGCAAAGCCTGCCTCGATGGCGGTTTCCGCGATGTAGAAGGTTTCGGCGGCCATGATCGCCATCACGGCCTCGACTGTCTGGCCCGACCGTTCGGCATAGACCCCGGCATAAACCCGGGCCAGCATGTCCAGAAAATCCGCCTGCGCCCGCATGTCATCGGCATTGCCGTGCATCCAGCCCGAGGGATTGTGCAACATGATGAACGACCCGGCGGTCATTTCGCGCCGCGCCGCCCCCATCAGGATCAATGAGGCGGCGGAAGAGGCATTGCCTTCGACGATGACCCGGCAGCCGCCCGGGTGGTTGGCCATCACCGCGCGGATCGCCTCGCCCGCCACCGGATCGCCACCGCCCGAATTCAGCCGGATCACCGCCTCGCCCTCACCCATGGCCAGCAGCGCCTCGCGCACCATGCCCGGCGAAAAGAAGACCTCTTCCTCCCAGGCCCAGCCCGCTGCTTCGTCGGACAGCACATAGCCGGACAATACCAGCTCGCCCCCAACGATCAGATCCGTTCCGCGTCGTTTCATACCTGTTTCTCCTCAGGGGTGGATTTCGCCCGGGTGTCCCGCGCGGTGGGCCGGTCCTTCGCCACCGGAGCAGGCGCGCCGACATCGCCATCCTTGGCCGCATCTTCGGCCCGCTCGCGCCGGATCTGTTCGGGATCGAGCCCCAGCGTGCGTTGCACGTTCTGGCGGCTGTTCAACCCGCCATCGACCTGTTTCAACATCGCGTCGATTTCATCATTCGGATCGATCAGCGCCCGACGTGGCGCGGTATGCGACAACCGGAATTTCTCGGTCGGCAAAACACGCTGCAGCGCCCAGGATTCCAGCACCCACCGCTCGATCCCGGCACAAAACTGGCTGATGATCAGCCGTTGCCAGCGCTCGACATTGCGGTCCATTTCCATGCGCCCCATCCGACCGCTGGAAAAATTGGTGCCCTTCAGATCGCCGGTCAGCGATTCCCGGGTGATGCCCACCCCCATGGCGATGGCACCAAGCCCTTCGCCCATGAAGTCCACATAGTCATCCACCTTGGGCGGATTGGTGAACACCACCCCCGCCCCTTCGGGCGCGCCGACCACTGCGCCGGGCTGCATGGCGTTCAAGCCTTTCAGCTTGCCCTTCTGATCGACAGGCAGATCCTTGTCATAGGTCACAATGGCCGCCAGCATCGCCGCCATCTTCTGTTTCAGGATCTGTGCTTCCTGATAATCCGACAGCTCCGCCATGGTCAGCATCACCGGCGCGAGCCAAGGCACCCCGCGCAGCTGGCCAGGCCGGTCGAGGCGGCGGATATGCAGGATATCCTGCCAGGGCACCCGCTCCGATTTCAGCGTGGCCCCCCGCATCCGTGCGGCACCGGGATGCTCCCGATAGAGGTGATATGCCTCGATATCGCCGATGGGGCTGTATTCCACCCCCTCGATGACCTCGTTCTGGCCCCAGCTGGTGACCGTGGTATCGAGGTAATCGCATTCCAGCAGCTCGACCTGAAAGGCCAGCGGCAGATCACGGGCATATTTGCCACGCCGGATGCGCCGCCGGGCGAGGATCTCGCCATCGGTGAACACCGNNCAGATGGGCGCGCAGCACATCCATGATCTTCTGTTGCACCGTCACATCATCATGCACCACCGATGGCACGATGCCGGTGCCCACCACATTGGCCACCACCACTTCGCGGGCCCGCGCCGCATAGGGGCGATTGCGCACCGCATCGCGGCTCAGCTGACGCAGCCGCGGCCGCGATCCGAAGGCCGCAGCATCCGCATCGGTGGCAGGTGCCTTCCACCCTTCGGTGCGCCGCCCGCGCGAGGCCGCGTCATAGTTCATCGCAAGCCCCAGCGCCTTGCGCGACATGACGCGCTGCCGCCCGGCCTCCGGTGAGAATTCGCTGATGACCCGATCAAGGGCCGTGCCGATCCAGCCCATGGTCACAGCCCCCGCGTCATCGTGGGACGNNGGGCTGCGATGCGCCGCGCGAAATCGCCGTCGCTGACGAATTCCACCCGCTCGCCGTTCAGCTGCACCGACCGAACACCCCGGGCCCGCGCGCGGATCAGCGCATCCCGCATCTCGATAAGTTCGGAAAGGTCGATTGCCATGCTCAGTGCCTCAGCCAGTCAATGATCTGCGACCCGTCATCTTCGGCCGCAGCTGTGTCGTCTTCGGGCGGCGGCTCGGCCTGCCCGGTCCAGATCGCAAAGGGGTTGCCCTCGGAAAGTTCTGCCCAGCTGGGCGGATCTTCCGGGTTCATCCGGTTCAGCCCCTTGTGTTCCGCCGCCGCCTGCGCCTGCACCGACAGGTCGAGCGTTTCGTTCCGGCCCGCGCCGGGGCGTTTTTCATAGCCATCACTGCCGCGCCGTTCAGCCAGCAGTTCCTCGATCCGCTCGCGCTCGATCGACCGTGCGAACAGATAGGCGCCCGGCCCCTGATCCATCCGCGCAGCCCCGGCCAGCACCGTATCCTTCAGCCGGTCTACCGCCATGTTCAGCAGCTTGATCGACCGCGCCTTCTTGCCCTGCGATCCGCGTTCCGGCGTGGCCAGCCAGACCCGATCCGGGATCTTGAACCCGCCGCGCCCGATCGACAGGAACCACAGATGCCCCTGCCCCTCGCGCTGCCGCTTGCGCCAGAACTTCTCGGCATTGTCAGACCAGCCGGTCGGGCCGTTGAAGTCGATCACCACGGCACAGGGCCGCAGGCTCCAGGTCTCGCCCTCGACGGCATATTGCCGGTCCACCAGATCCAGCAGCACATCGGCATCCTCGACATNNCAGCTGCCGTTGGTATCCACCGAAACGGTGATGAACCGCGTCCAGGACGGGCAATGCCGCGGCGGCAGATCACAGGCCGTTTCTCTCAAGGCCTGAACCGAAAGCCCGGCATCGTCATCGACCGGCCGGGCATAGGGCACGCCAAAATCGGTGTAATGCACCCGTGCAAACTCGATATCGTCGCCCGTCACCTCGAACCCGCGCCGGGCACTCTCGTACCGCTCGACCAGCTCATCCCAGCCCGAGAATGACGCCGCCGCACCATTCAGGGCATAGCTGGCAATCGGGGTCTGCCGGATGTTCGGATCGTCGATCCGCACCAGGATGCGCCGGCCGGTTTCGTCCAGCAGCCGCGATTCATGCAGCCAGCCGCCCCGCCCCAGCAGCGCCAGATTGTTCAACCGCGTCTTGTGCCGATGGCTGATCTTGTCGCCACAGTCCGGGCATTGCATGACCGCACTGGCCCCGGCCTCGCCGGGTTCCAGCGTCTTGTCATAGACCAATCGGTCGAACCGCGGCTCATAAAGCTCACCGCAGTTCTGGCATTGCCAGTACCAGCGCCCGCGCGTGCCCTCGTTATAGATTTTGACGATACCGCCGGTCACTGGCGGCAGGCGATGCGGTGCTGCCTTGTCGAATTCCCACACCTGTTCCGGGTCCACCGGAAAGGCCGGGGTGCTTTCGACAAAGACGCAGCCCCGGCTCATGTAGGTCCGGATGCGCTGCAGCGACATGCCATGCGGCGTGCCCTCCGGTGAATCCTTCGGCCCCAGCCGTTGCGGCATGTGGTCGTAATCGGTCAACAGCACCATGCGCTGCGACCGGCTGGAAAGCTGGTTCGGCACCGGATAGCCAATGGTCAGCCGCATCCCCTTGAACCGCTTGCGGCTGAANNTTGATGATCGCCGGGTCCAGCTTCTCTTCGACCCAGGCATCCGCATCGGTCTTGGTCATGTGGATGATCTGCACCGGCGCAGGCGCGCACATGATCGCATGGACCGATACCGACAGCAGCATCTGGCTTTTGCCGCTCTGCGACGGCCCGACAAAGCATACCGTCTTGAACCGCCGCGACTGGCTCAGATCCTGCGGCTCGACCGTATAGGGCGCAATCGCCCGGTCATAGGTCTGCCAGTTGCCCTGCACCGGCACCCGCAGGAACCGCTCTGCCGCATCGGTCACCGAAATCCGGCTCGGCGGGTCCAGCAGCGCAAGGGAATCGCCCAAGATCTCTTCCGGCGTCAGGAACGGCGGCAGCGGCGGGATGCCGCGCCCGCCGAAGTTGCCTNNCCCAGCTCGCCTTGCCGGTCACCGATCGCCAGCACCGCACCCGGGCGGCGCAGCAGCTCTTCCAGATCGCCGCGGATCTTCTCGCGCAGCTGGTCGGTGCGCTGTTCCACATCGGCCACCTGCTCGGCCGTCAGGCCGAACTTCATCTCCAGAAAGTCGGGCAGCGTATCCAGCGAGGTGCCGATCCGCACCAGCGATTCCTCGAACAATGCCCGCACCCGGTCTGCCCGCACCAGATCGCCCCGCTGTTCGGCAACGCGGTTCCGGTGATATTCCGCCTCCGACATCTTGCGGATATCATCCGCCGTCAGGTGGCCTTCTTCCTCTTCTTGATCAGCATCTAGGTTGCGGAAGCCCAGCATGGCCTGGGCTGCGATCTGGTCGCCGCGCGCCTTGGTCGCCCGGGCCTTTTCGTCGCGGGCATTCTTCCAGGCCCAACAATGCGACAGCTGGAATTCATAGGCGATGCCGTTCTGGCCTTCCGAAAGTACCGGCAGGCCAAGTCCGATCCATTTCGTGATGGTATTTTCGGTGACCGCAAAGGCCCGGGCGAGCTGCGTCCGGTTCAGCACACCATCCTCAACCCCATCGGGCAGCGGCCATGCCGACAGATCCAGCACACCCCCATCCGCAAGAGTGATGAGGTGAGACACGTCTTTTCCTTTCAATAACAACAAGCACCCCAACAGTAACCCCCGGCCAGACCGGGAGCCCCAAAAGTAACGGGGCGCGAATTACCCGCGTGCGGCAAAGGCCCCGGAAGGACCCAAGGGCATCAGCCAAAGCGCTTGGCGATCATCCGGCCCAAGGTCCGGCTCATGTGCTGCGGCAGCTTGGCCGCGAAGATATCGGCGGCCCCTTCGTAGAAGCCGAGCCGCTGCTGATAGACCGGCACCTTGGCCGTGAAGACCGCGACGATGCCGATATTGCCCGCCCGGTCCTTCTTGTAGATACCCGGCGTCAAGCCGCGCTTCGGCACGAAGTAACGCGCCCGGTATGGGTTGCGCTTCCGGCTGGCCTCGGTTTCGTTGGCCGTCTTGTCCCGCTGCACCTTCAGCGCCGACAAGACTTGTGCCATCTCGCCTTTGGACCAGTTGCCATGAGCATCAAGCCGCGCGCCATCCCCAGGGATGATGGCCTGAATGACACCCTCATGGACCAGCCCGCGCGCGATCAGCTTTTCTATCCCGGTCTGGGGTCGCGGACCGCCCTCTTCCTGCACCCGCAGGTAATGCCTGCCACCGGACATCCTGCGTTGTTCAACCGCCGCCTCCAGATGCCCCTGGCGCGCCTTGACCACCATGAAGGCGTTCTTGGTGAAGCGCGTCGGCCGGTCGAACGCCACTTCCATGCGATCCGCGATATGGGCGTGCACATCGGCCGCCGTATCGTTCAGCGCCCAGATACCCGCGATCTGGACATCACGCCCGGACAGCGCCGACAAGGCCGCAGTGAACGGCCCGACATCAAGGCGCAGTGATGCCTCCATGTCAGCCCTCCAATCATAGTGCCCCGCCAAGGTGCGCATCATCTGAAGGCGTGGCGGGGATCTGAAACGCAAAGCGCCCGGCAGGGGTTTATCCCGNNCGCAATTCGTTCCGATGATGCCAAAATGACCATATCGCCCTGATCTGTCAACAGGGCTCGTGCGCGGGCCTCATGCGGCGCGGCGGCCCACCCGGCGCCCCGTCAACCCATCGGCCACACAGCGCAGGGCAGCCACCAGCGCTGCAGGGTCCGAAACAGTGGCATCATCCCAGACGGCCCGCTTGGCCACGCCCATTGCCCGCTTGTCGCAATGCCCCAACCAGCCCTCCAGACGCATCAGGCCAGAGACGGCATCCCGCTGCCGCTGTTCCGGGCTGCGTTCATCCAGCGCCGGGGTCGAAGCATCGGCACCCAGACCACTGGATGGCGCAAGCAGCCGAAGGCAGGTTGCGTGCCGATGCGGCGCGCCGATCACGGCATCATAGACCGTGACCACCCGCCGCATGTGGCAGATCGCATCCCACAGTTCGGCCCGCTCGGCATCGCTGGTGATTGCTTGAGCCATTGCCCGGCCAGCATTGCAGCCCCACCAAGGCGCCCGCATATCGCGGATATTCGCCGCATTCACCGCCCTACCCATCTGCTTGCACCTCACTTCCAACGCCTCACCCGCAGCATCGCGCTGCACACCAACCCTGCTGATCCGCCCGCTGTGCTCTCGCCGTGGCACAGATGCCAGCGCGAACGTCCCGCCCGCTGCTGCAGCCTGTTTGCGCCGCCGCCGCTCTGCCTTGCTTGTCATGCCCTGTCACCTGCCCGCTTTGCATTGCCCTGTTCCACCAGCGCCATCGCCTCGGCCCGGTCCAACAGATAGCGATCGCGCCATTGCCGCTGATCTGGCCGTGCACCTGCCTCGGTCGCTTCCATTTCAGCCACGATGACCAATTGCCGCGCATTGGCCCGCGCGTCTTCGGCCACGGCCTGCATCTCCCAAGAATGCGGCGGACGCCGCTTGTCCCGGCAGAAGCGGTAGATTTCGACCAGGTCGCCGCGCAGGACCGCCTTCGGCCCCTCTGCCGATACCAGATAGGTGGCCAGCGCCCGATTATCTGTCACAGGCGGCGGCTCGATGTTGCGCGCAGCCTGGATGAAGAATTTCTCGGTGGGCCAATCGCGCCCGGTCCAGCTTTCAATGATCGTATCTGCCAACAGTTGCAGCCCATCTGCCGTCATGTAAGCCAGCCGCGCCGCCAATGCCGCTTTGCCGGCATCGAAAGCCTCTTTGCTCTGCTTGCTGGTCCGAACCAGCCCCGCTGCTTCCAGCCGTTCAATAAGATACAGCCGGACGGCCTTCTTGCCTTCCATGGCCCTGACCTCTGCCACCTCTCCGCACCCTTCCGTCATCGCATCNNCCCGCCGCCCGTTTCAGCGCATTCCGGCAGTTTTTCTTCTCTTTTCAATTTCTTCTCTTTTCCTTTCAGTCCGGAAGAAACCGCCCCGAAAAGAAGCGGGCCGACGCCCGCAAACCCTCAAAACCCCTCGGAATCCTTCCGAATTCCTTCCTGATTTCTTCCAGAACCTTCCGAATTCCTTCCGCCGGAAGAATTGCGGAACGATCTAGCGCAGCCGCTCGCGCGCCTGATCCTGCACTTCCAGCAGTTCCATCGCCTCGCGCACAATCGGCGGGCGGCGCTGTTTGACATGCGGGAAATGCTCCAGAATGAACTGGTCCAGCCGCACCACATACATTTCATCTTCGGCCATCCGCTTCGGCCCGTTGGCGCGGATGATCTGCGCAGGCAGTGCTTCCAGCCGCTTGCGCTCGCGTTCCGCCGCCTTGCGCGCCAGATGATCTTCCCGCGATCCCAAGGCGGCCTGCGCCACTTCCAGCACCACCGGATGAAACCAGCGCAACACCCCGCGATCCGTGCGACAGCGCTTCCAGCCGTAAAGCGGCGACACCGGGCGAACCATCAAGGACCGCCAGAGTTCCAGCGGCTCGCCCACCAGCTTGGCCAGCATCCTCTCATCCACCGGCAGGGTGCCGACCGGATCTTCATCCTGCGCCAGAAAGAACAGATCGATCCCCACTGCGCGAACCTCGCGATCCGCAAGCCCCCGGAACTCCGACCGCAGCCACCGCCGATGATGCCAGACCGTGAAGTAATGGCTTTCCAGCCGCTCACCCGTGGGGATCGGGTAAAGCGGCAGGCTGCTGTCATCGACAGCAACCAGCCGGGCCGAGNNCGCCAGACGATCCACCACCACCAGCGCATCACGCAGCAGCTTGCCACGCTCCAGGGCTTCGCGCTCCAGCGTATCCGCCCGCCCCCGCAGCGCCTCAGCTTCGGCCAGCACCACGCTCATTTCCTCATTGTCACCAGCAGGCCCAAAAAATTCGTCCCGCAGTTCCGCAACCCAGCCCGGCAAGACGCCATCGCCAATTGCATCAGCAACAGCCTTGTCAGTGTCCGCGCCGCGATAGCGCTGCCCGGCAACATCATAGGACGCTTCCAAAAGCCCCATGATATGCCGCTTCTGTTCACGCGAAGGCCGACGTAGCCCCGCATCCTTTACCGATTGTTCCATACTGCCTCCTGTATTTTCCGTAATGTTCAACTTCGCCCATGCAACCAGCTTCGCCGGATCCGCACGCTTGACCGCCGCCTGCATGGCGCGACGCCGCGCTTCGCAGGTCGGGCACAGCATGGAGCGCCGGACGATGCCCCACCCCTTTGCGATCATCTTGCGATTGACCTGCCCTACATCGGGCTGCAGTCCTTCCCGGTTGCGACTGCTGTACCTGCAGGAAACCACCTCTTGGCGACCGCATTCATCACAAGTCACCTTCGCCCGGTTGACGCCATCGCCCGCGATGCGCTCGATCATGCCTGCCCCCTTTCGAAAATTGCCCGGATTCCACCCCGCCCAAACCCGAGATGCCCGCCAACGGCCCGCTCATGCGCGCCTCCGATCCTTTGCCCACGCCGGAACAACCAGGCCGCCGGGCGGGATGGCCAACAGAGACAAGTCACCGCAGGCATCCGAATTGAAAGGGCGCGGGCATCCCCACCCGCGCCCGGAACCTGCCGCGCCGCAAAAGCGGGCCGACAGGGCGCGCAGCACTCTGCCCGAGCCGCGCGTGTTCCACGATGGGGCGGCAGGCACACTCACGCCCCACCCCCCAGATAATCCTCGAGCCGGTCGGCCACGGCGCGTACATCGCCCACCTCTTGCACCGCCCGACCGCGCAGCCGCGCGTCATCGGGCGCGGCCTGCAATGCCAGCAGCGCAGGCACCGCCTCACCCATCTCGCGCACCAGATCAGATACGCCCTGCGTCAGGCACAGCCGCTCCGCCGCGCGGGGCGAACTGTCGCCGATCCAGTCGCGCAGGCTGAAATCCTGCGCCGCTTCGGTCAGCGCCCACATGTCATCGAGCGTCCAGGCCAGCTGCCCGGCCATCTTCTTGGATACGGTGCCCTTCGACCCCTGCCCCCAGCGCGCCTCCAGCACCGCCGAAGCGGCATCGACACCGCCCAGACCCGCCACCAGCTTGGCCATATGCGCATTCCAGATCGGCCGCGGATCAGCCATGGCGCGAAACCTCGTTTCCTGTGCCAGCGCGCGCAGGTGTGGCAGGGTGGAAGGATGAAAGTTGATGGGGGGCGAAGGATGACATCAGGCGGCGCCCTGCTGGTCTTCTGGCAGTGTAGGAAAGAAATCCTCTCTTACGATGCCCAAGCCCAATCTATTTGCGCAAAGCAGCACCTCAACCTTGCACTCATCGGGGATGGATTCTCGATCCTTCCAGCTTTGGACAGTGGAAACTGGTTGCCCAATGGTGCGCGCCATCGGGCGCACACCTCCGAACACTGCAATGATCTTTGCGACGTAGCTCATGTACGCAGTGTCCGCTATGTGCGGACGCTTTGCAACCGCATTTTGCGAACAGACACAAATGCCACGCTATGCGATGCAAGGCATATGTCAGAACCACATGTTCCCGCTGCCCTGAAGGCAATCAGAACTCGCGCAAAAGTCGGCGTGCGCGAGATGGCAAGACGTCTAGGCATGCCTGGCCCATCGTCCTATGCGCACTATGAAGACCCTAAGCGCTTTAAAGATGCTTTCCTTCCGCTCGAACTAACAATGCGCATCGCGGATGCACTGGATGGCACCTGTGTTAACCGTGATGAGGTTCTGGCATTGGCGGGTTCAGTTCACCTTCCATCCCCAGAGACGATTGAGGCGCGAATGTCCCGTCTTTCCGCCGATCGTCAGCGGCGCTTTCGCGAATATCTAGCTGATTTGGAGGCAGCAGAAGCAGCTGATCAAGGTAGGCAAGCGCCAAACCCCTCCTCTTCGGGCTAAGTGCCAGCACCCGCGCCCCAATACCACTGGGCATCCATTGCCTCTTAAAATTCAACCGTTAACTCGCCAAGCCTGAACGGAACGTATAGGGAACACAAGCCATTGAAGTTAAGATTTCTGTGGGAAAGTCTGTGGAAAATCATGTTTCGGATTCAGCATTACTACGTAGGTGGGAACAGTGCCAACTTGTCGTAGATGCCTCGAGAAGAAGCCCTTCATGGAGATGTTTGGTGGCCTTTGCCAACAGTGCAGGGCAGACAAGCAAAGCGCTCAGTTCCCCATCTGCCCGTACTGCGGAAATGAGATGACGATGGCCGCTGCTGAAGTGGGCCGCTGTTATACTTGCCAACGCAAAGAAACGCCGGAGCTGCGCAGGACAAGAGATGCGGAAACCACACAAGAAAAACAATCCTCGACATCCAACAAAATAGCCGCAGATATCGCTGCTTCTTCGCTCCCCTTGACCACCGAAATGGTGCCCCCATTCCTTGTCGCCGAACGGCTCGGCATCGTGACTGGCGATTGCGTGCTGGGAATGAACCTGCTTAAGGATCTGCCCGTCGTACTGCGTGACATAGTGGGAGGCAGGTCGAAAACCTTCCAAAACGCCCTCAAGGAAGCCCGCGAGACAGCCCTGCAGGACATGCGCCGCGAAGCGCACGCCCTGGGCGCCGATGCTGTGGTGGCGGTACAGATCAGTCACCAACAGATTTCGGCGGGATCAGCCATGCTGATGGTGGTGGCCACGGGAACGGCAGTGAAAAGAGGGGAAGCATGACCGAACAGGAAGAAGACGAACTTCGCTCAGAGCTGCGCGCAACACGTACAGCGAACGCCTATCTGTTCCTGGCGATAGAGGCGCTTGGCAAGGTCGTCTTCGACATGCCCCGCGCACTTACGGCGCATGGCCAAGAACAGGCGGCATTGCAGGATGCCATCCGCAAGACAACGCTGGAGTTGGACGAAGCGCTGAAATCAGCCGCGAAATGCATATGGGATGAGAATGGCAATCCGCTCTGACCAACCACCGCCGAGCCGCCAGGCGCAGGTCATCAACATGACGGATCGCTTGCCTTTTCGTGGGGAACCCCCAAATAGTGGAGGTGAACCACCTAGGGGTGACGATATGGAAAAGCGCGTCGCACGGATCGAGCTCGCTATCGAAGGGGTCAATTCCACTCTTTCCCGACTGGATGGACGTTTTGATCGCCTAGATGCAAAACTTGACCGCCACGATAGCAACCTGTCCAACATCAAAACCTCGCAGGCAAGGGTCGAGGAGAGGCTGGATCGCGTGATGGACAAGGCGCGCGACATGCCATCCGACACAACTATAAACGCCATGCTTAACCACAAATTGACGGTTCTGGGGATCGTCTGCGCAATCGTTCTTGGAGCCGCGGCTTTGATTGTCAGCGCCGGTCTGATCGCACCGCCTGGCTGATCCGAAGCGACCGAGATGAACGGCAGCGGCTGAATTTGACACTGATCATTTATGTCTGAATAACTACCCCCGCCTCCGNNTCTCGCAGATACGACATCGAAACCCATCCCACCAGCGATCGGGCCTCGTCCAGCGCCACCCGGCACCACTGCACTGCACCGCTGGCCTCGCATTTCTGGACCCGCACGACCGTGCCGTTGGGTAGACCGACGATCACCCGGTAAACCGTGCCGATACCGGCGCGCATCTTGAGCATTTCGCCTTCTTCAACGCCAAAAACCTCATAGAGGTTGGGCCGCGCGGCGACAGGCGCGGCTGTGGTGGCGATCATGGCTACCGCCATGGCTGTGACTGCTGCGCGCATCTGGGCCTCCTGATCTGTTAGGCATGGGATTAGTCTAGTGTCATGCCCGGCCGCTGGCCAGACACGACAGCGCCGGGGGCTCGTCACACCCCCCGGCGCTATCCTTGTTTGCAATATTTCTGTTAGCCTGCTTCGCTTTCGACCGCGCGCGCCAGCATCCAGCCCATCCGCGCCCCTTGAGGAACATCCTCGCTGAATGTCCCCAGGTTCTGCCCATAGTCGATCACGGGCAGCCCTTCAGCCAGCGCCTCGATCTTGTAAGGGCCCACCCACCGCGTTCGTGGCACGCACTGTGCATTCACCTCCGTCACACCCAGCCACAGCAGCCCCTGATCGTCGATCGAAAGCGCCCGGCCGTGAAGATGGGGCGGCATGATCGGATCGCGTGAGGTCCGAGGCGTCGCATCTGCGGATCCACCGCCACCCAGCCTTTTCCCGTCCAGATCGCAGCTGGGCAGCGATGCTGTTGCCATGATCTCTGCCCCCTGCGCATCCACCAGCCGCAGCCCATATGCCGCCGCCGCGCGGGCCAGGCTGTCGCGCCCCAGCAACGGATGCGCCTCGATATCCAGCCTGCCCATCGCCACCTCGATCTCGGCCACAACCAGCCCGTCTGCCGTCAGTGGCCGGATCTTGATGCTGTAGACACCCGGCAGTGCCGTGCCATCCTCCGCAATCACTTTGGTGCCAAGCGCGGTGGCCATACACCTATCCGACGGCGGCACCACAATCCGCACCAGCCCTGCACCTACCGTACCGACATCCGCCACTTCGCTCATCTCGAAAACCTCCGGCGGCACCACGCCGCAGGGGTGATTCTGAAATAGCTAGGCCATAAGCACAAGCACATCGTACGCAATAAGCGATCATGAGCGCATTTTGCGTTGGACAGAACGTCCGCATTATGCGAACACTTGCCCCCATCGCATCACCGATGGAGGCCACCTTGCCCATCCCTGCCACTCCCCACACCAGCGACACGACCTCGCCCAAATTGCACCTCGAAACGCTGCCGACGATCCGCCATCTCAAACCGGCCACCGATCCGCGCCACGGCTTTGCCCGGCAGATCGCCCATGCCCGCCGCATCATCGCCAGCCCCGCCGAACGCGCGGGCCGCCCCCACCTGCTGACCATCGCGCAAGCCGTGCTGAAATCGGCAGGTGCGGCATGATCGCCACCCTCACCCTGCATGTGATGGCGGCCTTGCTGCTGGGCATCACCCTGCTTGTTGCAATGACTACCGGCCTGGCGATTGCCGAGGATAACCGGAAGAATTGCATAGGCTTCGCCGCACTGACCCTGTTTTTGGCGATCTTCACCTTCATTCTGCAGGTGATCGCATGACCCGCGCCCTCGCCCGCCGCCCCGACACGCGCAACAGCGCCCATGTCGCGCCCTTCGCGGTCTATCGTCAGGTCACCGCCGAACAGGGCCAGGCCACGCCCGAGGCCATCGCCCGCACCGTGCATCTGCCGCTGGCCGAAGTGCGGCGCATCCTGCGCGCCAAGGGCTGGCCCCATTCCCGGCCCGCCCTGACCGGCGATCCCGAAGCGCTGGATTTCACATCATGACCCGCGCCGCCTTCACCG
>DOMY01000183.1 GCA_003509785.1 Gemmobacter sp.
TCTGAGCTATGACCCCACCGGGTTATCTCGGCGTTTCCGCCTTGATGCGGGCTATCTAGGGGATGCCGCGGGGGGGTGCAAGAGGCTTTTTCACCTCCCCGTGACGAATATCTGTCAGCGGCACGACAGCCGCCGACAGGCGGGATCACACATCTTCCTCGTCGCCGGCCACATCGGCCAGATCATCGAGCGAGACATTGTCATCGGCATCATCTTCCAGCAGATCATCATCCAGATCCGCGTCATCCGTTGCCGCCGTATCCAGCAGATCGACATCCGTATCCAGATCATCGACCAGCGGATCTTCGTCCTTCTCGGGAACGCGCGAGATCACGGAGGCCGCCATCTTGCGCCGCGCGGTTTCGATATCGACAATCTCGCCCGTATAGGGGCTGACGATCGGGGTCTTGTTCAGGTCGTAGAAGCGTTTGCCGGTGGTCGGGCAGGTGCGCTTCGTACCCCATTCTTCCTTGGGCATGGTGTTTCCCTTGAAACTGGCCGTAAAGGCGGGCAGGCAGGTCCAGTAAAAGCTGGCCCATGCCATAGCTGTGAACCGCTGTCAAAACCTTTTGCAGCGGTTGCGCGTCGCGCTCATCTGTCTATTCTTTGCCCGGAAATCAAGAGCCTTTCTCATGCCGATGCTCCCTGCCGCCGGTCCCGGCCTCCCCGCCATCGAGATTACCCTGCGCCGGTCGGCCCGGGCCCGGCGCTTTTCGCTGCGGGTTTCGCGGCTGGACGGGCGGGTGACGCTGTCGGTGCCGCTGCGCGCGCGCGAGGCCGAGGCGCTGGCTTTCGCCCATGCCCAGGAGGCCTGGCTGCGCCGGGCGCTGGCTGCCGTGCCGCAGGTAGCGGCGATCCGCTGGGGGGCGGCCTTCCCGCTGGAGGGGCGGCTGCNNGGCCGGGCGATCCGGGTCGAGGGGGACAGCCTGCTGGTGCCGGGGGATGCAGCGCAGCTGCCGCGCAGGCTGGCGGCCTTTGTCAAGCTGCGGGCGCGTGACCGGCTGGCGGCGGCCTGTGATCGCTACGCCGCGGCGCTGGGGCGGCGCTACAGCAGCCTCGCGCTGCGCGATACCCGGTCACGCTGGGGCAGCTGCACGCATGACGGGCGGCTGATGTTCTCCTGGCGCCTGATCCTCGCCCCGCCGCCGGTGCTGGATTATGTCGCGGCGCATGAGGTGGCGCATCTGGCGCAGATGAACCACTCGCCCGCCTTCTGGGCCGAGGTGGCGCGGCTGATGCCGGATTACGAACCGCATCGCCACTGGCTCAAGGCCGAAGGTCAGGCGCTGCACGCCTGGCGGTTTGACGCGGCAGAAGACGACAGCCGCTGATACCGGCAGGGCAGGGCGGGGCAGGGCTGCCGCTCTGATGACAGCCCTTGACCCGGCGACGGTGCGGGTGTTTCGCTGCAGCCATGCTGACCGCCCGCCCCAATGATACCACCGCCGCCCATGAACGCCTGTACCGCAGCCTGCGGTCGCAGGTGATGCACGGCGAAATCGCCCCCGGCCAATCGCTGACCCTGCGGGGCATCGGCAAGCAATACGGCCTGTCGATGACCCCCGCGCGTGAGGCGGTGCGGCGGCTGGTGGCCGANNGGTGGCCGAAGGCGCGCTGACCCTCTCCTCCTCGGGGCGGCTGACGACACCCGAACTCTCGCCCGACCGGATCGAGGAGCTGGCGGCGATCCGCGCCCTGCTGGAACCCGAACTGGCCAGCCGCGCCCTGCCACGGGCGCATTTCGCGCTGATCGACCGGCTGGCCACCATCAATGCCGCCAATGCCGATGCGGTGGCGCGGCAGGATGCCGTGGCCTATATCCGCACCAATCTTGAATTTCACCGCACCCTCTATCTGCGGGCACAGGCTCCGGCGATGCTGGCCATTCTGGAAACCGTCTGGCTGCAGCTGGGGCCCACCATGCGGGCGCTCTATTCCCGGCTGCGGCGCAACGAACCACCGCATCACCACCGCATGATTCTGGCCGCGCTGCGTGCGGGCGACGAGCCGGGGCTGCGGCTGGCCGTGCGCACCGATGTCACCCAGGGCCTGCGCCATCTGGCCAGTTGACTGGCCTCATTGCCCTTGCCCGTTATGGCTGCCAGCTTACATCATCTGCGCAACCGGAGAGATGACATGACCTTTCACATCGGCGCCCAACCCGGCCAGATTGCCGAAACCGTGCTGCTGCCGGGCGATCCCTATCGTGCCCGCTGGGCCGCGCAGACCTTCCTGCAGGATGCGGTTCTGGTGAACGAGGTGCGGGGGATGCTGGGCTATACCGGCACCTGGCGCGGCCATCCGGTGACGATCCATGGCACGGGCATGGGGATGCCGTCGCTGTCGATCTATGTGAACGAGCTGATCCGGGATTATGGCGCCCAGACGCTGATCCGCATCGGCAGCGCCGGGGCGATGCAGCCACAGGTCAAGGTGCGCGATGTGGTGCTGGCCATGTCGGCCTGCACCTATGGCTCGCCGTCCCGCGCGATGTTTCGCGATCTAAACTTTGCCCCCACGGCCGATTTCGGCCTGTTGCAGGCCGCCTGGCAGGCTGGGCAGGTGCTGACCGGGCAGGGCGGGGCGGCGGGTCTGCATGTCGGGCAGATCTATTCTTCGGATACATTCTACAGCGAGCGTCCCGACCATGACGAAGAGATGCGCCGCCACGGCGTGCTCTGCGTCGAAATGGAAACGGCAGAGCTTTACACGCTGGCCGCCCGCCACGGTCGCCGCGCGCTGTCGGTGCTGACGATTTCCGATCACCTGCTGACGGATGAGGCGCTGCCCGCCGATCAGCGCGAACAGAGCTTTGGCGATATGGTGGAAATCGCACTGACCGCAGCCTTCGCCTGAGGCGCGGGGCAAAAGTTTTCAGCAAAACTTTTGCAAATTCCTTGGCTCAAGGAATTTGGTCGCCCGTCCCGGCCTGCAGCGCCCGCGCCACGCGTTCGGCAGGCTGGCCCGGTCGCAACGGACGCGCCGACCACAGGCGCAGCGCCTGCGGCAAGGCTACGCGCTGCGGCAGGGGGGCCATCAGGGTGCCACGGGCCAGATGGCCCGCCACCAGCGCGCCATGCGCCATCAGCACGCCTGCGCCATTCGCCGCTTCCTCCACCGCCAGTGCATAGAGTGAAAACACCGGGCCGCGCGGCGTGAAATCCTGCCCCGGCAGCGCGACTGCGGCCCAGCTGGCCCAATCCCGGCTCCAGGCGCTGTCGATCAGGCAGGGCAGGTGGTGCAGGTCTTCCGCCGTCGTGATCCGGGCCGCAAGGGCCGGGGCGCAGACCGGAAAGATGTGATCCCGCGCCACCTGCTGCCCGTGATCGCCATAAAACAGGCTCAGATCATAGGGCGCGCGTTTCAGGTTGGGCGGGGCCTCCATCGCGGTGATCGAAATTGCCACCTCGGGCATCTGTGCGCGCAGGCCCGGCAGCCGGGGGGAAAGCCACAGCTGGGCTATCGCAGGCAATGTGGCGATATGCACTACCTGCGGCGCGGCTTCGGCCCGCAGATGATGCACCGCCAGCCCCAGCGCATCGAAGGCGGCGGTGAAATCGGGCAGCACCCGCGCGCCCAGGGCCGTCAGCCGCACCCCCTTGGCCGTGCGCTCGAACAGCGCCGCGCCCAGCCGGTCTTCCAGCGCCTTCACATGCGCCGTCACCGCGCCGGGCGTCACCCCCAGCTCTGTCGCCGCGGCAGCAAAGCCGCCCAGCCGCGCGGCGGCCTCAAAGGCGCGCAGCGCGGTCATCGGCAGATCCTTGGGGCGAGGGGGCGCAACCGGCATGGCTTAATTTTTCTGACCCTAGGTTTTCACAAATCTCATTTGCCTGCCCCGCCCCGTCAAGGCCCTATAGAGAAAACAGGAGATCACCATGCCCCATCTTGCCCACCGCCCCTGGGTTCCCGCCGGTTGCGAATCCCATGTCCAGACGCTGGCCACCCAGGTGGCCGCACCCTCGCCCGATGTAGCCGCGCGGATCGAAACACTGATCCAGATGAACACCGCGATCCACGACAGCCAATGCTTCAACCTGAACCCGGCCACCAATGTGATGAACCCGGTGGCCGAGGCGGCGCAGGCGCGCGGTCTGGGCGCGCGCCCTTCGCTGGGCTATCCGGGCGACAAATATGAAATGGGGCTGGAGGCGATCGAGGAAATCGAGGTGATCGCCGCCGAACTGGCCGCCGAGGTCTTTGGCGCCACCCATGCCGAAGTCCGGGTGGGTTCGGGGGCGCTGGCCAATCTCTACGGCTTCATGGCACTGGCCAAGCCCGGCGATGCGATCATCGCGCCGCCCGGGGCGGTGGGCGGCCATGTCACCCATCACGCGGCGGGCTGCGCCGGGCTTTACGGCTTGCAAACCCATCCCGCGCCGGTGAATGGCGATGGCTATACCGTCGATCTGGTGGCGCTGGCCGAACTGGCGCAAAGGGTGCGGCCCAAGATCATCACCATCGGCGGCAGCCTCAACCTGTTCCCGCATCCGGTGCGCGAAATCCGGGCGATTGCCGATGCCGTGGGGGCCAAGGTGCTGTTCGACGCCGCACATCAATGCGGCATCATCGCCGGTGGGGTCTGGGCCAATCCGCTGACTGAGGGCGCGCATCTGATGACGATGAGTACCTATAAATCCCTCGGCGGCCCGGCGGGCGGGCTGATCGTCACCAATGATGCCGAAATCGCCGAGCGGCTGGATCACATCGCCTTTCCGGGCATGACGGCGAATTTCGATGCGGGGCGGGTGGCGGCGCTGGCCATCGCGCTGCTGGACTGGCGCGATCATGGCGCGGCCTATGCGCAGGCGATGGTGGATCTCAGCCAGGCACTGGCCACCGAACTGTCGGCGCTGGGGCTGCCGGTCTTTGGCGCGGCACGCGGCATGACGCAAAGCCACCAGTTCGCGCTGGAGGCCGCGGCCTTCGGCGGTGGGCAGGCGGCCTCCAGGACGCTGCGCAAGGCGGGCTTTCTGGCCTGCGGCATCGGCCTGCCCATCGCCGAAGTGGCGGGNNCACGCCGGAACTGGTGCGCCGTGGCGTCACCCCCGCCGATGCCCCGGCACTGGCGGCGCTGATCGCTGAGGCCTTGCGCAGCAATGATCCGGCGGCACTGGCGCCACGGGTGGCAGCGCTGCGGCAGCGCTTTACCGGCCTGCATTTCATCCGGGGCTGAATACGGCCACCAGCACAGCCAGAACTGGGCCAGAACTGGGCTTGCGTCTTCCGATTCGCGGGTGTTGGATGGCATCCCCCAGCGGAAAGGATGCTGCAATGCAGAAACGTAAACTCGGAACCCGGGGGCCAGAGGTTTCGGCCCTTGGCTTCGGCGCCATGTCCTTCGGCGGGCTGTTCGGGCCGACCGATACCGCCGAAAGCCTGCGCTGCCTTGATGCCTTGCCGGAGGCAGGGATCAATTTCATCGACACGGCGAACATCTATGGCATGGGCATCAGCGAGACGGTGATCGGGCAGTGGCTGGCCAGCCGCCGCCCGCAGGGCATCGTGCTGGCCACCAAGGCCAGCAT
>DOMY01000175.1 GCA_003509785.1 Gemmobacter sp.
GCCGCCTCGACCACCGCCGTCCGCACGGCGTCGAGACGCATCTCCATGGCGGCGCTGACGTTCACGCACCGCGACAGGAAGGCCAGCCACAAGGGGTCGCGCCCCATGGCCTCCAGCGTCGCCGCCGTTCCGTCGAACCGGGCCTGTTTCAACAACAGGGTCTCCGCCGTGACGCGCGCCAGGGTCTGCGGATCTACGGTGGGCGAGCTCAGACAAACGAGCAGATCGCGGTCCAGCGCCGGATCCCAGGCGCTGGGCTTTAGCCCTTCCAGCAGGCGCGCGAACGCCGGCGCGACCCGCAACCGCACCGCCGCATCCCCCTCCGCCATCGCCTGGCTCAACAGTTGGGCCGCCGTTCCGGGATCGCCGTGCTCGGCCAGGAACAGACCCATGCCCGCAAGTCCGGGCGCAAAATNNTCCGCCAGCCGCCCCTCCGCCTGGGCGAGCAAAGCCCCCGCCTCTTCAATCTGTTCAACCTGCCCCATCGGCCCAGTATGCCGCCGCCGTGCGCTCCGCGCATGAAAAAAGGCCCGGGCGTCTCCGCCCGGACCTCCCATTCGTCGTCGATCAGGCCCGATCAGGCCGTCTCTTCTTCCTCCGACTTCACCGCCACGCCGCCGGCGCTCTTGATGTCGAAGTCGATCTTGCCGTCCTTCAGCTGGACCTTGACGTGCCCGCCGCGCGTCAGACGCCCGAACAGGATGTCGTCGGCCAGCGGCTTCTTGATCGAGTCCTGGATGACCCGCGCCAGCGGACGCGCGTCGTACAGTTCGTCGAAGCCGTTCTTGGCCAGCCAGTCGGCCGCCTCGTCGGTCAGTTCGATGGTGATGTTCCGGTCCGCCAGCTGGGCTTCCAGCTGAAGGATGAACTTGGTCACCACCGAGCGGATCGTGTCGGCCTGCAGCGGCTTGAAGGCCACGATGGCGTCCAGGCGGTTCCTGAACTCCGGCGCGAACAGACGCTGGATGGCCTTGTCGTCCTCGCCCTCGACCTTGCCCCGGCCGAAGCCGATGGAGGCGCGGGCGTTGTCGGCGGCCCCGGCGTTGGTGGTCATGATCAGGATGACGTTCCTGAAATCGACCTTCTTGCCGACCGCATCGGTCAGCATGCCGTTGTCCATCACCTGCAACAGGATGTTGTAGACATCCGGGTGCGCCTTCTCGATCTCGTCCAGCAGCACCACCGAATGCGGATGCTGATCGACGGCGTCGGTCAGCAGACCGCCCTGGTCATGGCCGACATAACCGGGAGGCGCCCCGATCAGACGGCTGACCGTATGGCGCTCCATGTACTCCGACATGTCGAACCTCTGCATCTCGATGCCCAGGGTCGAAGCCAGCTGTTTGGCCACCTCGGTCTTGCCGACGCCGGTCGGACCGCTGAACAGGAAGCTGCCGATCGGCTTGTTCGGGTCGCGCAGACCCGCCCGCGCCAGCTTCATCGCCGCCGAAACCTGTTCGATGGCCTGTTCCTGACCGAAGACGGCCCGTTTCAGATCGACCTCCAGTTCGCGCAGGCTTTCGGTGTCGGATTTGGACACCGACTTGGCCGGGATCCGGGCCATCTTGGCGATGACGGCCTCGATCTCCTTTTGACCGATGACCTTCTTGCGCTTGGATTCGACCACCAGCATCTGCGACGCCCCGGCCTCATCGATCACGTCGATCGCCTTGTCCGGCAGCTTGCGGTCGGTCATGTAGCGGGCCGACAGATCCACCGCGGTGCGGATGGCGCTGTCGGTGTAGCGGACCTTGTGGTGCTGCTCGTAATAGGTCTTCAGACCCTTCAGGATCTTCACCGTGTCCTCGACCGTCGGCTCGTTGACGTCGATCTTCTGGAAGCGACGCACCAGGGCGCGGTCCTTCTCGAAGTGCTGGCGATATTCCTTGTAGGTCGTCGACCCCATGCACCGCAGCGACCCCGAGGCCAGGGCCGGCTTCAGCAGGTTGGAGGCGTCCATGGCCCCGCCCGAGGTCGCGCCCGCGCCGATCACCGTGTGGATCTCGTCGATGAAGAGCACGGCGTTGTCGTGGCTTTCCAGCTCCTTGACCACCTGCTTCAGCCGCTCCTCGAAGTCGCCGCGATAGCGAGTGCCGGCCAGCAGGGCGCCCATGTCCAGCGAATAGATGGTGGCGTCCTTCAGGACGTCAGGCACCTCGCCGTTGACGATCTTGCGGGCCAGGCCTTCGGCGATGGCGGTCTTGCCGACGCCGGGGTCGCCGACCAGCAGCGGGTTGTTCTTGGTGCGGCGGCACAGGATCTGGATCGAGCGTTCGACCTCGGCCTGGCGCCCGATCAGCGGATCGACCTTGCCCTGGCGCGACTTCTCGTTGAGGTCGACGCAATAGGCCTGCAGCGCCTCGCCGCCGGATTTGACGGCCGACTGGTCCTCCGCCTCTTCGGGTGAAGAGCCCTTGGCCGGGCGGGTCTCGCTGGCGCCCGCCTTCTTGGCGATGCCGTGAGCGATGAAGTTGACCGCGTCATACCGCGTCATGTCCTGCTCCTGCAGGAAATAGGCGGCGTGGCTCTCGCGCTCGGAGAAGATGGCGACCAGCACGTTTGCGCCGGACACTTCCTCGCGCCCGGACGACTGGACGTGAATCACGGCGCGCTGGATCACGCGCTGGAAACCGGCGGTCGGCTTGGCTTCCTCCCCATCGGACGTGGCGAGGGCGGCGAGATCATTATCGACATAGAGCGTCAGCGCGGCCTTGAGCGCGGTCAGATCGACATTGCAGGCGCTCATGACCGCAGTCGCGTCGGGATCGTCGATCAGCGCGAGCAGCAGGTGCTCGAGCGTCGCATACTCGTGCCTGCGCGCATTGGCGTAGCCGACTGCGCGATGCAGGGTTTCTTCGAGAGGACGGGAAAATGAAGGCATAGGGAGGCTCCTCTCAGTCCTTTTCCATCGTGCATTGCAGCGGGTGCTGATGCCGACGGGCAAAATCCATGACCTGGGCGACCTTGGTTTCCGCCACTTCGAAGGAAAACACGCCAACCACGGCCAGCCCCTTCTTGTGCACGGTAAGCATGATTTCGAACGCTTCGGCATGGGTCATGCCGAAAAAACGTTCCAGAATATGCACCACGAATTCCATCGGGGTGTAGTCGTCGTTCAGCAGCATCACCTTGTACATCGGCGGGCGCTGGGTCTTGCTGCGCGTCTTGGTCAGAATAGACGCATCCGTGCCGTTGCCTTTGCCCCCATTGCCATGGTCGCTGTCAGACATATGGGCGGGACGAAAAGGCACGCGGTTCACTCCGGCAAGACAGGGTCGCGGAATCGCGCCCTTTGAATTCTACATTATAGCGCAAAGCCGCGCAGGGAAAAGGGGCGCGAATCTGCTTGCCGCAGTCTGGCCGCAGCGGCAGATTGCGCGGATGACCCAGCTTTCCCTGATCGGCTTCGATGCCGACGATACACTTTGGCAGAACGAGACCTTCTTCCGCCTGACCCAGTCGCGCGTCGAATCGCTGCTGGAAGGTCATGCCGATCCTGGGCATCTGCATGACCGGCTGCTGGCCGCCGAACGGCGCAACCTGGGCCATTACGGTTTCGGGGTGAAGGGGTTCGTGCTGTCGATGATCGAAACCGCCATCGAGGTGACCGAGGGGCGGGTGCCTGCGGCTGTGATCTCCGAGATCATGGCCGCCGGGCGCGAGATGCTGGAACATCCGATCGACCTTTTGCCCCACGCCCGTGAGGCCGTGGCATGGGCCGCGCAGAATCATCGTGTGGTGTTGATCACGAAGGGGGATCTGCTGGATCAGGAACGCAAGCTTGCACAATCGGGGCTGGGTGATCTGTTCCACGCCGTCGAAATCGTGTCGGACAAGCGGGCCGAAGTCTATCAGCGCCTGTTCGCCCGGCATGGTGTTGCGCCTGCACAGGCGATGATGATCGGCAATTCGTTGAAATCCGATGTGCTGCCGGTGATCGAGACCGGGGGCTATGGCGTGCATGTTCCACATGCGCTGACCTGGGCGCTGGAACATGCCGAAGCGCCCCTGGGTCATGCGCGGTTCTTTTCCATCACGGATCTGGCAGAGCTTCCCACCCTTATGGCCGGGTTGACCGCATGATGTTGTGTATCAGTTCAATCGTCGCACCCGATATTGCCGATGCAGCAAAATCACGGACTGAAACCCGTTGAAAAATGGGGGTTTTCGGGTGGCACACCCTATGGTAGCGTTTTCCTAACCGGCTCCGTCAGAGGGCCAGACCGAGGCAGATCATAACAAGGCAAGGGGAAGCGACGTGTCATCGCATCTTCGGCAATGCGTCCGCAGTGTTCTTCTGCTTTTCACGCTGGTCGTGGTGGCAGCATGTTCCGTTCCGCAATCCTCAGGCGCGGCGCCCTATGCCGCATATGTGATGGATGCCAGGACGGGCGAAACCCTTTACAGCAACAACGCGGACACGCGGCTGCATCCAGCCTCGCTGACCAAGATGATGACGCTATATCTGGCCTTCCAAGCGATCGAGCGGGGTGAAATCAGCCTTGATTCGCTGGTGAAGATCTCGAAACACGCCGCCGCGCAGCCGCCATCGCGGCTGGGGCTGAAACCAGGCCAGAAGATCGCGCTGCGCCACCTGATCCGCGCGGCCGCCATCAAATCTGCCAATGATGCCGCCACCGCCATCGGTGAAGCTGTCGGCGGATCAGAGGCCGAATTCGCCAAGAAGATGACCCGCACGGCCAAGGCCATCGGCATGAACAGCACAAGTTTTGCCAATGCCAATGGCCTGACGGCGAAGGGCCACCTGTCCACCGCGCATGACATGTCGATCCTCGGGCGGCGGCTGTTCTACGATTTCCCGCAATATTACAACATCTTCTCGCGCCGTGAAACCGATGCGGGGCTGGCCGATGTGGCCAATACCAACCGCCGTTTCCTGGATGCCTATAAGGGCGCTGACGGGATCAAGACCGGCTTCACCAATGCCGCCGGGTTCAACCTGACGGCTTCGGCGGAGCGGGGCGGCGTGCGGATTATCGCCACGGTCTTTGGCGGCACCTCGACTGCGCAGCGCAATGCCAAGATGGCCGAATTGCTGGATCTGGGCTTTGCCTCGGCCAAGCCGGGCCGCAAGGCCGTTCCGCCGCCGCCGGTGAACATTCCGGATGCGCCTCTGGTAGCCGAAGTTGCCAAACCCGAAATGGCCGCCAAGACACTGCGGGTCAGTGGATCCGTTGGCAAATCGCTGCGGCCCCGTCCGCGCCCCGGTGCAGCCCCGGTTGCGGAAGAGCCTCTGATGGTGGCAACCGCCCCCGCCTCGGCCAAGCCTGCCCGGCGCGCCGCCGATCCGCTGGCCGAAATGATTGCCGCCCAGGTGGCTGGCGCTGGCATGGCCGATGGTATCGATTCGGCGCTGGCCGAAGCTGCCGTTGCGCCGCGTCTGGATGACGGCAGTGTGATGTCGCTGGCCGCTGTCGCCGCCCCGGCGCCACAGACGGTGGAAACCCATGTGCCGACGGTGATCCATACCGCTTCGCCCCCGGGCGGTGTTCAGACCGTGGCGCGCGCCGCAGTGCCGACCGAACCCGAAGTGGTCACCCGCATCTCGACGGCAGGCGGGCGGCATTGGGGCGTGAATATCGGCCGCTTCTCCAGCCGGGCCACGGCCGAACGTGCCCTGATGCAGACCATGCTGACCGAAAGTGCCACGCTGAACGAAAGCCTGCGCAAGATCGTGAAAACCACGCGCGGATTTGATGCGCTGTTCATGGGGCTGAACCAGAAACAGGCCGAGCTTGCCTGTCTGCGGCTGCAGGCCCGTGGCACGCAGTGCTTTGCCATCGGGCCCTGATCTTCATCTTCTGCCATCCTTGATCCGGCCAGCCACTGCCGGGGGCATCGAGCCCCCGGCAGTGGCATTTCCATGGCCTGCTGCGCTGGCCATGCGGCCCCTGGCGGCGCTTGGGCGGCTGCGGTGTCAGTGAGTATTTGTGAAGCAGCAAGATACAGGCGGCAGGCGGGGGGCAAAACGGCGCGCCAACCGCGGGCTGCTGAACGGTTGGGCGCGCGCTTCAGCTGCCTGCCCGGGCGAGCAGCGCCTGAACCTGCGGCCCGATCTGCGCCACGATGCGTTTCACGCCTTCGGCATTGGGGTGGATACCATCGCCCTGCATCAGCGCGCGTGCCGCGCCGGGATCTTCGGCGCCGAGACCCGCCATGAAATTCGGTTCCAGCAGTGTATCGAAGCGGGTCGCCAGATCGGGAAAGATCGCATCGAATTCGGCCTTCCAGTCTGCCCCGAAATTGGCGGGGCCGGGCAGGCCGATCAGCAGAACCGGCAGGCCGCGTGCCTCGGCCTTGGTCAGGATCGCCTCCAGATTGCTGCGGGTGGTGGCGGGATCCAGCCCGCGCAGCAGATCATTGCCCCCCAGCGCCACGATCAGCGCATCGGTTTCCGGTGTCAGCGACCAGTCGAGCCGGGCCAGACCGCCCGCCGAAGTATCCCCCGAAACGCCCGCATTCACCACCAGCGCATCCGATCCCTGCGCGGCCAGCCAGCCCTGCAGCTGCGGCACGAAACCCTCGCCTTCGGGCAGGCCATAGCCTGCTGTCAGACTGTCCCCCAGTGCCACGATGGTCAGCGGTTCGGCTGAAGCGACGGAAAAGGATAACGCCAGCGTTATGAAGGCTTTGCCAAGCACGGCAGGCGCCCCATATCCGAGGGCAGAGAGAATGCGAGGGACATAGGGCATGGGCGATCCGATTCTGGCTTTGGACGATGCGCAGCTGACATTGGCGGGAAATGCCGGGCCGGTCGAGATTTTGCGGGGTATCTCACTGACGGTTGATCGGGGTGAGACAGTGGGCCTGGTTGGCCCTTCCGGGTCCGGGAAATCGTCGTTGCTGATGCTGATGGGCGGGTTGGAGCGGGCGACGGGCGGCAAGGTTCAGGCGCTGGGGCATGATCTGGGCAAGATGGACGAGGATGCGCTGGCGCGCTTCCGTCGGGGGAATATGGGGGTGGTGTTCCAGTCTTTCCACCTGATCCCCACCATGACCGCGCTGGAAAACGTGGCCGTGCCGCTGGAACTGGCCGGGCATCGCGATGCGTTTGATCGGGCAGAAGCGGAATTGCAGGCGGTCGGGCTTGGCCGCCGGATCGACCATTATCCGGCGCAGATGTCGGGGGGCGAACAGCAGCGGNNCCTGCTGGCAGACGAGCCGACGGGCAATCTGGATGGCGTGAACGGCGCAGCGATCATGGATCTGTTGTTCGGTCTGCGCGACCGTCACGGGGCGACACTGGTTCTGGTGACCCATGCCGCCGATCTGGCCGCGCGATGTGACCGGGTGGTGCGGCTGGTCGATGGCCGGGTGGCAGCATGAGCTGGTCACTGGCGGCGCGGCTGGCGCGGCGGGAATTGCGCGGCGGTATCCGTGGCTTTCGGATCTTTCTGGCCTGTCTGGCCCTTGGTGTGGCGGCGATTGCAGCCGTGGGGATGGTGCGTTCTGCCATCGAGGCCGGGCTGGACGGCCAGGGGGCCATCTTGCTGGGTGGCGATGCGGAGATGGAGTTCACCTATCGCTTTGCCGATGCGGATGAACGCGCCTGGATGGCACAGACCGCGGCGCGCGTGGCCGAAACGGTCGATTTCCGTTCGATGATCGTGATGGGGGCGGAACGCGGGCTGACGCAGGTCAAGGCGGTGGATGCGGCCTATCCGCTGTATGGCACTGTGCAGCTGGACCCGCCTTTGCCTCTGGCCGAGGCCTTGGCCCCGGTGGATGGCGTGCCGGGTGCGGTGGTTGATCCGGTGCTGATCGACCGGCTGGGGCTGACGGNNCCGGGTGCCTGACAGCACGGGGGGCGGCTTCAGCCTGGGGCCGCCGATGATCGTGCAGACGGCAGATCTGGCCGAATCGGGCCTGCTGGTGCCCGGCTCGCTGTTCGAAACCAAATACAAACTGGCGCTGCCGCCCACGGCGGATCTGGCCCAACTGGAGGCCGCCGCCGAGGCGCGCTTTGCCGACAAGGGCCTGCGGTGGAGCGATTCGCGCGAAGCGGCCCCCGGGGTGCAGCGCTTTGTCGACAGGATGGGCAGCTTTCTGGTGCTGGTCGGGCTGGCCGGGCTGGCGGTTGGGGGCGTGGGTGTCTCCAGCGCGGTGCGTGCCTATCTGGAGGGCAAGGTTCCGGTGATTGCCACGCTGAAAACCCTGGGGGCGGAAGGCGGGCTGATCTTCCGGATCTATCTGATCCAGATCGGTATTCTGGCAGGCATCGGGGTGGCGCTTGGCCTTGTGCTGGGGGCGCTGGCGCCGGTGCTGGCAGGGCCGCTGATCGCGGCATCGCTGCCCTTTCCGGTGGCCTTTGCCATCTATCCGCAACCCCTGATTGAGGCTGGGTTCTATGGCCTGCTGACCGCGCTTCTGTTCACGCTCTGGCCGCTGGCCCGCGTCGAACAACTGCGCGCGGCGGCGCTGTATCGTGGGGCGGCACAGGGCGGGCGTATCCGTCCGGTGATGATGGGGGCGATTGCCGGGCTGGCGGTGGTTCTGGTTGCGGTGGCGGTGCTTTTGTCCGGTGTCTGGACCCTGGCGCTGGGAACGGCGGGGGGCGTGATCGGCGCGCTGCTGTTGCTGACGCTGGCGGCGCTTGGCCTGCGGCGACTGGCGCGGTGGGCCGGGCGTAGGGTGCGGGGTGCCGTGCCGCTGCGTGCCGCCCTGGGCGCCGTGGGCGCAGAACGGGGCGAGACGGTTTCGGTGGTCCTGTCGCTCGGCCTTGGTCTTTCGGTGCTGGCGGCGGTGGGACAGATCGACGCCAATCTGCGATCGGCCATCGACCGCGATCTGCCGGCCCGGGCGCCTGCCTATTTCATGGTGGATATCCAGAACGATCAGATCGCGGGCTTTCTGGACAAGGTGAAGGCCGATCCGGCAATTTCCCGCGTGGAAAGCGCGCCGATGCTGCGGGCCGTCATCACCCGCATCAACGGCCGCCCCGCGCGCGAGGTGGCGGGCGAACATTGGGTGGTGCGCGGGGATCGTGGCATCACCTATGCCGCCACCCCGCCCGAGGGCACCCAGATCGTGGCGGGCGAATGGTGGCCTGCCGACTATGCCGGCGACCCGCAGGTCAGCTTTTCGGCGGAAGAGGCGGCCGAGATCGGGCTGGTGCTGGGCGATACCATCACACTGAATGTGCTGGGCCGCGACATCACCGCCACGGTGACCAGCCTGCGCGAGGTTGATTTCGCCACCGGCGGCATGGGCTTTGTGATGACCCTGAACCCGGCGGCGCTGGCTGGCGCACCGCATACCCATATTGCCACACTTTATGCCCCGCCTCAGGAAGAGGCGCGCATTCTGCGCGATCTGGCAGGCACCTGGCCGAACATCACCGCCATACGGGTGCGCGATGCCATCGACCGGGTGACAGAGGCGCTGGATGCCATCGCCACCGCCACGGCATGGGCTGCCTCTGCCGTGCTGGCCACCGGCTTTGTCGTGCTGATCGGTGCCGCCGCCGCAGGCGAACGTGCCCGAGTCTATGAGGCGGCGGTGCTGAAGGTGCTGGGGGCCACGCGGGCGCGTATCCTGGTCAGCTTTGCCTTGCGGGCGGCGTTGATGGGGGCGGCCGCCGGCGTCGTGGCAATCGCCGCCGGGGCGATCGCGGGCTGGGCGGTGATGGTCTGGGTGATGGAGGCGGAATATAGTTTCGAGCCGCTTTCGGCCCTGGCAATCGTTGCGGGTGGGGTTCTGGCCACCTTGCTGGCCGGGCTGGCTTTCGCATTNNGCGCGACGCTGACTGATGGTACGAAAAGGCCCCGTCGCGGCAACGCGGCGGGGCAGGGGCTGGGGATCGCAAGCGACCCCGAAAAGGGGGCCGGTGGGCGATGCGGGCCAGATCAGGCCCGCAGGCATCACCACTGCCAGTCTGGCAGGGAAATTTTTTACCTGATGGTCAACTGCGACCGGATGATCCCTGGTGGCGACTTTGACCAGATCAGTTGGTGACCAGCAGGTAATTCTCTGGCTCGGCCCCCGGATTGCGCACCGTCACATCCACAAAACCACTTTCTGGCAACAGGATCCGGCATAACGGCAGCGCCGTGGCGCGGCACAGATCCTGTGGCGCGTCGTCGCCCTGCGCTGCGGCCACCTGCAGCTGCAGGCCAGATCCGCCATCATCCACCACCCCGATATCCAGCGCAGCCCCGCCATCGGCAGGCAAGCGCCAGATCTGGCTTTGCCCCGGGCCGATCTGCGCCGCACTGGCGCTGGCCTCTGCCGCAGGCAGAACGGACAACAGGGATTCGGCGGATATCACCAGAAAGGACAGCGTCTCGTCCGCCTCGACGGCGGCCCGCGCGGTGGCCATCATCTGCACCGCATTCCGCGGGGCTGCTGCGGCTGCAGCGGCTTCGGCGGCCGGGCCTTCCGTCTGCATCTCGCGCGCCACGATGCCGATCTTCACACCACCGGCCAGCCGTGCCCCGGCGATCAGTGCCAGCCCGTCGCGGCTGGCCTCGCCCTCGGCAAACAGCGCATGGCCCAGCACCAGCTGGCCCACGGCGCCCATCGGATCGGCAGAGGCGGTAAGCGGCAGCGTGGCAAGAAGGGCGGCGGTCAGGAATGGGCGCATAGGCTCAAGGCACATGGGGGCAGGCTCCGGTCAGGCGTGGCCAGACTGGCGGAAGCGCGGGCCGAAGGAAAGCCCGAACCACCGCTTTGGCGCAATCGGCCTTCCCTTCGCGCCGCTTTTGTCTAACCATATACCCGCAACGGAGAAACATGATGCGCGCGATTTTCGACCAGCTGATGCAATTCGATACGGTAAGTGCCAAGCCGAATATCGACCTGATGCTGTATGTTCAAACCCTGCTGGCAGAGGCAGGCATTTCCGCAGCCCTGATCCCGGATGTGGGCGGGGCCAAGGCCAATCTGTTCGCCACGCTCGGGCCGGAAGGTATCGGCGGGGTGATGCTGTCGGGCCATACCGATGTGGTGCCTGTGGAGGGCCAGGCCTGGACAAAACCGCCCTTCCGCCTGACCGAGGAAGACGGGCGGTTCTATGGCCGGGGTGCCGCCGATATGAAGGGCTTCTGCGCCTTGGCGATTGACGCGATGCTGCAGGCAGCGGCGCGGCAGCGGGCGGGCGAAAGCCTGGCGGTGCCGCTGCATCTGGCCCTGTCTTACGATGAGGAAATCGGCTGCATGGGCGTGCGCTCCATGGTCGATATGCTGGCACAGGCGCCGGTGAAGCCTCGCTTTTGCATCGTGGGCGAACCCACAGCCATGCAGGTGGCCACCGGCCACAAGGGCAAGGTGGCGCTGCGGGCGACCTGTCTGGGGCGCGAGGGCCATTCGGCGCTGGCCCCGCTGGCGCTGAACGCGCTGCATCTGGCGGCGGATTTCCTCAATGCCGTAAGGGCCTTGCAGGCGCGGGTGGCGGCGCATGGGTTGCGCGATGGCGATTATGACGTACCCTATACCACGATCCATGTCGGCAAGATGCAGGGCGGGGTTCAGGTCAATATCGTGCCCAACCGCGCCACGCTGGATTTCGAAATCCGCAGCCTTGCGGGCGACGACCCCGAGGCGCTGATCGCCGATCTGCGTGCGGTGGCGGAAGGTATCGTGGCCCCGCTGCGCGCCGAATTTCCCGAAGCGGCGATCACGGTGGAACGGCTGTNNGGTGGTGAATTTCGTCAAGGGCCTCACCGGGGCGAATGGCACCATCAAGGTGGCCTTCGGCACCGAGGGCGGGCTGTTCTCGCAGCATCTGGGTATCCCCACGGTGATCTGCGGCCCGGGCAGCATGGCGCAGGGCCACAAGCCCGATGAATATGTGACGGTGGAACAGATGGCGCGCGGTGCGGCGATGCTGCAGGCGTTGACCGACCGCTGTTTCGCGGGGTTCTGAACGCAGAATGGGTATTTTTGCCAAGAGGANNCCCCGGCCGAATGGGCCGAGGATCATGTGCCGGGCGCCATCAGCCTGCCGGTGCTGGATAATGACGAACGCGCGCTGGTGGGGACGATCTACAAGCAGGAAAGCCCGTTCAAGGCGCGCAAGGTGGGCGGTGCGCTGGTGGCCAAGAATGCGGCAGCGCATCTGCAAGGGCCGCTGGCCGATATGGAGGGCGGCTGGAAGCCCTTGGTCTATTGCTGGCGCGGCGGGATGCGGTCAGGATCTTTCGCCACGATCCTGAAATCGGTGGGCTGGCGTGCCGATGTGATCGAGGGCGGTTACAAGACCTGGCGGCGGCTGGNNCCCGGTGGCCAGCCCGGTGGTCGTGCTGGATGGCAATACCGGCGCCGCCAAGACCGAGGTTCTGGCCCTGCTGGCGGGCCTTGGGGTGCAGGTGGTCGACCTGGAAGGGTTGGCGCGGCATCGCGGATCGCTGTTCGGGGCGATGCCGGGCGGGCAGCCTTCGCAAAAGGCCTTTGAAGGCGCGCTGGCTCTGGCCCTTGCGCGTTTGGACCCGACGCGCCCGGTCGTGGTGGAGGCCGAAAGCTCCAAGGTCGGCAACTGCCGCCTGCCGCCCCGCCTGTGGCGCGCCATGGTGGAAGCCCCGCGGGTGGAGATCGTGGCCCCGCTGGAGGCGCGGGCCGCCTATCTGACGCGTGCCTATGGCGATCTGGTGGCCGATCCGGTGCGGCTGGCCGGGATCCTGGACCGGCTGCGCCCCCTGCACCCGGCCGAGGTGATCGAAGGCTGGCAGGCGCTGGCGGGCGCGGCACGATTTGCCGAACTGGCGGCGGATCTGATGGCCCGGCACTATGACCCGCGCTATGCCAAGCNNTCGACGGGGCTCGGCCCTGAAACCTTGCCTGCGCTGGCGGTGCAGGTGGCGGCAGCCGTGGCCCAGATCAGCGCGACAGGACCGTGATCTTCGGCTTGGCCGCCAGCAGCCGCCCGATGATTGCGGCTGGGCTGCCCGCGGCCTGCAGCGCCATCAGCACAGATCTGGCCTGATCGGGTGGCACGGCGGCCAGAAAGCCGCCGGCCGTCTGCGGATCAAACAGCAGGGCTGCGGCAGGCGCATCTGGTACGGCAATATGGCCGATCAGCGCCGCGCGATTGGCGGGCGCCAGGGTCGAGGCCATGCCTTCGGCGGCCAGCTGGGCAGCGCCCGGCAGCAGGGGGNNCTGGCAGATTTCCCACAGATGGCCTGCAAGCCCGAAGCCCGTCACATCTGTCATCGCCGTCGCATGATCGCGCAGGATCGTCGCCGCCGCCATGGGCGCGGCAGTCATGGATGCCAGCGCAGCGGCCAGCGCTTCGCCCAGTTGCAGCTTCGGGCTGCGGTGCCCTGCCATTTCGGCGGCCAGAATCGTGCCGGTGCCCAGCGGTTTCGTCAGCAGTAACACATCGCCCGCCTGCGCGCCGCCCTTGGTGATTGCGCGATGGGTCAGGCCGGTGACCGTAAAGCCGATGGTCAGCTCGGCCCCGACGGAGGTATGGCCACCCACAATATCCGCCCCGGCGGCGGTAAAGGTGGCGGCGGCCATTTCCATGATCTCGCGCAGGGTTTCGGCCTGCAGCCGGGGCGACAGCTGCGGCAATGTGATCTGCGCCAGCGCCGCTTCGGGGCGCGCACCCATCGCCCAGATATCCCCCATGGCATGGATCGCCGCAATCTGCGCCATCAGCCCGTGATCGGCCGTGAAGGCGCGCAGGTGATCTGTGGTCAGCACCTGCAACCCCTCCGCCCGGCGGATCACGGCGGCATCATCGCCCGGCCCGGTCAGCACGGCGGGGNNGGGGTTGCGCGGATCGGGCAGGGTTGACAGGGCCATGGCCAGATCCTCGGCCCCCACCTTCGCGCCGCAGCCGCCACACAGGGGTTTCGGCCCCAGAGCCTCGGCCAGTCCGGCGGCTGCTGGGCTGGGCAGCGCAGCGGTGGGCATGGCCGGGTAATCGGTGAACATCGCCATGAACCGCCGGTCGATCCGGTCTTTCCAGCGCCACAGCACAGGATGCGACAGTTCCAGCCCCAGCTTGTCGGCCACTGCATTCTGCCGCCCGGTCGACACCAGTTTCAGGTAATCGCGCTGCGGATTATATTCACGGAACTGCCCGGTTTCCGACAGGCTGACCCGCAGGTTATGATGCAAAGCCGGCGCCTGCCGCACGGCAAAGACCCCAGCCTTGGGTCGCGGTGCATGCAGCATATGTGCGCAATCGCCCACTGCAAAAATCACCGGATCCGAGGTTTGCAGGGTAGAGCCGACCGCCACGAACCCCTCATGCAGGGCCAACCGGGTATCGGCCAGCCAGCGCTGCGGGCGGCTGCCTGCCACCGACAGGATGAAATCCGCCGTCTCCACATGGCCATCCTCCAGCACAACCGCACCGGGCCGCAGCTTGGCCGGGGCCACCCCGGTCATCAGCACAATCCCCGCTGCGGCCAGTTCGGCCAGCAGGGCCAGCTGCGCCCCAGAGCCGATATGGGGCAGCGCCCCTGCTGCGCGGTCGATCAGCGTGATCTGCGGATCAGCCCCCGCCTGACGCAGCCGGTAGGCCGATGCCAGCGCCAGCTCCACCCCGCCGATGCCCGCGCCGATCACCACCAGCCGGGGCCGGGGCAGGCCTTGCGCCACGAATGCCTCCCAGCTTTCGGCATAATGGCCTAGCGGTTTTGCAGAAACCGCATTGCCCGCATAGCCCGGCAGATCGGGCAGATCCGACGAAATGCCGATGTCGATGCTGGCCACATCATAGCTTATGGGCGGGCGGTCCTGCAGGATCACCCGTTTTGCCCGGCGGTCGATCCCCTTCACCCGGTCCAGGATCAGCCGCGCTCCGGCAAACCGGGCCAGCCGCACCAGATCTATCATCAGATCCGACTTGTCGTAATGACCCGCGATATGGCCTGGCAGCATCCCGGTATAGGGCGCGACCGGGCCGGGGTTGATGATGGTCACCCGTACACCCGCCAACGGCGTCATACCCCACATCCGCGCCACCAGCGCATGGGCATGGCCCCCCCCGATCAGCACCAGATCGCGGGTTTGTGGAAGCTCTTGCCGCATAAACTCATCCCATATCAACCAAGGGCAGCCTAACCGGCCTTTCCGCAAAGGGCGAGGGGGCGCGCGCCGTCTGCGCGATGTCGTCATCGGGCGCGCATTGCGCGCGGGCTGGCGGCATGGAATAGCTGCAGGACAAAAGCATGTGGGCGGGATCATGGGCTATCTTCTGGGCGTCGATACCGGCGGCACCTATACCGATGCGGTCATCATCGACGCCGCGGCAACCCGGGTCATCGGCAAGGCGAAATCGCTGACCACGCGCGGCGATCTGAGCCTGGGCATCGGTCGTGCCGTCAATGCGGCCCTGTCTGGCGCGGGCGTGGCCCCGGCCGAGGTGGCGATGGTGTCGCTGTCCACCACCCTGGCCACCAATGCGCTGGTCGAGGGGCAGGGCGGCCGCGTGGCGCTGGTGTTCATCGGCTTTGATGCCGGCGATCTGGAGCGGGGCGGCCTGGCCGAGGCTCTGGCGGGTGATCCGGTCATCGCGCTGCCGGGCGGGCACGATCATGCAGGCCAGCAAAGCGCCCCGCTGGATCTGGACCAGCTGGTGGCCGAGGCGGTGCGGCTGGCGCCCGATGTCATGGGCTNNGGTTGCGGCCCGCGCCGCGATCCGTCAGGCCACCGGGCGCCCCGTCACCTGTTCGCACGAGCTTTCCGCCGGGCTGAACGGGCCGAAACGCGCGCTGACGGCGGTGCTGAATGCCCGGTTGATCGGCATGATCGACCGGCTGGTGGCCGCCTGCGAAAGCCATCTGGCAGCGGTGGGCATTGCTGCGCCGCTGATGGTGGTGCGCGGCGATGGCGCGCTGATCTCTGCCGCCATGGTGCGCGAGCGCCCCATCGAAACCATCCTGTCCGGCCCCGCCGCCAGCATCGTGGGCGCCCGCTGGCTGTCGGGCGAATCCGACGCTTTGGTGTCCGACATCGGCGGCACCACCACCGATGTCGCCCTGCTGAAAGGTGGCCTGCCCGAGATCGACCCCGAAGGCGCCCGCGTCGGCGGCTTTCGCACCATGGTCGAGGCGGTGGCGATGCGTACCACCGGGCTGGGTGGCGACAGCGAGGTGCATCTGGTGACCGAAGGGCTGGAAGGTGGCCTGCGCCTTGGCCCACGCCGCCTGATCCCGGTATCGCTCTTGGCGGTGGATCATGGCGCCATGGTTCACGCCGCGCTGGATCGCGCGCTGTCGACCGAGGTTTCGGGCGAATTCGACGGGCGCTTCGTGATTCCCATGGTCACGCCGACAGGTGGCGCGACGGCGGGCGGGCTGTCAGCGCGCGAAGCGGCGCTGCTGGCGCGGATCACCGAACCCATGCCGCTTGCACGCCCCATCACCTCGCGGCTGGAGGTGGCGGCGATGGATCGCCTTGTGGCGCGCGGGCTGGTGATGGTCGCGGGTGTCACGCCTTCGGATGCCAGCCATGTTCTGGGCGGGCTGGCCGATTGGGATGCCACGGCCGCCGAAAAGGCGCTGCGCCTGCTGGGGCGCCGCCGCACCGGGCGTGGTGAGCGGTTCTCTGGCGATCCCGTCTCTTTCGCGCAAAAGATCGTCGATCAGCTGACCGCGCAGACCGTGGATTGCCTGCTGGAGGCCGCCTTTGCCGAAGACCCGGGCTTTGCCGAGGATGCGCCCGAGGTGCTGGCCCGGCATCTGCTGACGCGCCGGGGGCTTGGCGGGCATCAGGGCGTGGTGCAGCTGCAGCTGCGGCTTGGTGTGCCGGTGATCGGGCTGGGGGCTTCGGCGCCGTTCTATTATGGCGCGGTGGGCGAAAGGCTGGGCACCCGCATGGTGCTGCCCGAACATGCGGGCGTGGCCAATGCCATCGGTGCCGTTGTGGGGCAGGTCAGCCAGCGCGCCCAGGGGCTGGTGACCAGCCGGGGCGAGGGCCGCTTCATCGCGCATCTGCCCGAAGGCAATCAGCTTTTCGCCAGCCGCGATGCGGCGCTGGATGCGCTGGAAGCCGCCCTTGCAGCCGAGGCACAGGGCCGCGCGCTGCGGGCCGGGGCTGCCGATGTGCATCTGGCCACCACCCGCGACATCCGCGAGGCCGAGGTAGAGGGCAACCGCATGTTCATCGAAGCCACCGTGACGGTGACAGCCTCAGGCCGCCCGCGCGTCGCGCATGACAGGGCGGTGGCGGGTTGACGAAAAAATGCCGAAAGGCGCTTGACCCCCCCGGCGCGGTCTACTAGAAGCGCGCCAGTGGCTAGGTAGCTCAGTTGGTTAGAGCACGCGACTCATAATCGCGGGGTCGGGGGTTCAAATCCCCCCCTCGCCACCACTTTGCAGACCTTCATCTGCTGAAAATTATACGTAACTAAAGAACCTTGCGATGTGCTTCAGGCTGTTGCGGCATCCAGGTTCCTGTGGTTTTGCAGCTTGCAACGCCTGCCAAAGTTGCTAGGCATCGGGGCATTTCAATCCATGAGCGTAGCATGACGCAGATTTCATCTGCCCTTTCCGATCCCGCAACAGATCCCGTTTCGACCAGTGGCACCCGGCCACTGGCAGTGCTTGGCTCCAGCGCGTCCGAGGTTTTCGATTACATTTTCGGGGCGAATCCGCTGTATCATCCGCTCTNNACTCTGGGCAAGCGGCTGGTCGGCGCGGGTCCTGCGCGATCCGGGCGAGGCGCCCTTCATCACCCATGCGGTGCAGCACCTGCCACGCAATACGATCATCCTGCTGAACTTTGGCATCAATGACATCCAGTTCAACCTGCGCTACAAGATGCGCAAGGAAGGGTTCTACAACCTGCCCGGCTTTCTGGACGAGGCGGCAGAGGGCATCCTTGCTGCGCATGACCTCCTGAAATCCCTGGGGTTCACCACACTTCTGGCGATTTTCGCCTCGCCCATCATTGCGCTGGACCGTGACTACTGGGACGAGCGCAACCTGCCGGTTGTGCCGGTGTCGGTTCTGGGCCGGATGTATTGCGATCTGGCTGGCCTGGTTGCGCAAAAAGGCGTGCCCACGCTCGACCTGCTGGAGCGGTTTCTTGCCGGACCGAAGAAGCCCTTTCTGCACCCCAGCTTCAAGCGCGCCCGGCCGGATCATCATGCCAGCTACATTGCCACGCAGGCCGCGATCTGGGAGGGGATCTCGCAGATCCCGGGGGTGCCTGCGCGCAGGCCCGAATTCCACCAAAAGCATTATCCGCACAAACCCTATGAGATCCGGGACTGGCGCATGACCGGGCTGGCACGGCCTCGCACCGCGCATTGATGGCAGGGCGGGCTGGCCAAGTGCGGTGGGCGCCCTAGGTAATGCCCGTAAAGGAGCCCCCCTCATGCCTGTCATCGTTCTTTATGCCGTTACGGCTGCCGTGTTCCTGCTTCTGGATGCCGTGATGCTGCGCTTTGTCATGCAGCCGCTGTTCCGCCGCCATCTGGGCGATCAGCTGCTGGATGGGATTCGCCTTGCCCCGGCCATCGCCTTTTATGCGCTTTATATCGCGGGGCTGATCTGGCTTGTATCGCTGCCTGCGCTGCGCGGGGGCACTTCGGTCTGGCTGCCTGCGGCGGTGATCGGGTTCATGGCCTATGGCACCTATGAATTCACCAGCTTCGCGGTCATGCGCAACTGGCACTGGCAGATGGTGGCCACCGATGTGATCTGGGGCATGGCCCTGACGGCGATTTCGGCGGCGGCCGGTGTCTGGGTGGCGCGTCTGCTTGGCCTTGGCGGCCCGGCACTGTAAGACAGGGCGCGAGAAACCACACGATTGCGCGCCCGCCTTCTGCCCGGCAGGGGCCACCAGCAAGGGAACGAACCGCCATGATCCTTTACGGAATCCCCACCTGCGACACCTGCAAGAAAGCGCTCAAGGCGCTGGAGGCGGCAGGCCATGCCGTCACCTTCCGCGACGTGCGCAAGGAACCGCTGAGCGGGGCAGAAATCACCCGTCTGGTGGATGAATTCGGCGACAGGCTGGTAAACAAATCCTCCACCACCTATCGCGGCTTCAATGATTTCCTCAAAGCCTCCGAAGCAGAGGCGCAGATTGCCGCCCAACCCNNCCCGCCGTGATGAAGCGCCCGGTGATCGACACGGGCGAAAAGCTGTTGCTGGGCTGGGGCGATGACGTGCAGGCCGCACTTCTGTAATCCGGCCAGAATACGCCACCGATCCGCATGTGAAAACGGCCCCCGCAGGGGCCGTGATCCGGCACTTTGCCTGTAAGGTGCGCGTGAATTACAGCAGGCGCAGGTCGCTGGCCGAAGCACGGCCATCGCGGCCGGATTGCAGTTCGTAACCGATTTTCTGGTTGTCGTTCAGGCCCTTCAGGCCAGCCCGCTCTACGGCAGAGATATGCACGAAGATATCCTTACCGCCGTCATCGGGGGCAATGAAGCCATATCCCTTTGTGTCGTTGAACCATTTCACGGTGCCGGTCGGCATTCCGTCTCTCCTTCATCAGACATCCCGGGGCGAGATTGCCGCGGGCCGTGCAGCCAGGTCTTCCAAGGTCCGGCTGCCTGGTGTCAGGAGGCGGTCGAAAGTCTGTCGTCACAGGGAAATGATGCCATGCCCAAATCAAAAAGCAAGAATTTTGGTTGGGCAATGCGCATCTGCCCAACCAACTGATTTCAAGCGGTATTTCAACATTATGCCCGTTTTCAGGGCATTTGTGCCGCTGTTGCCAGCTCTGCTGTGATGGCATCCAGCGTGGCAGTTTCGGTGCGGTTTTCGCCCAGACGGCGCACCGAAACCGTGCGTTCTTCGACCTCTTTCATACCGATGGCCAGGATGACCGGCACCTTGCCCACCGAATGTTCGCGCACCTTGTAATTGATCTTCTCGTTGCGCGTATCGGCCTCGGCCCGGATGCCGCGTGCCTTCAGCGCGGCCACCACTTCGCGGACATAATCATCCGCATCCGACACGATGGAGGCCACAACCACCTGACGCGGCGCCAGCCAGAACGGCAGCTTGCCCGCATAGTTCTCGATCAGGATGCCGATGAACCGCTCGAACGATCCCAGAACCGCGCGGTGCAGCATGACCGGGCGGTGCTTCGCGCCATCTTCGCCCACATATTCGGCATCCAGCCGCACCGGCAGGTTGAAATCGGCCTGGAAGGTGCCGCACTGCCATTCGCGGCCGATGGCATCGGTCAGCTTGAAATCCAGCTTGGGGCCGTAGAAGGCGCCGTCGCCCTCGTTCACCTCATAGGGCAGGCCCAGGCCTTCGATGGCCTTCTGCAGCGCGTTCTCCGCCTTGTCCCACACCTCATCCGAACCCACGCGCACATCCGGACGGGTGCTGAGCTTGATGTCGAACTTTTCGAACCCGAGATCGCGATAGACCGAGGACAGCAGGCTGATGAACCCCGCGCATTCCGCCTCGATCTGGTCTTCGGTGCAGAAGATATGCGCATCATCTTGCGTGAAGCCGCGCACCCGCATCAGCCCGTGCATCGAGCCAGAGCTTTCATAGCGGTGGCAAGACCCGAACTCGGCCAGACGCAGCGGCAGATCACGGTAGGATTTCAGGCCCTGATTATAGATCTGCACATGGCAGGGGCAGTTCATCGGTTTCAGCGCATTGATGCGCTTTTCCTTCGCGCCTTCCTCGTCGACCTCGACGATGAACATGTTCTCGCGATAGGCTTCCCAATGGCCGGATTTCTCCCACAGGATGCGGTCCACCACCTGCGGCGTCTTGATTTCCTTGTAGTCATATTCGCGCAGCCGCTTGCGCATGTAATCTTCCAGCATCCGGTAGACGGTCCAGCCGTTGGGGTGCCAGAACACCATGCCCGGCGCCTCTTCCTGGATGTGGAACAGGTCCATCTCGCGGCCCAGCTTGCGGTGGTCGCGTTTCGCCGCTTCCTCCAGCATGGTCATATGCGCCTTCAGATCCTCGCGGTTCTTGAAGGCCACGCCATAGATGCGCTGCAGCATCGGGCGCGAGGCATCGCCCAGCCAATAGGCGCCGGCCACATGCGTCAGCTTGAAGGCATCGGCGGGCACCTGGCCCGTATGCTGCAGATGCGGCCCCCGGCACAGATCCTGCCAGTTGCCATGCCAGTACATGCGGATATCTTCGCCTTCGGGAATCCGGTCCAGCAGCTCCAGCTTGAAGGGCTCGCCGCGGCCACGGTAATATTCCACCGCGCGGGCACGCTCCCACAGCTCGGTTTTCACCGGCTCGCGGGCGTTGATGATCTGTTTCATCCGCGCTTCGATCTGGCCCAGATCTTCGGGCGTGAACGGCTCTGCCCGGTCGAAATCATAGAACCAGCCGTAATCGCGCACCGGGCCGATGGTCACCTTCACATCCGGCCAGATTTCCTGCGCCGCCCGCGCCATGATATGCGCCAGATCATGCCGGATCAGTTCCAGCGCCTGCGCATCATCCTGCATGGTGTGAATGGCGATGGTGGCGTCTGCCGGGATCGGCCATTGCAGATCCCAGTGCTGGCCGTTCACCGTGGCACTGATCGCCTTTTTCGCAAGGCTGGTGGAAATGGCGGCGGCCACTTCGGCAGGCGTCACGCCAGCCGCGTAATCGCGCTTGTTGCCATCGGGGAAAGTAAGGGAAATCTGGCTCATGGCCTAGCTCCTCGTCGGTCTGGCGCCCACGGAACGCCCGGTTGCGGGTATGGTCGCGCCGGTTTGCCGCCAGATGCGCCCGGCGTCAAGCCGCAGGGCGCAGGTTCTTGCGGGCAGTGGCGCGCTCTGGCAGGGTCTGGCCGCAATCGAACGGGGATCACATGCCGCAATTTCTTCACACGCCGCAGGGGCGGCGCATCGCCTATCACCAGACCGCAGGGCAGGGGCCGGGCGTGGTGTTCATCCACGGCTTCCGGTCGGATATGAACGGCACCAAATCGGTGTTCCTGCAGGATTGGGCCGAACGCACGGGCCGCGCCTTCCTCAGGTTCGATTGTTCGGGGCATGGCCAGTCGGACGGTGATTTCTTCGAGGGCTGCATCGGCGATTGGGCGGCGGATGCCATGGCGGCGATTGCCACGCTGACCAGCGGCCCGCAGATCCTGCTCGGCTCTTCCATGGGCGGCTGGCTGTCGCTGCTGGTGGCCCGGGCTATGCCGGAGCGGATCGCAGGCTTTGTCGGCATCGCCGCCGCGCCGGATTTCACCGAAGACAGCATGTGGGCCAGCTTTACCGATGCGCAGAAGGCCGAACTGGCCGCGCAGGGGCGGGTCGCGCTGCCCAGCGATTATTCCGCCGATCCCTATATCATCACCCGCCGCCTGATCGAGGATGGCCGCAGCCAGCTGGTGCTGCGCGATCCGCTGGCGCTACCCTTCCCGGTGCGTCTGCTGCAGGGCACGGCGGATGTGGATGTGCCGCCTGCCGTGGCACTGCGCCTGCTGGATCACGCCTCCAGCCCGGATATGCGGCTGCTGCTGGTCAAGGGTGCGGATCACCGCTTTTCCACGCCAGAGTGCCTGGATCTGATCGCCGCGACCGTGGCCGAGGTTGCCGGTCTGGCCGCATGAAAAAAAGGGGCGCCAGTGGCGCCCCTTTTTTTCATGGACCTGCGCCAGTCTCAGGCGCCGGGATTGCTCGATGCCAGCTTGATCGCCGCCTTGCGGGCCGGGGTGGCGGCGGCGGGAGCCTCTGCCGGTGCGGCGGCTGCGGGCGCTTCCTGCGGGGCAGGGGCGGCGCTGGCCGGGCCGGAATTGGCGTCGATGAAGTTCAGCACCAGAGGCCGGATGTTCAGGCGCCAGCTGCGGCCCGCAAAGATGCCGTAATGCCCGGCACCCGGTTCCAGATGCGCGGCTTTCTTGCTGTCGGGCAGGTTGGTCAGCAGCTTCAGCGCGGCAAGGCACTGGCCGGGGGCGGAAATGTCATCCTTCTCGCCCTCCACGATCTTCACTGCGATATCGGTGATCGCGCCCAGATCCACCTTCTTGCCCGCCACGACAAATTCGTTGCGCGCGATTTCGCGGTTCTTGAACACCCGCTCCACCGTCGACAGGTAGAATTCGGCCGACATGTCCATCACCGCCAGATATTCGTCGTAAAAGCGGTTATGGGCATCGTGATCCGAAGCCTCGCCCCGCGCGACGCGGGTGATCTGGTCCGTGAACGCCTTCGAATGACGCTCGGCATTCATCGACATGAACGAGGCCAGCTGCAGCAGGCCCGGATAGACCAGCCGCCCGGCGCCCTGATATTTGAACCCGACGCGCTGAATGGCCCATTGTTCCAGCTGGCCCATGGTCACGCGGCGGCCAAAATCCGTCACCTCGGTTGCGGCGGCATCGGGATCGACCGGCCCGCCCATCAGCGTCAGCGACCGGGGCTGGGCCGAGGGATCTTCGGCGGCCAGATAGGCGGCGGCTGCCAGCGTCAGCGGCACCGGCTGGCAGATGGCCACCACATTGGTGTCCGGCCCCAGATGGCGCAGGAAATCCACCAGATACAGGGTGTAATCTTCCACATCGAACTTGCCCGCCGAAACCGGAATGTCGCGGGCATTGTGCCAGTCGGTCACATAAACATCGGCGTCTGGAAGCAGGCTGGCAATCGTCGGGCGCAGCAGGGTGGCATAGTGTCCCGACATCGGCGCCACGACCATGATCTTGCGCCGCATCGGTGCGCGCCGCCGCACATGGAAATGCACCAGATCGCCGAAGGGCTTTTCCACCACCGGCGTGATGTCCACCAGGTGATCCTGCCCATCCGGGCCGACGATGGACCGGATGCCCCAATCGGGCTTCGCCACCATGCGCGCAAAGGCGCGTTCCGTCACCTCGCCCCAGGCGGCGGTCAGCGCGACCATCGGGTTAGTGGACAGCGCAAATGCCGGGTAAGAGGCCATGGCCCGGGCCGTCGCCCCCAGCCATTCATTTGTGTTGCGGGCAGTTTCCATAAGGTCATAAGTGGCCATATACTTCATGGCATCTCCTTGCCCGCCGGGACCGTGACCGCGCCACGCACCCCGGCCCGGCACCGGGAGGCAGGCGTAATGCTGCAGTAGCAAAATACTTTAGGGGGGAAAGTGCATCATGACAACTGAGACCAAGGACGCGGATGCACGGCTAGACCGTCTGAATGCCAATCTTGCAAGGGTGGAAGAGCTTTCAAAGCGGTTGACGTCAGCGCTAACACACCGGCGCAACGCCGATCCGTCGCTTCAGGGGCCCTCGCAAGAGGTCTATCTGAAGGCCGCAGCTGCCTATGTTGCGGAAATGATGCAGAACCCCTCGAAAATTCTGGAACACCAGATCGGCTACTGGGGAAAGAGCCTGAAACACTATGTCGAGGCCCAGCACACTCTCGTCAGGGGAG
>DOMY01000305.1 GCA_003509785.1 Gemmobacter sp.
CGCTGGAAACCGCGCAGGCCTGTCTGGGCTATACCAACCACACCCTGCTGCCCGAGGCGCTGGAGCGTTGGGCCACCTTCACCTTCGGCAATGTGCTGCCGCGCCACATGCAGATCGTCGAACGGATCGACAGCTGGCACAAGGCCAAGCATCCCACCCGCCCGCACTGGGTGGGCATCGTCAAGCACCACGAGGTGCGGATGGGCGAACTGGCCGTCATCATGGCGCATAAGGTGAACGGGGTTTCGGCGCTGCATTCCGATCTGGTGAAGAAGAACCTGTTCAACGAACTGGAAACCCTGAACCCCGGCCATATCATCAACCAGACCAACGGGGTGACGCCGCGCCGCTGGCTGAAGATGTGCAACCGCCCGCTGGCGGCACTGATTACCAAAACCATCGGCGAAGGCTGGGAGGCCGATCTGGACCGGCTGAAAGAGCTGGAACCGCATGTGGCCAAGAAGCCCTTCCTCAAGGCCTTCGATGCCGCCAAGCGGCAGAACAAGGTCGATCTGGCTGCATGGATCCAGGATCACTGCGGCGTCACCGTCTCGCCCGATGCGCTGTTCGATGTGCAAGTGAAGCGCATCCACGAATACAAGCGCCAGCTGCTGAACATTCTGGAAACCATCGCGCGCTATCACGACATCAAGCAGAACCCCGAGGCTGACTGGGTGCCGCGCGTCAAGATCTTCGGTGGCAAATCGGCGCCGGGCTATGCGGTGGCCAAGGAAATCATCCACCTCATCAATGATGTGGCCTCGGTGGTGAATAACGATCCCGAAATCGGCGACAAGCTGAAGATCGTCTATCCCGAAAACTACAATGTCAGCATGGCCGAACGGCTGATCCCGGCGNNTCGGGCACCGGCAACATGAAGTTCATGATGAACGGCGCGCCCACCATCGGCACGCTGGATGGCGCCAATGTGGAAATCCTGCAAGAGGTGGGGGCGGAAAACTTCTTCCTGTTCGGTCTGACTGCCGAAGAGGTGGGGCCGCGCCGCGCCAATCCCGATCATGCCCGCGATGCCATCGCCGCCAGCCAGTCCTTGCAGGATGTGCTGCAGATGATCGCCGAAGGCCGGTTCAACCCCGAAGAGCCGGGCCGCTATCATCAGCTGGTCCATCGCGTCTGGCATCATGATTATTTCCTCGTCGCATCCGATTTCGACGCCTATCGTGAAGCGCAGGCCGAGGTGGACCGCGCCTATGCCGATCGTGACCGCTGGGTGAAGATGGCGGCGCTGAACACCGCGCGGTCGGGCTTCTTCTCGTCCGACCGGACGATCAAGGGATACATGGCCGATATCTGGGAACTGCCATCGGCCCTGTGATCCCGACATTCGCGGCGCCGGGCGAACCGGCGCCGCAGCAGAAGATTTCGCATGAGGGGGGAGACATGGCGAAAGCAGGGACCAAGGCCGGAGGCGGGGCCCGCAAGGGCATGACCGCGCTGGTGGATGCCGCTACCGCCGAAGCGATCCGGCACGGGGGGCATGGTGATCCGTTCGCGGTGCTGGGGCCGCATGATGTGGCGGGCGAAACCGTGCTGCGGGTGTTCCAGCCCGGCGCGGATCATGTCTGGGCGCTGACCCCCGATCCCGTGCCGCTGGAGGCGCTGGGTGACGGTATGTTTGCGGGACGGCTGGCGGGACGCATACCATACAGTTTGCGGGCAGAGGGAAGCGGCACAACCTGGGAATGGCAAGACCCCTACCGCTTCGGCCCCGTTCTGGGCGAGCTGGACGAATACCTGCTGGGCGAAGGCACGCATCAGCGGCTCTGGCAGGTGCTGGGCGCCCATGTGATGACCCATGAAGGTGCCGAAGGCACCCATTTTGCCGTCTGGGCGCCCAGTGCCGAGCGGGTTTCCGTGGTGGGCGATTTCAACATATGGGATGGCCGCCGCCACCCGATGCGCAAGCGCGGCGCCACGGGCGTGTGGGAAATCTTCATCCCCGGTCTGGGCGAAGGTACTGTTTACAAATACGAAATCCGTGGCCCCGGGGGCGCGCTCTTGCCGCTGAAGGCCGATCCGGTGGGCTTTGGGTCGGAACATGCGCCCAAGAATGCCTCGGTGGTGCGGCGCATTGACGGCGCCGACTGGCAGGATGACGCTTGGATGGAAACCCGCGCTGCCCGGCACCGGATCGACGCGCCGATGTCGGTCTACGAGGTGCATCTGGGGTCGTGGAAACGCGCGCCCGGCGGGCGGATGCTCAGCTATCTGGAACTGGCCGATCAGCTGATGGATTACGCCGCCGATATGGGATTCACCCATATCGAACTGCTGCCAGTTTCCGAATATCCTTTCGACGGCAGCTGGGGTTACCAGCCGGTCGGGCTGTTTGCGCCCACCATCCGCCACGGCACCCCGGCCGAGTTTCGCGCCATGGTGGATGCCGCGCATCGCAAGGGGCTTGGACTGATTCTGGATTGGGTGCCGGGGCATTTTCCCACCGATCCGCATGGGCTTGGCCAGTTCGACGGCACCGCGCTTTATGAACATGCCGACCCGCGCGAGGGGTTCCATCAGGATTGGAACACGCTGATCTATAATCTGGGTCGGCGCGAAGTGTCGGGCTTCCTGCTCGCTTCGGCCTTCTGGTGGCTTGAAACCTTCCATGTCGATGGGCTGCGGGTCGATGCGGTCGCGTCGATGCT
>DOMY01000246.1 GCA_003509785.1 Gemmobacter sp.
TCTGGCCGCCGACCGCGAACTGGCGGAAGAGGCCTGGGCCGGCGATATCATCGGCATCCCGAACCACGGCCAGCTGCGCATCGGCGATGCCCTGACCGAGGGTGAGGATCTGCGCTTTACCGGCATCCCCAGCTTCGCGCCGGAACTGTTGCGCAGCGTGCGGGCGCTGGACCCGATGAAGGCCAAGCATCTGGAAAAGGCGCTGATGCAGTTTGCCGAAGAGGGCGCGGCCAAGGTGTCCAAGCCGATGATCGGTTCGGGCTATATCGTGGGTGTGGTGGGGGCGCTGCAGTTCGACGTGCTGGCCAGCCGGATCGAGCAGGAATATTCGCTGCCGGTGCGGTTTGCACGNNTCGAGCCGTCGCAATTCACCTCGGCCCGCTGGGTTTCCGGCCCGAAGACCGAGGTCGAAAAGTTCATCAACGTGAACAAGGGCCATATCGCCGCCGATCATGATGGCGACACGGTCTATCTGACCCGCCTGCAATGGGACATCGACCGCGTGCAGCGCGATCACCCGGAACTGCGGCTGACGGCGACGAAGGAAATGATGGTGTAATGCCCCATCCCAACCGCGTGCAGCCCGATGGCAGTTTTTTGGCCACGGCGGCGCGCGGCGGGTTCATGGGCAATCGCGGGCGGTTGCATGATGCAGGCGGCGTGATCTGCCGCCGCTGGCAGGGCAAGGCCTGGATCACCTGCACGCTGCACGAAAAGCCGGGGCGCGCATCACCCGGCGTGCTGCCCGCCAACAGCTACACCAGGCTGTTCTTTCAGGACGAGGCGGTGGCCTGCGCCGCCGGGCACCGGCCCTGCGCCGAATGCAGGCGCGCGGCCTATCGCGCGTTCCGCGCCGCCTGGGCGCGGGCTTTTGGCAGCTGCCCCGATGCGAAAGGCATGGATGCCCTCCTGCATACCGCGCGGATCGACCCGGCCAGCCGCCAGCCGCGCCGCAGCCATGCCCCTGCCGAAACGCTGCCTGCGGGCGTCTTCATCCTGCTGGACGGCACGCCCCACCGGCTGACCGCCGATGCCGCCCTGCCCCATGCGCCCTGTGGCTATGGCCCGGCCCGCCCGCGCCCCCGGGGCCGCGTGACGGTGCTGACCCCGGCGCCCTTGGTGGCGGTGATGGCGGCAGGCTGGCAGCCGGTGCTTGCCCCGGCGGATGACAAGCCGAACTGGTAGGCGGCGCAGGGGCTTGCGATCTGCCGCCCGCCGGGGAAGAATACACCCGACAGGGAGATCTGCATGACGTCACCCCGCGCCTTTCTGGTGGCCACGGCCAAGAATGAGGGCCCCTTCCTGCTGGAATGGGTGGCCCATCATCTTGAGACCGGCTTTACCGATATCGTCATCTATCAGAATGATTCCGATGATCTGACCCATGAAATCCTGACCCAGATGCAGGCGCAGGGTGCGATCCGCTATTTTCCCAATGCGGCGCGGCGCGGCGGGCATCAGGTGCGGGCCTATATCCGGGCGGCGGATCTGCCGGAATATGCCGCGGCCGATTATGCCATGGCGCTGGATCTGGATGAATTGCTGGTGGTCAAGGTGGGGGGCGGGCGGCTGGACGATCTGCTGGCCGCCGCCCCGCCCTTTGATCTGATGATGGTCAACTGGCGGCTGTTCGGGTCTTCGGGCAAGCGGCAGCAGGGGTTCCGTCTGCAGGCCGAACGGTTCACCATGGCGGATTACGTCATGGCGGATGATGTGCATTTCAATGCCTTCAAGGCGCTGTTCCGCCCCGCGCTGTATGACCGGCCGGGCATCCATCAGCCCCGCAGCGCGCCGGGCGTGACGGCCACGCCGCGCATCACCAACGGATCGGGGCTGCTGCCCGGGCAGTTTCAGGTGAAGAACTACAACAGCACCGATCCCGGCGGGCAGAGCCTCGCGCAGATCAACCACTATATCACCCGTGATCTGGATACGTTCATCGTGAAGACCCGGCGGGGATCGGCGCATCAGGATGACCGCGAGGTGGGGCTGAAATACTGGGCGCAGCGCAACCGCAACTTCGTGCGCGATGACAGCATGCAGCCCTGGCTGCCGCGTCTGGTGGCGCGGATGCAGGCGCTGGATGCGGCATCGGGTGGGCGGCTGATGCGGCTGCGGCGCCAGAGCATCGGGCTGCACAAGGAAAAATTCGTGACCGTGATGGAAGACCCCGAGGCGCGGCATCTGCGCCGCGATTGCCTGCGGTTTGACGGGCTGGCGCCACTGGACGGATCTTATGGGGAATATCTGTGATGCACGGCAGAGCTTGACCTTTGCGCCAGTTTACGCTAACCGCGATGGTGGCTGCTAGCCACGACGCCGGGGCGCCCGGATAGATGCGTCCCAGACCAAATCCGCGGGCCGATCCCGCTGTGACAGGACGCTTATGACCAAATTCTCCGATCTCGCGCTCGACCCGCGCGTGTTGCAGGCCGTAGCTGATACCGGCTATGAAACCCCGACGCCGATCCAGGCGCAAGCCATCCCCCACGCGCTGCAAGGCCGCGACGTTCTGGGGATCGCGCAAACCGGCACCGGCAAGACTGCAAGCTTTTCGCTGCCGATGATTACCCTGCTGGGTCAGGGCCGCGCCCGCGCACGGATGCCGCGCAGCCTTGTGCTGTGCCCCACGCGCGAACTGGCGGCACAGGTTGCCGAAAACTTTGACACCTATGCCAAGCATACCAAGCTGACCAAGGCGCTGCTGATCGGCGGCGTCGCCTTTGGCGAACAGGACAAGCTGATCGACCGGGGCGTGGATGTGCTGATTGCCACGCCGGGCCGCCTGCTGGATCATTACGAACGTGGCAAGCTGCTGCTGACCGGCGTGCAGATCATGGTGGTGGACGAGGCAGACCGGATGCTGGATATGGGGTTCATCCCCGATATCGAGCGCATCTTCAACCTGACGCCCTTCACCCGGCAGACCTTCTTCTTCTCGGCCACCATGGCGCCCGAGATCGAGCGGATCACCAGCACCTTCCTGTCGAACCCGGTGAAGATCGAAGTGGCGCGCCAGTCGACCACATCGGAAACCATCGAACAGGCGCTGATCCAGTTCACGCCGTCGCGCAAGGATCGCAGCTTTGCCGAAAAGCGCGCCGTGCTGCGCGCCCTGCTGAAGGCCGAGGGCGAGGCCTGCACCAATGCCATCATCTTCTGCAACCGGAAGATGGATGTGGATGTGGTGGCCAAATCGCTGAAATCGCACGGCTTTGATGCGGCGCCGATCCATGGTGATCTGGATCAATCGCAGCGCACCCGCACGCTGGACGGGTTCCGCGATGGCACGCTGAAGATCCTTGTCGCCTCGGATGTGGCGGCGCGCGGTCTGGATGTGCCGGCGGTGAGCCATGTGTTCAACTTTGACCTGCCGTCGCATCCCGAAGATTATGTGCACCGCATCGGCCGTACCGGCCG